>NZ_JBSFGU010000027.1:0-105962 GCF_053596725.1 Kitasatospora sp. NPDC001660 | reverse complement strand
GCGACCCGCGCCTCAACCGCAGCCAGTCGCTGGACCTGGCGTTCCTGGTGGCGGAGATGTACCGCGGCCAGTAGCCGTCGTGCCCGCATCCTGGCCCGGCGGGCTGCCGCGGACTCTTAGGCTGGAGGGACAGGACGACCGGGGCGAGCAGCGGGGTGAACAGGGTGAGCGAGCAGGGACGAGGGCAGGAACGGGTGGCACAGGAGCGGACGGCGCAGCGGCCGGAGGCCCAGGAGAAGGCGCAGGAGAAGGCCCGGGCCCAGGCGCGCCTCATCTTCGGCGACCCGCTGGACCGGCAGTCCCGGGACGACACCGACGCCGGCTGGGGCGACCGCCCCGGGGGCGGGGGCGGGCGGGGGCTGGACTGGTACCTGAGCCAGCGCCCGCCGCACCACGGGGACTGAGCGGAACGGCCTGGGCGGAACGGACTGGGCGGAACGGAGAGCGGGGGGCGGAGGCCGCCCTCAGCGCTGCGGGGCGACCAGGGCGTCGCGGATCTCGGTGAGCAGCTGGACCTCCTTGGCCTCGACCTCCTCCGTGACCTCGTCGGGGCTCTTGCGCTTGGCGGCCAGCCGGTTCATCGGCATGATCAGGACGAAGTAGACGACCGTCGCGGTGATCAGGAACTGGAGTACGGCGCTGAGCACCGAGCCCCACAGGACGAGGATCCCGGACGTGACCGCACCGGTGGCGCTCACCTCGCAGGGCCCCTTGAGGCAGGAACTGTACGCCGCCAGGTCCTTCGTCCCGAAAACACCGACGATCGGATTGATCACGCCCTTGACGAAGGCGTTGACGATGTTGGTGAAGGCCGCACCGATGACGACGGCGACGGCGAGTTCGACGACGTTTCCACGCAGCAGGAATTCCTTGAAGCCCTTCATGCCGCCTCGAACGACGAAGTCGTCGACCGGTTACGGGTGATCACCCGAAGCCCCGGATCGACAACCCGCCTGGCCCAGGGCGCCACTCGACGGCGGCGGCGATCCGGCTCGCGCGGGCCCGAGCGCGAGCGCCGCGGCCACCGCGAGCAGCACCAGCGCCGGCACCCCGGCCCGCCGCCGGACGGCGTGCCGCCAACGGTGCCAGCCGCCGGCCCCGCGCCGGATCGGCCGGAAGCTCGGCACCGCCCGGCGGGGCGGCACTGCGGGCGCGGGGAGTGGTACGGAACAGCTGAGGGCGTTCATCGGGAACCACCTCCGGGGTCGGCCGGTCTCTGGTGACCCCACGATGAGCGTCCGCGCCGAAAGGCGGAAGGCGTTATCCGCAGCCTGTGGAAAACCCGGCCCTGTGGACAACTTCGTCCACCCGTCCGAGCTGATCCGGCCCGTCGGCGGTGACGGGGCAAGTGAGGGCGAGGACGGCGAAAAGGCCCGCCGCCCTCGCGTGAAGCGGGGCAACGGGCCTTTCGCGGCGTGCTGGAGTCAGCTGGCGGCCGGAGCCGGGGAGGACGAACCCGAGGAGGACGAGCCCGTGGAGGACGACGTCGAGGCCGAGGACGACGAGGGCGACGTCGACGAGCCGGAGGACGAGGAGCTCACCGAGCTGCTGGAGGACGAGCGGCTGTCGGTCCGGTAGAAGCCGGAGCCCTTGAAGACCACGCCCACGGCCGAGAAGACCTTGCGCAGCTTCCCCTGGCAGTCGGGGCAGGTGGTCAGCGCGTCGTCGGTGAACTTCTGCACCGCCTCCAGGCCGTTGCCGCACTCGGTGCACTGGTACTGGTACGTGGGCACTTGTCTTCCTCCTGGCACTCGCGCCTGATGAGTGCTAACGATGGTCAATGATGCGGTATTCCGCTGGATGAGTCCAGCGACTCCGGTGTGACATGGGCCCGGTCCGGACGCCCGACGGCGTCGCTCCGGGGCCGCCCCGGCGCCCCTCAGCCCTTGGTGGCGCCCACCAGCTGGGGTTCGACGGCATCCGCGCCCGACCCCGCGACCACCGTGCTCGGCCCGCCCGACGGCGTCAGCAGGTGCCGCAGCGAGACCAGCGCCGTCAGCCCCAGCCCGGCGCCGATCGCCGGCACCAGGAACCCGGCCGACGGCCCGTGGCCGTCGATCAGCCGCCCGGCGACCATCGAGCCGACCGCCAGGCCGAGGCCGATGGCACCGGTCAGCCAGGTGAACGCCTCGGTCTTGGCACCGTCCGCGACCAGTGTCTCGACCAGGGTGTAACCGCTGATCAGGGTCGGCGCGATGGCCAGACCGCAGACCAGCCCCGCGATCGAGAGCGTGACCAGGTTGGGCATCGCCCACAGCGTCGAGCAGCCCAGCACCAGCAGCGTGTAGCTGATGACCATCCGCTGCTGCACCGCGCGCCGCCAGGCGATCGCGCCGTAGAGCGCACCGGCCACCATCGAGCCGCCGGCGAAGATCCCGTACACGGTGCCGGCGGCGGCGTGCTGACCGACCGAGTCGGCGAAGGCGTTGACCGAGACCTGCATGCCGCCGAACACGGCACCCACCCCGAGGATGGCCCCGGCCAGCAGCCGGACGCCGGGCGAGGCGAGTGCGGAGACGCGCTGCGCCCCGGGCCGCGGCAGGATCCGGGCGGGCGCGGTGCGGCGCTGGGCGGCGAAGACCAGGCCGCCGGCGAAGGTCAGCGCGGCCTCCGCGATCAGGCTCGCGGAGGGGTTGACCGAGGTGGCGATCTTGGCGGCCAGGATCGGGCCGACCACGAAGGTGAACTCGTCCGTCACGGACTCGAACGCGAACGCGGTGCTCACCTTGGCGGCCGAGGAGGCGGACGCGCCCTCGGCGCTGAGCTTGGCCACCCAGCGGGCCCGGACCATCGCGCCGATCTGCGGCACGCTCGCGCCGGCCGGGACGGCGGCCAGGAACAGGCTCCAGGCCGGCGCGTGGCCGTTCGCCAGCGTGATCAGCGCGGCGACCGAGACGGCGTGCACGAGGACGGTCGGGACGAGGACGGTGGCCTGCCCGTAGCGGTCCGCGAACCGGCCGGTCTGCGGGCCGATCAGGGCCTGGGCGACGGCGGCGACCGCTGAGACCGTGCCGGCCGTGCCCCACGAGCCCCCGGTGCCCGTGACGAGCATCAGGATGCCCATGCTGAGCATCGCGTAGGGCAGCCGCGCGACGAACGCGGGTGCCAGGAACGTCCAGGCACCCGGCGTGCGCAGCAGCGCGCCGTATCCGACGCGCGCGGGTGCGGCGTCCGGAGCGGTGCGGGTGTCCGTGGAGTCGTCGACCGTTCGGCGGGCCGTCACGGTCGTCCTTCCTGCTGCCTGGTAGCGCGGCAAGGGCATGGGGTGGCCCCGACGGCGCCGAGAGTCGTCCTCTCGCGCGTCGACCGGGGTAGATACCGGGCCGCTCCGGCGTGTTGCCGAGAGCCGGGCCGCAGCCGCCGAGCGGTCGCGCCAACTCTGCATCAGGCAGATACTGGGTTGGTCAAAACGATGGTTCGGCCAGCATACAGTTACGCGCGTAGATGAGCCAGGCCCAGCCATCCCACCAGGCAGAAGCGGCCCGCGAGCCCCCCGAGCCCCGCGAGCCCCCCGAGCCCCGCCGAGGCCCCCGAGGCCCGCGGACACCTCACTTCCCGGACAGCCACCCCGCGAGCTTGCCGCCCTTGTCCACGGCCCGCAGCCGCTGCTCCGCCGCCTCGCCGACCTCGTCCGTCGTGACCACGAGCAGCTCGTCACTGCCGCGCAGCACCGTCGCCTTGTCCGGCACGAAGGAGTTCCCCTCCCGCACGACCAGCGTGACCGCCGCCCCCTTGGGCAGCCGCAGCTCGCCGACCTCCACCCCGGACATCCGGGACGCGGGGGAGAGCGCGACCGACAGCAGGTGGCCGTGCAGCTTCTCCAGCGGCGCGGACTCGATGTCGAGGTCCTGGCCCATCGCACCCTCGCCGATCCGCAGCTGCCTGGCCACCCAGGGCAGGGTCGGACCCTGGAGCAGGGTGAAGACGACGACCAGGATGAAGACGATGTTGAACACGTCCTCGGCCTTGCGCGCGCCCGAGACCACCGGGATGGTGGCGAGCACGATGGGTACCGCCCCGCGCAGTCCGGCCCAGCTCAGCAGGGCCTGCTCCTTCGCGGGCACCCGGAACGGCGTCAGCGCGAGCACCACCGAGAGCGGCCGCGCGAGGAACACCAGCACCGCGCCGACGACCAGCGCCGGGATCACCGAGTCGCCCATCGTCTCGGGCGTGCACAGCAGGCCGAGCAGGACGAACATCCCGATCTGCCCGATCCAGGCCAGGCCGTCCGCGAAGCCGCGCACCGCCGGGCCGTGCGGCAGTTTGGCGTTGCCGAGGATCACCGCGCTGATGTAGACGGCGAGGAAGCCGGAGCCGTGCAGCAGCGCGCCGCCCGCGTAGGCGAGCACGGTCAGCGCCATGACGGCGATCGGGTAGAGGCCGGAGGACGGCAGGGCGACGTGCTTGATCCCGAACGCGCCGAGCTTGCCGACCGCGAGGCCGACCGCCGCGCCGATCGCGAGCTCGGCGACGATCGTGGCGATCAGGACGTACCAGGAGTCCAGCTCGCCGGCGGTGGCGAAGGCGACGACCAGGATGACGACGGGCGCGTCGTTGAAGCCGGACTCGGCCTCCAGCAGGCCGGTGAGCCGGTGCGGCAGCGGGACCATCCGCAGGACGGAGAAGACGGCCGCGGCGTCGGTGGAGGAGACGATCGCGCCGAGCAGCATCGAGGTGCGCCAGTCCAGCCCGACCAGCCAGTGCGCGCCCGCGGCGGTGACGAACACGCTCACCCCGACGCCGGCGGTGGCGAGCACGGTGGCCGCCGGCATCACCGGCTTGACCTCTCTCCAGCTGGTCTTCAGGCCGCCCTCGGCCAGGATCACCACGAGGGCCGCGTAGCCGAGCACCTGGGTGAGCTCGGCGTTGTTGAAGGTGATGCCGATGCCGTCCTGGCCGAGGGCGACACCGATGCCGAGGTAGACGAGGAGGCTGGGTAGCCCTGATCGGGTCGATATCCGCACGGCGACCACCGCGACCAGGAGGATCGCGGAGAACTCGAGAAGCAGCTGGTTCAGGTGGTCGACGTTCACGCAGGGGCACCTCGGGCAGGCTGGGGGCGGGCGGGGTGTCTCGTAGTGCGGGACCCGTCAAGAAGCCGTCAATACTCCTCTTGCGGATCGTTACTCATTCTAACATTTTGCCATATCTTTAGTCGGTCTCCTCGCGCAGCCGCCGTTCCGAGCCGTCCCCGTGCACGCCGTCCCACGGACTCGGCCTAATGTGGTGCCCTGTCACGGCCGAAGGCCCTGGACACCCCGCCCGCCCCGAAGTCGAGGACCGCAAGGACCCAGATGCCCCGCTCGAAGAAGTTCCGGCGCGCCCGTCTGATCGTGATCGTGCTGGTCGTGCTGCTGGTGGCCGGCGTCGGCTACGGCGGCTACCGCGGGACCGCCGCGGTCCGCGCGTCCTTCCCGACGGTCGACGGCACCGTGAAGGTGGCGGGCCTGAGCGCCCCGGTCGACGTCAAGCGGGACGCCAACGGCATCCCGCAGCTCTATGCCGACACCGCCGAGGACCTCTTCCGCGCCCAGGGCTACGTCCAGGCGCAGGACCGCTTCTGGGAGATGGACGTCCGCCGGCACATCACCGCCGGCCGCCTCTCCGAGATGTTCGGCGACTCCCAGGTCGACACCGACGCCTTCATCCGCACCATGGGCTGGCGGCAGGTGGCGCAGAAGGAGTTCGACACCAAGCTGTCGCCGGAGACCAAGAAGTACCTGCAGGCGTACTCCGACGGCGTCAACGCCTGGCTGGCCGAGCACCCCGGCGGGGAGAAGGCCTCGGTGGAGTACACGATGCTGGGCGTCGTCAACGGCGGCTACAAGCCCGAGCAGTGGACCCCGGTCGACTCGGTGGCCTGGCTCAAGGCGATGGCCTGGAACCTCTCCGGGAACCTCCAGGAGGAGATCGACCGCTCGCTGCTGGCCCAGGACTTCAGCCCCGACAAGATCGCCGAGCTGTACCCGGACTACCCGTACGGCCGCAACGGCACGATCGTGAAGACCGGCACGGTCGCGGGCGACACCTACCGCCCGGCCGACGGCTCCACGCAGCCGGGCCCCGGCACCGCCGCCGCCACCGCGCAGGGCGCGGCCACCACCAAGGCGCTCCTCCAGGGCCTCACCGACCGGGTCGACGCGATGCCGCAGCTGCTCGGCCGTCCGGGCCAGGGCATCGGTTCCAACTCCTGGGTGGTGGCCGGCACGCACACCACGACCGGCAAGCCGCTGATGGCCAACGACCCGCACCTCGGCCCCGGCCTGCCCTCGGTCTGGTACCAGATGGGCCTGCACTGCCGCACCGCCTCGCCGGCCTGCCAGTTCGACGTCACCGGCTTCACCTTCGCGGGCATGCCCGGTGCGGTGATCGGCCACAACAAGGACATCGCCTGGGGCTTCACCAACCTCGGCGCCGACGTCACCGACCTGTACCTGGAGAAGGTCACCGGCCCGGACACCTACCAGGTGGACGGCAAGGACACGAAGTTCGACCTCCGCAAGGAGACCATCAAGGTCGCCGGCGGCGAGGACCGCACCATCACCGTCCGCACCACCCAGACCGGCGCCCCGCTCATCTCCGACCAGAGCACCGAGCAGCAGAACGTCGGCAAGTACGCCCCGAACGGCACCGCCGCACCCGACCGCGGCACCGGCGGTTACGGCGTCGCCCTGCAGTGGACCGCGCTCAGCCCCGGCAACACCATGGACGCCGTCTTCGGGCTGGACAAGGCGAAGAACTGGGACGACTTCCGGACCGCCGCCAAGGACTTCGCCGTTCCCGCGCAGAACCTGATCTACGCCGACGCCAGGAACATCGGCTACCAGGCCCCCGGCGTCATCCCGGTCCGCGGCAAGGGCGACGGCACCATGCCGGCCCCCGGCTGGGACTCCTCCTACCAGTGGAAGGGCTCGGTCCCCTTCAACGCCCTGCCGTGGAGCCTCAACCCGTCCTCCGGCTACATCGTCACCGCCAACCAGGCCGTGGTGGACCCGACGTACAAGTACAGCCTGACCAAGGACTGGGAGTACGGCACCCGGGCCAAGGAGATCACCGACCAGATCGAGGGCCTGCTCAAGAACAACGGCAAGATCTCGCCGGACGACATGCAGACCCTGCAGCTGGACAACACCGGCATCATGGCCAAGACGCTCGTCCCGCTGCTGCTCAAGCAGCAGATCGACGACCCGTACGTGCGCGAGGCCCAGGACCTCCTGAAGGACTGGAACTACCACCAGGACGCCGACTCGGCAGCCGCCGCGTACTACAACGCGGTCTGGCGCCAACTGCTCACCCTCGCGTTCGGCCAGAAGTTCCCGGCCGACATCCGGGCCAAGGGCAACTGCCTGCTGGTGCGCCAGCAGGACGACCCGACCAAGCCGGACAGTTCCAGCAAGATCGTCACCGAGTGCGGCACCCGCGACCCGAGCAAGGCCCAGCCGGACGGCGGGGACCGCTGGACCGAGGTCGTGCGCCAGCAGCTGGACAAGCCCGACAGCTCGTGGTGGACGTACATCGACTCGCAGCACAAGGAGCAGAAGGGCCTGGACAACCTGCTCCAGGAGGCGATGAAGAACGCCCGGCAGGAGCTCACCTCGCTGCTCAGCAAGGACGTCTCCACCTGGAGCTGGGGCCGCCTGCACAAGCTGACGCTGCGCGAGCAGACCATGGGCACCGACGACTCGTCGATCGCCTCCGGCCTCGTGCACAAGCTGCTCAACCGTGGCCCGTACCGCCTCTCCGGCAGTTCGGCGGCGGTCGACGCGGCGGGCTGGAACGCGGCGGCCGGCTACCAGGTGGACTGGATCCCGTCGATGCGCATGGTCGTCGACCTGAGCGACTTCGACTCCTCGCGCTGGGTCAACGTCGGCGGCGCCTCCGGCCACGCCTTCCACGAGAACTACAACGACCAGACCGACCTCTGGCTCAAGGGCAAGCTGCTGACCTGGGCCTACACGCCGGACGCGGTCGAGAAGGCGACCAAGCACAAGCTGGTCCTGACCAACGGCTGATGCCTTGAGGGAAGGCGGCCCCGCTCGCACGGCGAGCGGGGCCGCCGCCGTCTCACCCGAGCGAGTGCCGCCCCGACGGCGTGACCGCCACGTCCACCGGACGGTCGTGCGCCTCGGCCGGCACCTCCGCCAGCAGCTCGTGCTCGTACAGCAGCACCGCCAGTACCGGCCGTGCCCCGGCCCGCTCCAGGCGGGCCAGCACCCGGTCGTAGCTGCCGCCACCGCGGCCCAGCCGCAGCCCGCGCCGGTCCACCGCCAGCCCCGGCAGCAGCACCACCGACGCCCGCACGACGGCCTCCGGCCCCAGCCGCGGCCCGACCGGCTCCAGCAGCCCGCGCCCGGCCGGGACCAGTGCATCCGCGCCCTCGTACGCCGCCCAGTCCAGGTCGTTGTCGGCCAGCAGGACGGGCAGCAGCACCCGCACGCCCCTCGCCCGCAGCGCGTCCAGCAGCGGCCCCGTCCCCGGCTCGGCGCCGACCGAGACGTACGCGGCGACCGTGGCACCCGGTGCGGCCAGCCCACCGGCGTGCGCGGCCAGTGCGCGCGCCGCCTTCGCGCGCTGTTCCCCGGTGAGTGCGCGGCGATCGGCCAGCAGCCGTGTCCTCAGCCCGCTCTTCTCGTTGTGCATGGGATCTCCCCGGATCTCCTCAGCTCTCCTCCACGGCTTCCGCCTCCGACGGGCAGAGCCTGACACGCGAAAGGGCGCCCCGATTGCCCACCCCGCTGCTGGTCCACACCCTGGCCGCGCTGAGCGTCCCCGCGCTGGCCGGCACCGCCGTGCTCGGCCTGCGGCTGCGCCGGGCGCACGGCGAGGCCGCCGACCGGGAGGCGCTGCTGCACGAGCGGGTCGCCGAGCTTGAGGGCCGCTGCGCCGAGCTGGAGCGCACCGCCTCCTGCGACCCGCTCACCGGAGTGTGGAACTACCGGCACCTCCAGCTCACCCTGGACCGCGAACTCGAGCGGGCCCGCCGCGCCGAGCACGCCGACCAGCAGGTCGGGCCGCGCCCGCTGGCCGTGCTGCTGCTGGAGATCGCCGGCTTCGACGCGATCGTCGCCGAGCACGGGCGGGCGCGGGCCGGCGCGGTGCTGCGCGACCTCGCCCAGCGGCTCGCGATGGAGATCCGCCGGGCCGACACCCTCGGCCGGTACAGCGGCGAGGAGTTCCTGGTGATCCTGCCCGACACCGGCGCCGAGGGCGCCGCGCAGGTCGCCGAACGGCTGGTCTGGTCGGTGCGCCGGCACCTGCTGCTCGACTGGTCCTCCGGCCCGCGCGAGCCCCGCCCGGCGCGCGGCAACGGCCTCACCGCCGCTGTCGGCGTGGCCGTGCTCCCCGAGGACGGCACCCACGCCGCCGTCCTGCTCCGGGCCGCCGACCGGGCGCTCGCCGAGGCCCGCTCGGCGGGCGGCGACTGCTGGCGCGGAAGCCTGCCGGCCGGGCGCCGCGCACCCGTCGCTTCCGGCACGCAGGACGGCCCGACTGCCGAACGTGACCGTTCGGGAAAGCCGGGTAGTCTGTCGCCCTGTGCCGGCGGGGACCCCCTCGTCCAGCCGGTCATTTCCCAGACGCCTGCCACCGTGGCCGGCCCCGGCGACGGGCTCCCCTAGTCGTCCGACCGCGCCCGGACGGGTGAAAACGTGCCTTAGTAAGGTTTACGCATGACGACGACCAACACTCGAATTCCGGTAACCAAGGCCGTGGTACCCGCGGCCGGACTGGGCACCCGCTTCCTCCCGGCCACCAAGGCCACGCCGAAGGAAATGCTGCCCGTCGTCGACAAGCCGGCGATCCAGTACGTCGTCGAGGAGGCCGCCGCCGCCGGGCTGTCCGACATACTGATGGTCACCGGCCGCAACAAGCGCGCGCTGGAGGACCACTTCGACCGTGCCTACGAGCTGGAGGAGCTGCTCGCCCGCAAGGGCGACGAGGACCGCCTGCGCCGCGTCCGCGAGTCCGTCGAACTGGCCAACATGCACTACGTCCGCCAGGGCGACCCGAAGGGCCTCGGCCACGCCGTCTCGGTCGCCGAGCAGCACGTCGCCGGCCAGCCGTTCGCCGTCCTGCTCGGCGACGACCTGATCGACCCGCGCGACCCGCTGCTGGCCCGCATGATCGAGGTCCAGCAGGAGCTCGGCGGCTCGGTCGTCGCCCTCATGGAGGTCGATCCCTCCCAGATCCACCTGTACGGCTGCGCCGCCGTCAAGGCGAACGGCTTCGGCGAGGACGTCTTCCAGGTGACCGACCTGATCGAGAAGCCCGACACCGCCGACGCCCCGTCGAACTACGCCGTCATCGGCCGCTACGTCCTCGACCCGTCCGTCTTCGACGTGCTGCGCGAGACCCCGCCCGGCCGCGGCGGCGAGATCCAGCTCACCGACGCCCTGCGCGAGCTGACCACCCGCGACCCGGAGTCCGGCGGCCAGGTGCACGGCGTCCTCTTCAAGGGCCGCCGCTACGACACCGGCGACCGCGCGGACTACCTGCGCGCCATCGTCCGACTGGCCTCCGAGCGCGAGGACCTGGGCCCGGAGTTCCGCTCCTGGCTGCGGGAGTTCGTCGCCTCCGAGCTGCAGGACTGACACACCGACAGAGAGCGAGCCGCCGATGACCGGGTCCGAGCACAGCCACAGCGCCGCCGCAGCCTGCTGCGACGCCGCCGCGGACCCGGCGCCGGCGGCTGCGCGGCTCTGGACCGTCGACGAGCACCTCGCCGACGTCCTCGCCTCCGTCGCCCCGCTGCCCGCCATCGAGCTCGGCCTGCTCGACGCCCGCGGCTGCCGGCTCGACGAGGACGTGCTCGCGGCCGGCGACCTGCCGCCCTTCGACAACAGCTCGATGGACGGCTACGCCCTCCGCACCGCCGACACCACCCGCGCCACCGCCGAGTACCCCTCGGTGCTCGCCGTGGTCGGCGACATCGCGGCCGGCGCCGGCGAGCTGCCCCGGGTCGGGCCGGGCCAGGCCGCCCGGATCATGACCGGCGCCCCCGTCCCGCCCGGCGCCGAGGCCGTCGCCCCGGTCGAGTGGACCGACGGCGGCACCGGCACCGGAGAGGCGGCCGACGCGATGACCGCGGCCGTCGAGGACGAGGAGGTCCGGGTCCTGCGCCCGGTCGCCGAGGGCGCCCACATCCGCCGCCGCGGCAGCGACGTCGCGGCCGGCTCGCGCGTCCTGGAGGCCGGCACCCGGCTCGGCCCCACCCAGCTCGGCCTGCTCGCCGCGATCGGCCGGGCCACCGTGAAGGTCCGCCCCCGCCCCCGGGTCGTCGTGCTGTCCACCGGCAGCGAGCTGGTCCAGCCCGGTGAGCCCGTCGGCCCCGGGCAGATCCCCGACTCCAACAGCTTCACCCTCACCGCCGCGGCCCAGGAGGCCGGCGCCATCGCCTACCGGGTCGGCGGGGTCCCGGACGACGCCGCCCGGCTGCGCGCCGTCCTGGAGGACCAGCTCGGTCGCGCCGACCTCATCGTCACCAGCGGCGGCGTCAGCGTCGGCGCGTACGACGTGGTCAAGGAGGTCTTCGAGTCCTACGGCGCAGCCGCCGATGTCGACTTCCGGCGGCTGCGGATGCAGCCAGGCAAGCCGCAGGGCTTCGGCCGGATCGGCGGCGCGGACGGCGTGCCGCTGCTCGCCCTGCCCGGCAACCCGGTCAGCGCCTACATCTCCTTCGAGCTGTTCGTCCGGCCGGTCATCCGCACCATGCTCGGCGCCCCCGACATCCACCGCCCGGTGGTCCGCGCGCTCTGCCCGTCGGCGCTGCGCTCCCCCGTAGGGCGGCGGCAGTTCCTGCGCGGGCGGTACGCGGCGGACGGCACGGTCGAGCCGGTCGGCGGCGCCGAGTCCCACCTGGTCGGCGCGCTGGCGCTGGCGAACTGCCTGATCACCGTCCCCGAGGACGTCACCGAGCTGCCCGCCGGCAGCGAGGTGGACGTAGTCCTGCTCGACGCGTGAGGCTCCCGGGGCCCGTCCCGTCCCGTGATCCGGCCCCTCCCACGCGGCGGGGCGGGGGAGCTGTACGGTAGCGCGGTATTCGATCTGCGCGCCCCTGGAGCCCCCGTGACGACACCTCCCCCCGGCGACCGCCTCACCCACGTCGACGACCAGGGCGCGGCCCGGATGGTCGACGTCTCCGAGAAGGCCACCACCGCGCGCACCGCCGTCGCGGCCGGCCGGGTCCGAGTCTCCCCGAAGGTGGTCGAACTGCTGCGCGGCGAGGGCGTACCCAAGGGCGACGCCCTCGCGGTCGCCCGCATCGCCGGGATCATGGGCGCCAAGAAGACGCCCGACCTGATCCCGCTCTGCCACCCGATCGCCGTCTCCGGCGTGAAGGTCGACCTCGCCGTCGCGGACGACGCGGTCGAGATCACCGCCACCGTGCGGACCGCCGACCGCACCGGCGTCGAGATGGAGGCGCTGACCTCCGTCACGGTAGCCGCGCTGACCCTCATCGACATGGTCAAGGCGGTGGACAAGGGCGCCACCATCGAGTCCGTCCGGGTGCTCAGCAAGACCGGCGGCAAGAGCGGCGACTGGTCCGCCCCGGAGGCGGCGCAGTGAGCGAGCGACGGGGGTGCCCCCGGCCGGAGGCTGGGGGAGAGCGAACCATCGAGAGGTGCGGGTTGCGCGAAGCGCCTGCCGAGCGAAGCGAGGTGGGCGCATGAAGGCGTTGGCGGTGACCGTCTCCAACCGCGCCTCGGCGGGCGTCTACGAGGACAAGGGCGGCCCGCTGCTGGTCGCCGGACTGACCGCGATGGGCTTCACCGCGGACGGCCCCCGGGTCGTCCCCGACGGCGAGCCGGTCGAGGCCGCCCTGCGCGAGGCCGTCGCGGCCGGCTACGACGTCGTGCTGACCACCGGCGGCACCGGCATCTCGCCGATGGACCTCACCCCCGAGATGACCGCCCGGGTGATCGACCGGCAGGTCCCCGGCATCGCCGAGGCGATCCGCGCGTACGGCCGCGACAGGGTGGCGACCTCGGCCCTCTCCCGCGGGCTGGCCGGCCTCGCCGGACGTACCCTGATCGTCAACCTGCCGGGGTCGACCGGCGGCGTCCGGGACGGCCTCGCCGTCCTGGAGCCGCTGCTCGCCCACGCCGTCGACCAGCTCGGCGGCGGGGACCACCCCCGGCCCGACGACGCGGCACCCGGGAGAGCGCACTGAACGCCGGCTGGCCGGTGGAGCTCCACGCGGGGGACGTCGCGCTGCGCCCGATCCGGGCCCGCGACCAGCGCGAGTGGCAGGAGGTCAGCCGCCGCAACCGGGACTGGCTGCGCCGCTGGGAGGCCACCGTGCCGCCCGGACCGGCCGGCCAGGCCGCCGGGCCGCGCCCGACCTTCCGGCAGATGGTCCGCTTCCTGCGCGGTGAGGCCTCGGCCGGGCGGATGCTGCCCTTCGTCGTGCTCTACAAGGGCCGGCTGGTCGGGCAGCTGACCGTCGGCGGCATCACGTGGGGCTCGATGTGCTCGGCCAACGTCGGCTACTGGGTCGACGAGGCGGTGGCCGGCCGGGGCATCATGCCCACCGCCGTGGCGCTTTCGGTCAACCACTGTTTCCGCAACCTCGGGCTGCACCGGATCGAGGTCTGCATCCGACCGGAGAACGGCCCGAGCCGCCGGGTGGTGGAAAAACTCGGCTTCCGTCCGGAGGGAATGCGCCCGCGCTATCTCCACATCGACGGTGACTGGCGCGACCACCTCGTGTACGCGCTGACCGCCGAGGAGGTTCCCGAGGGGATGCTGGAGCGTTGGCGGGAGCTCAGTTCCGCTGCCGAGCCCGATAATTGAATACATGTTCGAATCAAATATCGATATGGCATCACCGCGGCGACGGACGGGCACAAATACCGTCAAAATAGTCGGAGAATCAGCTTGATCACACGACACGCCGCGCCAAATTGCTGCCAGGCCTTCCCCGTCGCCCGTACGGTGTGAATCGTGAGCAGTAGCGGCCTTATCTACGCCGTCATCGTAGGGGCCTGGGCCGCCTATCTGGTGCCCATGTGGCTTCGCAGGCAGGACGAACTCAACGAGGCGCGCCCGACGGAACGCTTCAGCACCGCCATCCGCCTGCTGGCCGGGCGTTCGGCGCTGGAACGGCGGGTGGCCCGGGCCCTGGGCGACGAACCGCGTGACGGCGAGCAGAGCAGCGACGGCCCTCCCGCACGGGACGAGGCCGTCTCCGGCGACCCCGCGGACCGGGAACCGGAGCCCTTGGCGGAGCGCCCCGAGCGGCCGGCCCCCGAGCAGCAGGCCGGGGCGGAGCGCCGGGCGCTCCTGCTGGCCCGCCGGCGCCGGATGGTCACCGTCCTCTTCCTGGCCTTCGCGCTCGGCGCGGTGGTCGCGGCGGTGGCCGGACTGGCCTTCCTGTGGGTGCCGGCCGTCCCGGCGGTCCTCCTGACCCTCTACATCGGCCACCTGCGCAAGCTGGAGCGCCAGCGGTACGAGGTGAAGCTCGACCGGGTCCGCGCCGCGCAGGCCGCCGATCGGCTGCGCAAGCGCGAGCAGCAGCGCACCGAGGCCCGGGTGTCCGAGGACGCGGAGACCGCGGTCGTCGCCCCTCCCGAGCCGGTGGCCCCGGCCGCCGAGCCGGGCGCCGCCCGCCGTCCGCACCTGCGGCTGGCCACCGATCCCGAGGAGGCCCCGGCCGGCGTGCCGTCGGCCTCGGCGCTGGCGGAGGCGGAGGCGACCGAGCACGAGGAGTGGGTCGACGGCATGCGCGAGCGCGGCGCCGCCGGCCCGGACTCCTGGGAGCCGGTGCCCGTCCCGCTGCCGACCTACGTGACGGCACCGGTCGCCCCGCGGGTCTCCCGCGGCCTCGACCTGTCGGCGCCGGGCACGTGGACCGCCGGGCGTCCGACGGAGTCGCGCAACACCCCGCTCTTCGACCAGTACGCCGAGCCCCCGGCCCCCGAGTCCCGCCCGCGCGCCGCCAACGAGTGACCGGCCGCGGCCCCCGACCGGCACCGTGATCCGGAGGGTGGTCACGGACCCCCTCCGAAAGGTGCTAGAGTTCTTTCTCGTTGGGGCTGTGGCGCAGTCCGGTAGCGCACCTCGTTCGCATCGAGGGGGTCAGGGGTTCGAATCCCCTCAGCTCCACCCAACAAGGGCCCCGCCCGGTCGGTAAGACCGGGCGGGGCTTCTGCGTTGTGGGGGCGCGGGGGTCAACTCCCCGCAGGGGCAGGTGTTCTGGCGATCGGTCGGGTCTCGGAATCGCGCTGTGAAGAAGGTCACATGATCCGCCGGAGGGCTGCGCGCGGGCGGTGGCGGGAGCGGGCCGAGCCACGGTCCGGCCTCGGAGGGGTCGGTTATGGTGGGTTGGCCCAGACGCTGACGAGGGAACGATCTGGTCTATCTCAACGGGGTGCCGTCGCGGTGCGCGAGTTCGGTCTGAAACGGTGGGCACGGCAGACGGACGCGGAGGACCGCGGCGCCACCCAAGCCCCCGGGAGACCGGCTCGGAGCACGATCGTCGCGGGCTGCGTCGCGGCGCTCTCCCTGGCGGTGTACGCCGTCGTGCGGCACTTCCACGGTCAGACCATGGTCGACATGCTCGTCTACCGGGCCGAGGGCGCCGCCGTCGTGCACGGCCAGGACCTGTACGCGATGCGGCTGCCCGGCTGGGACCTGCCCGCCACGTACCCGCCGTTCGCGGCGATGCTCTTCGTGCCGAGCACCTGGTTCGACGTGAGCACGCTGCGCGTCCTGGTGCAGTTCGTCAACCTCGGCCTGCTGGCGCTCGCCGCCCACCTCTCCTTCCGGCTGGTCGGCCGGCCCGCCGCACGGCACCGTGCGGCCGCCGTTCTCCTCGCGACCGGATTCGGCGTCTGGCTGGAGCCGGTCTTCACCACGCTCCAGTACGGGCAGGTCAACCTGGGCATCCTGTGCCTGGTCCTGTGGGACCTGACCCGCCCGGACCGCAGCCGCGCCAAGGGCGTGGGCATCGGTCTGGCCACGGCCATCAAGATCACCCCGGGTCTCTTCGCGGTGTACCTGCTGCTGACCGGCCGGATCAGGGCCGCGCTGGTCGCCGGGGGCGCCTTCGTGGCGGCCGGACTGGTCGGCTGGCTCGTGCTGCCCGACGCGTCCTTCGGGTTCTGGACGAAGTACCTGTGGGACCCGAGCCGGGTCGGGGTCACCGTCATCGCCGACAACCAGTCGCTGCGGGGTGCCGTCTGCCGGCTGCTCAGCAGCAACGAGCCCGGCCCCGTCGGGCTGGCCGCCTGTGCGGCCGTCGGCGTCCTCGGCCTCGCCGTCGCCGTCCTGGCCGGGCGCTCCCGCTCCCTGCGGCGCGCCGACGTGTGGGGCGCCCTGTGCACCGCGTTCACCGCGCTCCTGGTGTCGCCGATCAGCTGGACCCACCATTGGGTGTGGTGCATCCCCCTGCTCGCCCTGCTGGCCGTGGAGGCCAGGACCACGGCGCGGCGGGTGCTGCTCGGGGTGGCGCTGGTGGTGTTCCTCTCGCACGCGATGTGGACCGTGCCGCACCGCTGGGGACTCGGCGTCGCCTGGTACTGGCAGCTGCCCTCCTCGGTCTACGCGCCGTTCGGCATCGCCCTCCTGGTCGTCGTGGCGCTGCGGCTGAACCGCCTGCGCAGCCGGGTCGACCTCGGGGCCGAGGCGGACGCGGTGCTCCGCCGCGCCGAGATCCCGGCGGACGCGGCCCTGACGAAGCAGGCGTGACCATGGCCATCGACACCCGGTCCACGACACCGGCCCCCGCCGAGGCGCCGAGCGCCCGCATACGGTCGGCGCTGCTCGGCACCCCGGCCCGGCGCACCGTGCTGCTCAGCGCCCTCTGCTTCGCCGTCATGTGCGCCATCGGCATGCAGGGCTGGACCTCGGTCGCGCTCGGCGGCTTCGACCTCGGCATCTTCGACCAGGGCATCCGGGGCTACGCCCACTTCGGGCTGCCCGTCTCGACGCTGAAGAGCTACCACCACGAGTTCCCGCCGGGCTTCTCGCTCCTGGGCGACCACTTCTCGCCCGTCCTCGCGCTGCTCGCCCCGCTGTACTGGATCTGGGACGACCCGCGGTCGCTGATCATCGGGCAGGCCCTGCTCTTCGCGGCCGGGGTGCCGCTGATCCGGCGGATCGCCGTGCACTGCTTCGCCGGCACCGACGCGGCCACCGCCCGGCGCGCCGCCGACCTGGCCGGCATCGCCCACGCCCTCGGGTGGCCGCTGCTGGTCGCCTCCCGGGTGGGCTTCCACGAGGTCGCCTTCGCCGTGCCGCTGACCCTGCTGATGCTGGAGCGCGGCCTGGCGCGCAGGTACTGGACGGTGGCCCTGGCCGCCGTCCTGCTGTGCTGCACCAAGGAAGACCTCGGCCTGATGGTGGGCGCGTACGGGCTCGTCCTGCTGCTGCGCCTGCGCGGCTCGGGGGACCGTGCCGGCCGGTGCACCGGCATCGGGCTGCTGGTGGGCGGACCGCTCGCCTCGGCCGTCGCGATCAAGTGGCTGATCCCGGCGATGGGCGGCGAGCCGGGCTACTACTGGAACTACGGCTCGATCGGCAACGACGCCGGGGACGCCCTGCACAAACTGCTGGGCAACCCGCTCCTGCTGGTCCAGGCGGCCTTCGACCAGCCGCTGAAGCCACTGCTGCTGCTCTGGCTCTTCGGCACGATGTTCCTGCTGCCGCTGCGCTCCGCGACCGTCCTGTGCGCGGTGCCGCTGCTGGCCGAGCGGATCCTCTCCAGCAACCCCAACCACTGGTCGATCGCCCGCCACTACGACTCCATGCTGTGGCCGATCCTGCTCACCGCGGCCATCGAGGTGGTCGGCCGGCTGATGGCCGAGGAGCGCACCGCGCGGCGGGCCCGCGTGCTGGGCCTGGCCGCGGCCGGCTGCGCGCTGGTCGCCGCCGTGCCGCTGGGGCTCGCGCAGCTCGCCGTGCCGTCGTCCTGGCAGCCCAAGGCGAGCGAGGCCGCGCTCGTCCGGGCGGCCGCGCTCATCCCGGACGGCGCGTCGGTGGAGGCGGACAACCAGATCGCGCCGCGGCTGACCGCCCGGACGGACGTGGTGCTGGTGGACGGCACCCCGCGCGGGCGCGAGTACGTGCTCACCCGGTCGAACAAGCGGTCGTTCCCGTTCGAGACGGACAAGCAGCAGGCCGAGCGCATCCAGCTGCTGCTGGACCACGGGTACCGGCAGATCTGGGCCGAGGACGGTGTGGTCCTGCTGCACCGGGAGGGCACCGCGCCGATCCCCGGCGAGCACGTGCCGGGCAAGGACAGCAAGCCGGTCCAGGACAAGGTGCCGTCGGACGTGGGCCACAACCTGTTCCGCGGCTGACGCTCAGGCCCGGACGACCACCACGGTGCACGCGGCGTGGTGGACGCAGTACTGGGTGACGGTGCCGAGCGGGGCACCGGGCGGGTCATGGCGGCCGCGGTTGCCGACGACCAGGGCGGCGGCCCCCTCGGCGGCGGCCACCAGGGCGGGGCCGGGCGCCCCGGCGGCGAGGTGGCGGCGGACGGTGGGGCCGGTCGGGCAGGCGGCCAGCGTCTCGTCGAGGATCTCGGCGGCGCGGCGCTCGGGCCCGAAGCCGTCCAGGGCGGGCGGGACGAGGCCGCGCTCGCCGTACAGGCAGGGGAAGTCCCAGACGGTGACCGCCTCCAGCGGGGCGCCGGTGAGGCCGGCCAGGCGGGCCGCCCAGCGGACGGCGGCGCGTGAGGGCGGGGAGCCGTCCACGCCGACCACGATCCTGCCGTCGGGCTGCCGGACCATGCCTCCACCGTAGGACGGCCGAGGGCCGGCCGGAACGGGTGTCCGGCCGGCCCTCGGGAAGGGGGTGGTGCGTCAGAGGCGCTCGGAGCCCGCGTACGGGCCGGGCTGGTGGGTGCCGCCCTGCGGCGGCACGGAGCCGTAGCGGCCCGGTCGGCGGCCGCGCGGGTGGCGGGTCAGGTGGTAGCCGAGGACGCCGGCGATGGCGGCCAGGGCGCCGCCGCCGATGGTCCAGTACCAGCGGCTGTTCCAGCCGGAGAACCAGCCGGTGTACCAGTGCTCCTCCTGCTGCACCGGGGCCGCCGCCTTGGCGGTGCTCGCGCCGCCGCCGGCCGGCGGGACGAGCGGCGCCTTGAGCTCGCCGCCCTCCGGCTGGGCGTTGTCGGCGTTGCCCTTGGTGGCGACGTGCAGCTGGACAGAGGCGGGGAGGCCGAGGTCCGGCTGCGGGACGTCGGTGACCGCGAGCTTCACGTAGTACGTGCCGGGCAGCGGGTCGCCGGACCACGGCTCGGCCCAGGTGCGGACCTCGCGCAGGGTGCAGCTCAGGGCGAGCGAGGTGGTGTTCTGGTCGCCGGTCGCGTCCTGGGTGCCGGCGGTGCAGGCCTGGCGGCGGCGCAGCCCGTCGAAGACCTCGACGGCCCAGGTCTGCGAGTCGTGCCGGTCCTTGCCGGGGGCGAGGTTGACGGTCACGGAGACCGTCGGGGTCTGGCCCTCGGCGGCGCCGAACGCCCAGTACAGGTAGTCGCCGGTGGAGGCGGCGACGTTGGCGTCCTGGCCGGGGGAGAGGTTGACGGCGGTCAGGAAGGAGGTGCCGGCCTTGGTCGCCGGGGCCGCGGTGCCGCTCGCGCTCGGCGAGGGGGACGGCGAGGCGGCGGAGGCCGCCGGGGCGGCCAGCGCGAGGGCGGGGAGGAGGGCTGCGGCGGCGAGGATGCCGCGGAGAGTCCTACGCATGATCAGTTCTCCCGCCAGACAGCGATTCGCCAGCGGGCGATCCAGCCGGACACCAGGCCGGTCAGCAGGCCGGCACCGGTGAGGGTGAGCAGCAGGATCCAGCCGCGGCCGAGGCCCATCGCCGCGCCCTCGGGGGCGGGGGAGGCGGAGGCCAGGTCGACGGTCAGCTCCACCGGCAGGCCGGGGTCGGCCTGGACGCCGGGCTGCGGGGCCAGCGAGTTGCTGACGACCAGGCAGACCGTGGTCGTCGGCTTCTCGCTCGGTGAGGCGGTGGGCTTCGTGGTGACGTAGCCCTTGGAGTCGTCGGTGGACCAGCGCAGGCCGGTGGAGACCACGTCGTTGCGGCCGTTGTCCGCGTCGGTGCCGCGGACCAGCTCCTGGCCGGTCGTGCTGGTGGCCTGGAGCAGGACGCCGTAGTCCCGGGCGACCGCCCGGTCCAGGGACACGCTGACCGAGGCGCGCAGCTCCTGGCCGGACTTGACCGGGACCTTGTAGACGCGGTGCTCGGAGAACTTCTCGCGGTCGCTGTAGACGCCGGGGGCGAGGACGGGGGCGTTGTCGCACTTGTCGGTGCCGGCGGTCTTGACCGGGTTGACGGTGTAGGTGTCGTCGCTGCGGTCGATCAGCTGCTTCACCTTGTTGGTGAGCTGGTCCTGGCTGCGGACGTCGGTGTAGGTGCCACCGGTCGCGCTGGCGATGCAGAGCAGCTGCTGGCGGGTCTTGTCGTCGTGGGCGAGACCGAGGGTGTCGACGACCAGGTGGATGCCCTGGGCGGCGAGTTCGCGGGCCACGTCGCACGGGTCCGGCGGGGCGCAGTCGTCCTCGCCGTCGGTGATCAGGACGATCCGGCGGGTCGCGTCGCCCTTGCCGAGGTCCTGGGCGGCGCCGCGCAGCGCCAGGCCGATCGGGGTGAAGCCGGTGGGGCGCAGGGTGGCCACCGCGGTCTTGGCCTCGACCTTGTTGGTCTTGCCGACCGGGAAGAGCTGCTTGGTGTCCTGGCAGCCGACCGTCTTGTCGGTGCCGGGGTAGGTCGCGCCGAGCGTGCGGATGCCGAAGTCGGTCTCCGCGGGCAGGGCGTCGATCACCTCGTCGATGGACTGCTGGGCCACCGAGATGCGGCTCTTGCCCTGGATGTCGGCGGCGTTCATGGAACCGCTGACATCGAGGATCAGGTCGACCTTGGGGGCCTCCTGGGGAGCCGGGGCGGAGCCGCCCGAGGGTTCGTCGGCGTGGGCGGGCAGGCCGAGCAGCAGCGAGGCGCCCGTTATCGCCGCGGCGGCGAGCAGGCTGCCCAGCCTGGTCGTTGGTCGTCGTCGTCCGGTAATCACGCGGCCGATCCTAGGGATCATCAGTTCGCCATGGCCAAACGAGTCCGCAACGTGACGGTGCGCAACCCCGCGTGAACTCCCGCGCGCGGGTGGGGTTTCGCGGGCGCCGGGCTCACGCGGCGCTTATGCGCGGCGGTTAGCCTTCCCTGCGGACCGGACGGGTGGCGAGGGGGCGCGGTGGAGCTGACGGACGTCGGGAAGCGGTACGGGCGGGGCGGGCGGTGGGTCCTGCGCGGGGTCGACCTGGCCGTCCGGCCGGGGGAGTTGGTGCGGATCGCCGGGGCGAACGGGACGGGCAAGTCGACGCTGCTCAAACTGGCCGCGGGGATCGAGCGGCCGAGCACCGGGCGGGTGGTGCGGCCGGGGACGGCGGCGTACGTACCGGAACGGTTCCCGCCGGCGCTGCCGTTCGACGCGGCCGCGTACCTGCTGCGGGTCGGCCGGGTGCACGGGCTGCCGGCCGCGGAGGCGCGGCGCAGGGCGGGGGAGTGGCTGGAGCGGTTCGGCATCGCGGACCGGGCGGGCACCCCGCTGAGCCGGCTGTCGAAGGGCACCTGTCAGAAGGTCGCGGTCGCACAGGCGCTGCTGGCCGAGGCACGGGTGCTGCTCCTGGACGAGGCCTGGACCGGACTCGACCCGGCGGCCCGGACGGTGCTCGACGAGGCCGCCGCCGAGCGGGCGGCGCGCGGCGGCGCCGTGCTGTTCGTCGACCACGACCCGGCGCGCCTGGCCGGGCTGACCACGGCCGCGTACCAGGTCGGCGCGGACGGCGGGCTGCGGCGCGCGCAGGATCCGGCCGTCCGGACGGGCGGCCCGCTGATGGAGGTGGAGGTGGACGTCCCGGACGGCGATCCGCTGCCCGCCCGGCTGCCCGGCGCGCCGGAGCTCGCCGCGCTGGCGGGGACGGCGGTACGGCTCACGGTGTCGGCGGCGCACTCGGACGCGCTGCTGCGCAGCCTGCTGACCGGCCGTCCGGCCGTGAGCGTGCTGGCCGTCCGGCGTCGGGAGGGGGAGCGATGAGGCAGGTCGGGGCGCTGACCCGGTACCACCTGGAGCTGCTGCTGCGCGGGCACGCCTGGCTGCCGCCGTTCCTGGCGTACACCCTGCTGCTGGTACTGGAGGTGACGGCGGGCGATCCGCTGTTGGGGGACCTCGGCTACGGCGCGGCCGTGCTGGTGCCGGTGTGCGCGTGGTACGTCCGCAGCACGCTGAACGCCGAGCCGCCGGCCTCGCGGGCGTGCCTGGTCGCGGCGGCGGGGCCGGCCCGGGCCCAGCTGGGTGCGCTGCTGGCGGCGCTGACGGTGGGGCTGGTGCTGGCGGTGGGTGAGGTGGCGGGGCTCTGGTGGGCGAGCGGGCCGGTGGCGAACCCGAACGTGGATCAGCCGCCGGTCGGGGCGGCGCTGCTGGCCGGCCTGCTGACCTCGGTGGTCTGCGTCCTGCTGGGGGTGCTGGTCGGGGCGCTGTGCAACCGGCCGGTGCTCGCACGGGCGCAGTACGGCATCCCGGCGGCGCTGGCGCTCGCGACGGCGCTGCTGGTGGCGCCCGGTGTTCCGGCGAACACGGCGGTGCGCGGCCTGGTCGCCGCCGCCCGGACCGGCCGGGTCGGCGCGCCGTGGCTCGAACTGTTGTCGGCCGCCGGGCTGCTGGTGGCGGTGGCGGTGGGTTCGGCGGCGCTGGCCGGGCGGCGACCGGAGTGAGCCGGCACCGGCGGTGAGTCAGCGATTCGGGACAATGACGGACACACCGCAAAGAAGAGCCGATAGATATGGATAGCGCTCGTTAGGGTGACGAACCGGGGCGAAGGCGCCGGCACCCGGCCGGCACGTCCGGCTCGTTGGAAGGACCCGAAGTGAGCAACCTGTTCGCGATCGCCTGCCCGGACCTCGCCACCGCCGAGGCGGTGCGGGCGCGGACCGCGCCGGCCTCCGCCTAGTACACCCGTTCACGGGGCGGGCCGCTCCCCGGCCCGCCCCGCCCGGCATCCCCACTCCCAGGACGGTCCGTGGCGACACCCTCCGCCGTGACCAGAACCGCCGCCCGACCGGGGCCGACCCGGCGCACCACCGAGCTCGTGCTGGTGCTGGCCGCCGTGCTGATCGCCGTGTTCGGCTACGTCGAGGTCGGCGTCAACCTGGACGGCACGGTGCCCGCCGACGCCGCCGGGTACGGCGTCGCGCTCGGCGTGCTCGCCCTGTCGGCGCACGCCGTCGTCCGGTGGCGGGCGCGGTACGCGGACCCGCTGCTGCTGCCGATCGCGGTGCTGCTCAACGGGATCGGGCTGGTGGTGATCTACCGGCTCGACCGGGCGACCCCCGGCCCGGGCGCGGCTCCCACCCAGCTGCTGTGGTCCGGCCTCGGGATGGCGCTGTTCACCGCGGTGCTCCTGGTGGTGCGCGACCACCGGCGGATCCGCCGGTACGCCTACCTGGGCGCACTGGCCGCGCTCGTCCTCCTGGTGCTGCCGATCTTCTTCCCGCCGGTGTACGGCTCGCGGATCTGGATCGTCCTCGGGCCGCTCTCCTTCCAGCCGGGGGAGTTCGCCAAGATCCTCCTGGCGGTCTTCTTCGCCGCCTACCTGGCCGTGCACCGGGACGCCCTCGCGCTCACCGGGCGGCAGGTCTGGCGCTGGCAGCTGCCGCGCGGGCGGGTGCTCGGGCCGGTGCTGCTGATCTGGGCCGCGTCCGTCGGCGTCCTGGTGCTGGAGACGGACCTCGGGACGTCGCTGCTGTACTTCGGGCTGTTCGTCGTGATGCTGTACGTCGCGACCGCGCGCACCGGGTGGATCGCGATCGGGCTGGGGCTGGCGGCCGTCGGCGCGGTGACGGTGGGCTGGTTCGAGGGGCACGTGCGCAGCCGGGTGGCGGACTGGCTGGACCCGCTCGGCTCGATCGCGGCGGGCAAGGGCGCCAACCAGATCGCCCAGTCGCTGTTCGCCTTCGCGTGGGGCGGGGAGCTGGGGACGGGCCTCGGCAACGGGCACTCGGCGCTGATCGGCTTCGCCGCCAAGTCCGACTTCATCCTCGCGACGATCGGTGAGGAACTCGGCCTGGCCGGGCTGGTCGCGGTGTTCCTGCTGTACGCGCTGCTGGTCTCGCGCGGGTTCCGGACGGGCATCACGCTGCGCGACCCGTTCGGGCGGCTGCTGGCGATCGGGCTGGCCGCGATCGTCGCCCTGCAGGTGTTCGTGGTGGCCGGCGGGGTGCTCGCGCTGATCCCGCTGACCGGGATGACGCTGCCGTTCGTCGCCCAGGGCGGCTCGTCGGTGGTCACCAACTGGATCATCGTCGCGCTGTTGGTGAGGATGAGCGAGCGCAGCGAGCGAATCGATGACGGGCGCGCGTGCCGCGAAGCGCCCGGTGAAGCGAAGCGAGCCGGACGCATGAGCGACACCGCCCGCGGGCCGGTCAAGGGGGACGCCTGATGGCGCGCGTCCGGCCTCCCCGGGGGAACGGGCCGCAGGGGCTACCGGGCATCTCCGTCACCGGCCGCCGCGCCGGCACCTTCTGCCTGCTGCTGATCGCGGCGCTGTGCGTCCAGGCCACCCGGGTGCAGGTCTTCGAGGCGAAGGACCTCGACCACAACAGCGCCAACCAGCGGCTCACCATCGAGCGGTACACGCAGCCGCGCGGGAACATCCTGGTCGGCGCGGACGCCGTCACCGGGTCGGCGCCCACCGGCGGCCGGTACGACTACAAGCGCACCTACACCGACGGCCCGACGTACGCGGCGGTCACCGGCTTCGCCTCGCAGGCGTACGGCAACACCCAGCTGGAGGGGATCGAGGACGACCTGCTGACCGGCACCGACAGCCGCCTGGCCGGCTGGGCGGTGTGGGACGCCGTCGCGCGGAAGCAGAACCCCGGCGGGGACGTCCACACCACGCTCGACCGGGCCGCCCAGGAGGCGGCGGTGCGCGGGCTCGGCGACCAGAAGGGCGCGGTCGCCGCGATCGAGCCGGCCACCGGGCGGATCCTGGCGCTGGCCAGCACACCCTCCTACGACCCCGGGAGCTTCGCCGGCTCCGCCTCGGCCGACCAGATCGCCTGGAACCGGCTGCAGACCGACCCCGACCAGCCGATGCTCAACCGGGCGCTGCGCCAGACCTACCCGCCCGGCTCGGCCTTCAAGGTGGTGACGGCCGCCGCCGCGCTGGCGGGCGGGGTGGTCACCGACATCAACGCGCCGACCGGCGCGCCCTTCCCGTACGTCATGCCCGGGACGACCACGCCGCTGGTCAACGACACCCCGGCCTGCGACCGGCCGGGACAGTCGCTGGACACCGCGATGGCCTACAGCTGCAACAGCGTGCTCGGCTACCTCGGCGTGCGGACCGGGCTGGACGCGATGGTGGCGATGGCCGGGAACTTCGGCTTCAACGACGCCCGGCTCGACATGCCGGTGCGGCCGTCCCGCTCCAACTTCGACACCACGATGAACCCGTCGCAGCTGGCGCTCTCCTCGATCGGGCAGTTCGACACGGCCGCGACCCCGCTGGTGATGGCGATGGTCGCGGCCGGGGTCGCCAACAACGGGACCGTGATGCGTCCACAGCTTGTGGACAAGCTGACGAAGAGCGACGGGGCGACGGTGCAGCTGATGAAGCCGGCCGTCTACAAACGGGCGATGGCGCCCGAGGTGGCCGCGCAGGTGCAGAGGCTCATGACGGACGTGGTGGACAACGGCACCGGGCGGGGCGCCCGGATCGGGGGTGCGGTGGTCGGCGGGAAGACCGGCACCGCCGAGCACGGGGTGGACAACAGCGGGACGCCGTACGCGTGGTTCATCGCCTGGGCCAGGCCGGCCGGTTCGGACAAGGTGCCGCCGGTGGCGGTCGCCGTGGTGATCGCGGACAGTGACGCGACGGACGTCACCGGTGGCGCGCTGGCGGCGCCGGTCGCCCGTTCGGTCATGCAGGCGGTGCTCGGGCGGTGAGGGGCGGCACCTCGACCAGGGCCGCTGAGCTGCTGCTTTACCTGCCCTATAGAAGATCCGCCGCGTGCGAAGTGTCCGGTTTGTGATGCCTTATTCGCCGATTCGTACAATGCGCGGATCGGGACTGTTCGTTTGCGACACTGGTGCATTCGCGGGGTACTGTCCCATCTTTGTTCGGTTGGTCCCTGATGACGCCCCGTATCGCATCCGGTGACCGACCGCTAGGACACCCTCCCCTGCCTAGAAGGACCGCGGTTTTGGCCAGCAACTCCCTTGGTGCGCGTCTGCTGCGACGCAAGCCCGTGTCGTCACTGCTCGCCGAGAGCGAGGGCCGCGACGCCCTCCCGGCCGGCGCGCCGGAGGAGGGCGGACGCTCCGGCATCCACCTCCGCCGCTCCATCGGACTCTGGCAGCTGTCCTCGATCGGCATCGGCGCCACCATCGGCACCGGCATCTTCTTCGTGCTCAACACCGCGGTGCCGTCGGCCGGCCCGGCCGTCATCCTGTCCTTCGTCATCGCCGCCGTCACGGCCGGCCTCACGGCGCTGTGCTACGCCGAGATGGCCTCCGCGATCCCGGTCTCCGGCTCGTCCTACTCCTACGCCTACGCGACCCTCGGCGAGGGCGTCGCGTTCGGCGTCGGCGTCTGCCTGCTGATGGAGTACGGCGTGTCCGCCTCCGCGATCGCGGTGAGCTGGGCCGAGTACCTGAACAAGTTCCTCGACCTGGCCTTCGGGGTCAAGATCCCCGAGCAGCTGTCGGGCGCGCCGGACAGCACCCACTGGTTCAACCTTCCGGCGCTGCTGCTGGTCGCCATGGTCTGCTTCCTGCTGATCCGCGGCGTCAGCGAGTCGGTGAAGGTCAACGCGGCGATGGTCGGGATCAAGATCCTCATCCTGCTGCTGTTCATCGGCGTCGCGATCACCGGCTTCCACTCCGGCAACCTGACCCCGTTCATGCCGCTCGGCATCGGCGGCGTGCAGGTCGCGGCGTCCAGCATCTTCTTCTCGTTCATCGGCCTGGACGCCGTGTCCACCGCCGGTGAGGAGGTCAAGAACCCCCGCCGCACCCTGCCGCTGGCGATCATCATCTCGCTGGTCGTGGTGACCCTGCTCTACATCCTGGTCGCACTGGCCGGCCTCGGCGCCCAGCCGTGGCAGAAGTTCGACGGCCAGGAGGCCGGCCTCGCCCAGATCCTCCAGGACATCACCGGCCAGAGCTGGCCCGCGATGGTCTTCGCGGTCGGTGCGATCGTCTCGATCTTCAGCATCACCCTCGTGGTGATCTACGGCCAGACCCGCATCCTCTACTCGATGGGCCGCGACGGCATGCTGCCCAAGCGCTTCGCCGAGCTCTCGCCGCGCACCGGCACCCCGATCTGGAACACGATCGTGGTCGGCGTCGGCGTGGGCGCGCTCGCCGCGTTCGTCCCCCTGGACGTCCTGGCCGACATCACCAGCCTCGGGACCCTCATCGCCTTCTCCGTCGTCTCGGTGGGCGTCATCGTCCTGCGCCGCACCCAGCCCGACCTGCCGCGCGGCTTCCGGGTGCCCGGCTACCCGGTCGTGCCGCTGCTCAGCGTCGGCTTCTGCGGCTACCTGATCACCGGCCTGCACGCCGACACCTTCCGGGCCGGGGCGATCGCCCTCGCCGTCGCCGTGGTCGTCTACTTCGGCTACAGCATCAAGCACTCCAAGCTGGAGCGCGCGCACGAGCAGCAGGCCGACCCGGTCGACAGCCGGACCGGCTGAGCCGTCTCCTGAACCGGTCCCAGCCGGTTCCGGCGCACACGAAGGGCCGCCCGGCGGTGCGACACCGGGCGGCCCTTCCGGTGTCAATCACGACGCTCGACCGATCCCGGTGGCGACAGCGTCCGGCCCCCACCAATAACCTTCCACCATGGTGAGCACCCGCACGCCCGGCTTCTCCCGCCCGCGCGGCCGGTTCACCGGCCGTTCCAGAACGCCGGCCCCCCAACCGGTCGGACCGCCCTCCAGATCCGACCGCCCCCTGCGCGGCCTGGTCTCCAGAGCCGTCCCCCGCCAGCGCCGCGAGAACACGTTTCCGCCCACGGCCGAGAGAATCGACCCCGCCAGACTCGCCTCCCTCCGCAGCGTCCAGTTGCTCGGCTGCGCCGTCGCGGCCGGCTGGGCGGCCGCCTTCCCGCTCGTCTCCGACCTGCCCAACCAGCGCCTCTGGGGCACCATCGCGGCCCCCGCCTACGCCCTGGCCGGGCTGCTCTGCCTGATCCTGCCGCGCCGTTTCGCGGCCCGCTCCGCCGCTGCGGTCGCCCTGCTCGGGGCCGTTCTCGCACCGCTCGCGCTGCTCGCCCTCCAGGGCCGCCACCAGTCCGAGGTGATGGTGGTCGAGCGCTCGGCCCACCTGCTGCTCACCACCGGCAGCCCCTACCTGCAGCACCCGGTCGTGGTCACCGACTACAACCCGTACCTGCCGGCGATGACCCTCTTCGGAATGCCGCGCCAGCTGCTCGGCAGCGGCGACGCCTTCACCCGGGTCGCCGGGGACGCCCGGATCTGGTTCGCCCTCACCTTCCTCGCCTGCCTGCTGGCCAGCTGGCGGCTGCTGCGGCCGTCCCGGGACCGCGCCCCGCTGCTGCCGCTCGCCGTGCTCACCGCCTCGCCGCTCATAGCGCTCGCCCTCGCCGTCGGCGGGGTCGACCTGCCGCTGATCGGCGTCTGCTGTCTGGCCATGGCCCTCGCCGAGCGCGACCGGACGGTGGGCGCGGGGCTCGTCCTCGCCCTCGCCTGCACCCTCAAGTGGACGGCCTGGCCCGCGCTGCCCGTCGCCGTCCTGCTGCTGTGGCGGCTGTACGGGCGGCGCCCGGCCGCCCGGGCCGGGCTGATCGCGGTCGGCGCGAGCCTGGCCGTGCTCCTGCCGTCCGTGCTGGCCAGGGGGGACGCACTGCGCGAGCAGGTGGTGCTCTTCCCGCTCGGGATGACCGCGATCCGCACCCCGGCCGGCAGTCCGCTGCCCGGCAAGGTGCTGGCCGGCTTCGGGCCGACCGGGCACACCGTTTCGCTGACGCTGATGACCCTGGGCGGTGTCGCGGTGGCGATCTGGGTGCTGGCCCGGCCACCGGTGTCGGCGATCGGCGCCGCCGACCTGCTGGCGGCGGGGCTCGCGATCGCCTTCACGCTGGCCCCGGCCGGGCGCTTCGGGTACCTCGCGCTGCCGGTGGTCCTGGTGATCTGGCCCCGGCTCGCGGCCCGGCGGTGGGTCAGCCGGCCACCCGCCATGGCCCGGCGGCAGCCGCGCACACCGGAACGGCCGGAGCCCGCCCTGCCGCGAGGCTGAGCGGGCTCCGGGGCCCGGCGGGCGCCGACCGCCTCAGGGGGGAGGCGTCCGCCTAGCGGTTGCCGAACGCCTTGAGGAGGGAGGCGACGGCCGGGCCGGCCGCGTCGACGCCGTGGCCGCCGCCCTGCACCTCGGCCGCGACCGCGATGTTGCCGCGGTAGGCGGTGAACCAGCTGTTGGTGGTGGACGCGCCGGCGACCTCGGCGGAGCCGGTCTTGGCGCCCGCGTTGTCGGTGATCCCGGCCATCACGGCCTGGGCCGTGCCGCCGGTGGCGGTGGCGTTCATCATCGTGCGCAGCTTGCCGGCGACGTCCGGCGAGATCTGGCGGGCGGCCGCCTGCTGCGGCAGGCCGGCGACCAGGATGGGCTGCTTGAAGGCGCCGCTCTGGACCGTCGCGGTGATCGAGGCGATCGCCAGCGGGTTCATCTGGACCTTGCCCTGGCCGATGTAGTTCATGGCCTGCTCGTCCTTGCTGCCCGGGGTCGGCGGGATCTTGCCGTCGGAGTTCGGCAGGCCGGTCTTCCACTCCAGGCCGATGCCGTAGACGTCCTTGGCGGTGGAGGCCAGCGTCTCGGGCTTCAGGCTGGTCAGGCCCTGGTTGATGAAGGCGGTGTTGCAGGACACCATGAAGTCCTGCTGGAGCGTGTTGGTCAGGAAGGCACCGGCGAAGTCGTTCGGGATCGCGACCGGGTTGCTGCTCTTCTCCGGGCAGGCCACGTTCGAGTCCGGGTTGATCCCGGTCTCCAGCAGGGCCGTCGAGGTGACGATCTTCATCGTCGAGCCGGGCGCGAGCAGGCCCAGGAAGGCCCGGTTCTGGCCGGTGGCCGGCGCGTTGGCGAAGGCCAGCACCTGGCCGGTGCTCGGCTCGATCGCGACGATGGAGCCCTGCTTGCCGCCCAGGTCGGTCATCGCCTTCTCGGCGGCGGCCTGGATCGCGTTGTCGATCGTCACCTTGAACGGCTTGCCCGGCTTGGGCTCGACGATCGTGAACAGCTTGTCCGGGGCGGCCTTGCCGGACGGGTCGTTGATGACGACCGCGCTGCCGGCGTCCTGGTCCTTGTTCGGGTCCGGCGGCAGCAGCTTGTGGGCGTTGTCCTGCAGGGTGGCCATCAGCGCCGGGGTGAGCGAGGCACCTTGCAGCGCCTTGCCGTTGCGGTCCACGACGGTGGACGGCGGGGAGAAGACCTGCTGGGTGGCGATCGTCTCGTTCCCGGACAGGTGCGGGTGGATCACGCTCGGCGCCCAGTGCACGGCCGGGGTGTCGTCGCTCATCTTCACGACGCTGAGGAAGCCGTTGTAGTCCCAGACCCGGGCGGTGCCCTCGAACTCGGCGCGCGCCTTGAAACCCATCAGTACGCCGGCGGGCGCGGGGGTGGCGGCGGCGGACGGCGAGTCGCTCGCGCCGGGCGTGCCGGTGGCCGAGGGGGTCGCGGACGCGGAGGGCGCGCCGGACGGCTTGGCCGGGGTGGGGGTGCCGGTGGCCGAGGCGAAGGCCTGCGGGGTGGCCGGGCCGGACGGGGTCAGGGTCAGCGCGCTCGGCTTGACCTGGTCCCGGAAGGCGGTCAGTGCGGCCGTGGCGGCGTCCGGGTTGTCGGTCAGCGAGGCGGCCTTCGCCACGTCGCCGGCCGCCCAGGCCGCCAGGAAGTCCTTGGCGCCGCCGGCCGCCTGGTCGGCGGAGGGGGGTTCGGCGACCACCGTGCGGGGCTTCTTGGCCGACCCGGAGTCGGTCGAGCTGCCCATCAGGCTGTACGCGCCGTAGCCGCCGCCCGCGAGCACGGCGACGGACACGCCGGTGATGATGCCGATCTTCGCGCCTTTGTGCATGGTGCTGCTCCCCCAAGGGTCTGGCGACTAACGCGGTACTGACCCCCACCCTAGGCAGGCCGACTCGGTGCGCCGACGAAACGCCCGGGAGTTGTGACGGTTCTGGTACGTGTCGAACATCGCATACGGACGGCCTCCGTACCGGTTATCGGACCGAATGACAGGACCGGGTGGCAGAACCGGACGGCCGGACGGGCCGGCGGGCTCAGATCCAGCTGTTGAACCACATCCGCTGGCGCCAGTCGTCCATCGGGATCGTCTGCCCGGAGAACAGCGGGAAGAAGAACAGGAAGTTCCAGACGATCAGCAGGATCAGCAGGCCGGCCGACGCGGAGCCGATGATCCGGCGGTCCCGGGAGGCGCCGGGCGGCCCGATCATCGCGCCGACCATCATCGTCACCGCGAGCACCAGGAACGGGACGAAGGCGACCGCGTAGAAGAGGAAGATCGTCCGCTGCTGGTACTCGAACCAGGGCAGGTAGCCGGCCGCCAGGCCGCACAGCAGCGCACCGGCCCGCCAGTCCCGCCGGGCCGCCCAGCGCCACAGGCAGTACACCAGGGCGACGCAGGCCGCCCACCAGAGCAGCGGGGTGCCGAGGCCGAGCACCTCGCGGGCGCACTCGGCCGCGGTGCAGCCGTCCTGGCCCGTCTTCGGGGACTCGTAGTAGAAGGACACCGGCCGGCCCAGCACCAGCCAGCTCCACGGGTTCGACTGGTAGGTGTGCGGGTCGGTCAGGTGGGTGTGGAAGTCGTACATCGTGGAGTGGTAGTGCCACAGGGCGCGCAGGCCCTCCGGGATCCACGGGTAGTCGGTGCTCCGGCCGGCCGCCCAGTCGCGGCCCCAGCCGCCCTGGCCGGGCGCGCTGCTGCTGGCGAACCAGCCCCACCACGAGGTGATGTAGACGCCCAGCGAGACCACGACGATCGAGACGAAGGCGGGCAGCGCGTCCCGCGTGAGCGCCGCGAGGTACGGGCGCGGGGCGCCGGCCAGGCGGCGCGCGCCCGCGTCCCACAGCACGGTCATCAGGCCGAAGGCGGCCGCGACGTACAGGCCGCTCCACTTGGTCGCGCAGGTCAGTCCGACGCAGACGCCGGCCGCGATCCGGTACGGGCGCCAGCCCAGGTGCACCCGCTGCGCGAGTGCGGCGTTCGCGACGCCGTCGAGCCTGGCCGCCAGCAGGGCCCTGGCGCGGTCCCGGTCCAGGATCAGGAAGCCGAAGGCGGCGAGGATCCAGAACATCACCACGAGGTCCAGCAGGGCCGAGCGGCTGAGCACGAAGTGCAGGCCGTCCACCGAGAGCAGCAGGCCGGCCACGCAGCCCAGCAGGGTGGAGCGGAACAGGCGGCGGGCGATCCGGGCGATCATCAGCACGGATATGGTGCCGAGCAGGGCCACCGCGAAGCGCCAGCCGAAGGGGTTCATCCCGAACACCCACTCGCCGAAGCCGATGATCCACTTGCCCACGGGCGGGTGGACGACGTAGCCGGCCATCGGGCGGTAGGGGGCCGTCCCGTCCTTCATGATCTGGTCGTTGGCGCCGTCCGGCCAGTTGATCTCGTAGCCGCCGTGCCAGAGCGCGTACGCGTCCTTCGCGTAGTACGTCTCGTCGAAGATGATCGCGTGCGGCTGGCCGAGGTCGGTGAACCGCAGGATCCCGGCGAACAGCGCCACCGCGACCGGGCCCAGCCAGCCCGACCAGCGGCACAGCCACGACCAGAGGGCCGGCGGCACGGACACGCCGAGGCGCAGCAGCAGCGGTGACGGCGGGACGTCGTCCGGCGTGACCCCGGGCCCGTCCGGCATCGGCGGCACCAGGCGTTCGGCGAGCGGCGCGGCCGGGCGGGGCGCGTAGCCGAAGCCGGCGAGGCGCTGTCGCCAGGCGGCGGGCCGGTCGGCCTGATCCTCCTGTGGTCGGTTCCCCTCCGGTCGGTCCGCCTCCGGCCGGTCCGTCTCGGGCGGGCGCGGGGCCGGGACGGCGGCGGGCACGGCACCGGACGGCAGGTCCGCCGCGCCGCCGCCGCCCTGCGCGGAGTGGTCTGTGCCAGTGGGCGTCTGCGCCGCCGTGTCGCCGTTCATCCGCCACATCGTAGGGGCGGTGTCCGTACGCGTGTCCGGTCCCTCGGAAGCTGCCCGGTTCGTCACCATAAGCGCGCGGGCTGGAAGGATGGGGTCCGTGACAGGAGTACTCGTTCTCGCAGGCACCCCCATCGGCGACGTCTCGGACGCCCCGCCCCGGCTGCTCACCGAACTCGCCACCGCGGATGTGATCGCGGCCGAGGACACCCGGCGGCTGCGCCGGCTGACCCAGGCGCTCGGGGTGACCCCGGCCGGGCGGGTGGTCTCCTACTTCGAGGGCAACGAGGTCGGCCGCACCCCCGAACTGGTCGAGGCGCTGCTCGGCGGCGCCCGGGTGCTGCTGGTCACGGACGCCGGCATGCCGTCCGTCTCCGACCCCGGCTACCGGCTCGTCGCCGCGGCCGTCGCGGCCGACGTCAAGGTGACCGCGGTGCCCGGGCCGTCCGCGGTGCTGACCGCGCTCGCCCTGTCCGGGCTGCCCGTCGACCGCTTCACCTTCGAGGGCTTCCTGCCGCGCAAGACCGGCGACCGGGCCCGGCAGCTCGCCTCGATCGCCGCCGAGCCGCGCACCATGGTCTTCTTCGAGGCGCCGCACCGGATCGCCGAGGCGCTGGCGGCGATGGCCGAGGCGTTCGGGCCCGAGCGGCCCGCGGCGGTGTGCCGGGAGCTGACCAAGACCTACGAGGAGGTCAAGCGCGGCCCGATCGGCGAGCTGGCGGCCTGGGCGGCCGAGGGCGTCAAGGGCGAGATCACCGTCGTCGTCGCGGGGGCCCCGCCGGCCGCGCCGCAGGAGCTCACGCCGGCCGAGCTGGCCCGGCTGGTGGCCGTCCGGGAGGAGGCCGGGGAGCACCGCAAGGAGGCCATCGCGGCCGTCGCGGCGGAGCTGTCGCTGCCCAAGCGCGAGGTGTTCGACGCGGTCGTCGCGGCGAAGAGGGGCGGTTCCGGGGCGGGGAAGTAGGACGCTCCGGGGTGTGGGTTCAGGCGGTGGAGAAGGACGGCTCCGGGCGGGGAGATACGGTTCGGAGCCGGGAAGAAGGACCGGCGGACGCCGGTTTGATAAAGGGGTGAATTCCCGGGGGTTGCGTGGCGGGCGGTGAGTCGTACCTTGGAATGAAGGCCCCGGTAAACACCCACTGAGCTGAAGCTTTGGCCGCGGTTCCCGCAAAGGATCCGACGTTCCGTATAGGGATCCCCAACCCGCATCCAAGTCTTCACAAGCAGGGCATCGCCAGGGGCGGTCCGGGCATTTCCTGGAATGGAAAGACCCAGCCGGGCGGGCGCTCGGCGGGCGCTGGGAGACGGCTATGAGCGAGATGATCGGTAGCCCCCTCGGTGGCAACGCGCTGAGCGACCCCGGCCTGGCCGGACGGCCGCACACTCCCGTCGAGACCGTACGGGAGGCCTACTCCTTCGCGTGCCTGAAGTGCGGGTACGGGTGGGAGCAGGCGTACGACATCGAGCACCACGTCGCCAGGGACGGCCACGTCGTGTTCGAGTACCACGCCAACGGTGTCCGGGTACCGTCCCCGCTGCTCAAGCCGACCTGCCCGGGGTGTGGTGGACACACCGTCCGGATCATGCGCGAGGGCCGGGTGGCCGTCGCCGACCAGCCCTGGCAGCACGCCCCCGGCTACCCGGCGCACGCCGAGCCGGCCGGGGCGCCCGCGGTGCCCGGGCCCGTGAAGCCGCGCGGACGCTGGGCCCGGTTCTGGTCGCGGCTGCTGGGCTGACACCGGGGGTGCGCAGCGGGGCCGCCCTCCCGTGAGGGCCGAGGGCGGCCCCGGTGCTCCCGCGTCCCGCTGTCTCGCCCCTGGAACACGGTCGAGGGTCGCTCCCGTGCACGACTAAGCTTTCCGACCATGGCGGCCACTGCAGACCACAGCACCACCGGGGCGAGCGCCCCGGCGTACTACGTTTCCACCCCGATCTACTACGTCAACGATCGCCCGCACCTGGGCCACGCGTACACCACCGTGGCGGGCGACGTCCTCACCCGCTGGCACCGCCAGCGCGGCGAGAAGGTGTGGTACCTGACCGGCACCGACGAGCACGGTCAGAAGATCATGCGGACCGCCGAGGCCAACGGCGTGACCCCGCAGGAGTGGTGCGACAAGCTGGTCGAGGAGGCGTGGAAGCCGCTCTGGGAGCACCTGGAGATCGCCAACGACGACTTCATCCGCACCACCCAGCAGCGGCACACCGACCGCGTGCAGGAATTCGTCCAGGACCTGTACGACAAGGGCGAGATCTACAAGGGCGGTTACTCCGGTCCGTACTGCGTCGGCTGCGAGGAGTTCAAGCTCCCGGCCGAACTGCTCGACGGCGCCACCGAGGACGAGAAGCTCTGCGCCGTGCACAAGCGGCCGGTCGAATGGCTGGAGGAGGAGAACTACTTCTTCCGTCTCTCCGCCTACGGACCGAAGCTGCTGGAGTTCTACGCCGCCAACCCGGACTTCATCCAGCCCGCCTCGGCCCGCAACGAGGTGCTGCGCTTCGTCGAGCAGGACCTGAAGGACCTCTCGATCTCCCGCTCCACCTTCAACTGGGGCGTGCCGCTGCCCTGGGACGAGAAGCACGTCCTCTACGTGTGGGTCGACGCGCTGCAGAACTACATCACCGCCGCCGGCTACGGCAGCGACCCGGAGCGCTTCGCCGAGCTGTGGCCCGCCTCGGTCCACCTGGTCGGCAAGGACATCCTGCGCTTCCACGCGGTCATCTGGCCCGCCATGCTGATGGCCGCGGGGCTGCCGCTGCCCAAGCGGGTCGTCGCCAACGGCTGGCTGATGGTCGGCGGCGAGAAGATGTCCAAGTCCAACCTGACCGGCATCGCGCCCACCGACCTCACCTCGCACTTCGGCGTGGACGCCTACCGGTACTACTTCCTGCGTGCGATCCCGTTCGGCACCGACGGCTCGTTCTCCTGGGAGGACTTCACCGCCCGGTACACCTCCGAACTCGCCAACGACTTCGGCAACCTGGCCTCCCGCGTCGCCGCGATGGTCGGCAAGTACTTCGACGGTGTGCTGCCGGCGGCCGCGGCTCCGGGTGAGGCCGAGCAGGCCGTCGCCGCGGGCCTTTCCGCCGCCGTCGCCACGGCCGACCGGAAGATCGGCGAGGAGCTCGACTTCGCGGGCGGCCTCGCGGCGATCTTCGAGTTCGTCAAGCAGGTCAACGGCTACATCACCGAGCAGGAGCCCTGGAAGGTCGCCAAGGACGACTCGGAGGAGGGCCGGGCGCGCCTCGCCACCATCCTCTACACCGCCGCCGAGTCGCTGCGCGCCACCGCCGTCCTGCTCAACCCGGTGATGCCGTCCACGGCCGAGAAGCTGTGGGCCTCGCTGGGGGCGGAGGCGGCCGGGCTGGGTGCGCTGTCCGCGCAGACCGTCGCCACCGTGGCCGACTGGGGCCGTCTGCCCGTCGGTGCCACCGTCACCAAGGGCGACATCCTCTTCCCGCGCCTCGAAGAGAAGCCCGCCGAGGGGAAGCCCGCCTCCTGATGCCGAAGAAGGACGACGACCGGTCGACCCCGCCGCCGCTGCCGGAACCCCTGGCGGTGGCGGTGGCCGACTCGCACACGCACCTGGACATGCAGTCCGGCACGCCCGCGGAGGGCCTGGCCCGCGCGGCCTCGGTCGGGGTCACCACCGTCGTCCAGGTCGGCTGCGACGTGCCCGGCTCACGCTGGGCCGCCGAGCTGGCCGCCCAGTTCGAGCAGGTCCACGCGGCCGTCGCGCTGCACCCCAACGAGGCGCCGCGGATCTTCCTCGGCGACCCCGACGGCTGGTCCGGGCAGCAGCGCCCGGCCGGCGGCGCGGCGGCGCTGGAGGAGGCCCTCGCCGAGATCGACGCGCTCGCCGCGCTGCCGCAGGTGCGCGCCGTCGGCGAGACCGGCCTCGACTACTTCCGCACCGGGCCCGAGGGCGTGGAGATCCAGAAGGAGTCGTTCCGCCGGCACATCGAGATCGCCAAGCGGCACGGCAAGGCCCTGGTCATCCACGACCGCGACGCCCACGAGGACGTCATCGCCGTCCTGCTGGAGGAGGGCGCACCGGAGCGCGTGGTGTTCCACTGCTACTCCGGCGACGCCGAGATGGCCAAGGTGTGCGCCGAGCACGGCTGGTACCTCTCCTTCGCCGGGCCGGTCACCTTCAAGGCCAACCAGCCGCTGCGCGACGCCCTCGCGGTCACCCCGCTCGACCGCGTCCTGGTCGAGACGGACGCGCCGTTCCTCACCCCGCACCCGTACCGGGGTCGGCCCAACGCGCCGTACCTGATTCCGGTCACGGTGCGGTCGATGGCGGCGACGCTGGGGCTGCACGAGGACGAGCTGTCGGCAGCGATCGCGGAGAACACGGCGCGGGCCTTCGGGTACTGAGATCGACCTCGCCGAGGTCGTCGAACTGTGAGGTCCTCCCGCGCCCGTATCCTTGGCGCGTGAGCACCACCGACCCCACCTCTGACAGCCATGCCGACAGCCACCTGCTGGGCGCCGCCGACATCCGGGAGCTGGCGGCCGCGTTCGGCGTGAAGCCGACCAAGCAGCGCGGGCAGAACTTCGTCATCGACGGGAACACCGTGCGGCGGATCGTCCGGGCGGGTGGGGTGACGGCCGAGGACTCCGTGGTCGAGGTCGGGCCCGGGCTCGGATCGCTGACGCTCGCGCTGCTGGAGGTCGCGCGGCACGTCACCGCGGTCGAGATCGACCCGGTGCTGGCGCAGCACCTGCCGGACACCGTCGCCGCCCGGATGCCCGGCCGTGCGGACTCCTTCGACCTGGTGTTCAGCGACGCCATGGAGGTCACCGAGCTGCCCGGCCCGGCGCCCACCGCGCTCGTCGCCAACCTCCCGTACAACGTGGCGGTGCCCGTCCTGCTGCACATGCTGGCCACCTTCCCCAGCATCGAGCGCACGCTGGTCATGGTGCAGAGCGAGGTCGCCGACCGGCTCGCCGCCAAGCCCGGCAACAAGGTGTACGGCGTGCCGTCGGTCAAGGCCAACTGGTACGCCGACGTGAAGCGGGCCGGCGCCATCGGGCGGAACGTCTTCTGGCCCGCCCCCAACGTCGACTCCGGGCTCGTCTCGCTGATCCGCCGCGAGCCGCCGAAGACCAGCGCGAGCCGCGAGGAGGTGTTCGCGGTGGTCGACGCCGCGTTCGCCCAGCGGCGCAAGACCCTCCGGGCCGCCCTGGCCGGCTGGGCCGGCTCCGCCGCAGGCGCCGAGCAGGCGCTCGCGGCCGCCGGGATCGACCACAAGCTGCGCGGCGAGATGCTGACGGTGGAACAGTTCGCCGCGATCGCCGAGCACAAGCCCCAGCAGAGCGAGAAGGACTCCGCGTGATCACCGTACGGGTGCCGGCCAAGGTCAACGTCCAGCTGGGGGTCGGCGGGCTGCGCGCCGACGGCTTCCACGACCTGGCCAACGTGTTCTTCGCCGTCGCGCTCGGTGACGAGGTCACGGCCGCCCCGGGCGAGGGCGTCACGCTGACCTGCTCCGGGCCGGACGCCGCCGTCGTCCCGCTGGACGACAGCAACCTCGCGGCCCGCGCCGCCCGGCTGCTCGCCGCCCACCACGGCATCGCCGACCCCGGGGTGCACCTGCACATCGCCAAGGCCATCCCGGTCGCCGGCGGCATGGCGGGCGGGAGCGCGGACGGCGCGGCGGCACTGGTCGCCTGCGACGCCCTGTGGAAGCTGGACACGCCTTTCGAAACGCTGCTGGAGCTGGCCGCCGAACTCGGCTCGGACGTGCCCTTCGCCCTGCTCGGCGGCGTCGCGCTGGGCCGCGGCCGGGGCGAGATCCTGGAGTCGCTCCCGGTCGAGGGCACCTTCCACTGGGTCTTCGCCGTCGCCGACGGCGGTCTCTCCACTCCGGCGGTCTTCCGCGAGTGCGACCGCCTCCGCGACGAGGCCGGCACCGGGTCCAGCGCCACCGACGTCCCCACCCCCGACGCCGACCCGGCGCTGCTCGCGGCCCTGGCCGAGGGGGACGCCGTCGCCCTCGCCGCCGCGCTCGCCAACGACCTCCAGCCGGCCGCCCTCTCGCTGCGGCCCGCGCTCGCGGACACGCTGCGGGCGGGCACCGATGCCGGCGCGCTCGGCGCGCTCGTCTCGGGCTCCGGGCCGACCTGCGCCTTCCTCGCCAAGGACGCGGACGGCGCCGCTGCCGTCGCCGCGGCGCTGCGCGCGTCCGGTACCTGCCGGACGGCACACGCGACGTACGGGCCCGTGCCGGGGGCGGCGGTCGCGTAAACGGGGGCGGCGGTCGCGCAAACGGGGGTGAGGGTGCTCGTTCCGGCCTATTAGGCTGGGGAGATCGGGGCGTCCCCGACAGGGGCGCCCGGCCGTGAACGGCGGACCGCCCCGCGACCGCCGAACCCAGGAGCGCAGCACACGTGGCCGTCAACCTCGCCACCATCGAGTCCGTCACGAAGGTCTACGGCACCCGCGCCCTGTTGGACGGGGTCAGCCTCGGCGTCAGTGAGGGCGACCGGATCGGCGTCGTCGGGCGCAACGGCGACGGCAAGACCACGCTGATCCGGATGCTCGCCAAGCTGGAGGAACCCGACGGCGGCCGGATCACCTGGAACGGCGGCCTCCAGCTGGCCGTCCTCACCCAGCACGACTCGCTCGACCCCGAGGCCACCATCCGGCACGAGGTGATCGCCGACCGGGCCGACCACGAGTGGCTCGGCGACGCCCGCATCCGCGACATCATCGAGGGCCTCTTCGGCGGCCTCGACCTGCCCGGCTTCGCCGACGGCCTGGACACCGTCATCGGCCCGCTCTCCGGCGGCGAGCGCCGCCGGATCGCCCTCGCGAAGCTGCTGCTCGGCTCACCCGACCTGATCGTCCTCGACGAGCCCACCAACCACCTCGACGTCGAGGGCATCAACTGGCTCGCCGAGCACCTGCAGAAGCGCCGCTCGGCCCTGGTCTGCGTCACCCACGACCGCTGGTTCCTGGACCAGGTCTGCACCCGGATGTGGGACGTCCAGGGCGGCACCGTGCACGAGTACGAGGGCGGCTACTCCGACTACGTCTTCGCGCGCGCCGAGCGCTCCCGGATCGAGGCCGTCGAGGAGCAGAAGCGCCAGAACCTGGCCCGCAAGGAGCTCGCCTGGCTGCGCCGCGGCGCCCCCGCCCGCACCTCCAAGCCGCGCTACCGGATCGAGGCGGCCAACACCCTGATCGCCGACGTGCCGGAGCCCCGGGACAAGTCCGAGCTGATGAAGTTCGCGAACGCGCGCCTCGGGAAGACCGTCTTCGACCTGGAGGGCGTGACCGTCAAGGCCGGCCCGAAACTGCTCCTGGAGAACCTCACCTGGCAGCTCGGCCCCGGCGACCGGATCGGCCTGCTCGGCGTCAACGGCGCCGGCAAGACCTCGCTGCTGCGCGCCCTGCGCGACGCGTACGCCTCCGAGGGCGACGTGCAGCCGGACTCCGGTGTGATCAAGGTCGGCAAGACCGTCCGGCTCGCCTACCTGTCCCAGGAGGTCGCGGAGCTGGACCCGGAGACCCGCGTGCTCCAGGCCGTCGAGCAGGTGCGATCGCGCGTCGACCTCGGCAAGGGCCGGGAGATGAGCGCCGGCCAGCTGTGCGAGCAGTTCGGCTTCGGCAAGGACAAGCAGTGGACGCCGGTCGGCGACCTCTCCGGCGGCGAGCGGCGGCGGCTCCAGCTGCTCCGGCTGCTCATGGACGAGCCCAACGTGCTGTTCCTGGACGAGCCGACGAACGACCTCGACATCGAGACGCTCAACCAGCTGGAGGACCTGCTCGACGGCTGGCCCGGCTCGATGATCGTCATCAGCCACGACCGGTTCTTCATCGAGCGGACCACGGACGTCGTGCACGCGCTGCTCGGCGACAAGCGGATGCGGATGCTGCCGGGGGGAGTCGACGAGTACCTGGAGCGCCGGGCCCGGATGGCAGCCTCCGCTGCTCCGGTCGCGGCTGCTCCCGTGGTTGAGGCCGCCCCCGCTGCTTCCGGGCTGTCCGGCGGGGACCTGCGGGCGGCGAAGAAGGAGATGCAGAAGCTGGAGCGGCAGATCGCCAAGCTGGACGAGAAGGAGTCCAAGCTGCACGCCCAACTCGCCGAGCACGCCGCCGACTTCTCCAAGGTCGCGGAGCTGGACGCGCAGCTGCGCGCCGTCCGGGAGGAGAAGGAGGAGCTGGAGATGAGCTGGCTGGAGCTGGCCGAGCAGGTTTAGCCGGCGAGTAGGACTTCGAGCTCGTCCGCCGCACGACCCAGCGCGCTTCGCGTCGGGTCGTGCGGCTTTGTGGGGCCGGGTGCCGCGGCCGTCGGCGGGCGGTGCGCGCGGGCTGCGGCGGTCAGGTCGTCCAGGGCCCGGCGGACCCGGTCGACCTCTTCCTGGTCGGGTACCCGGCCGCCGTACCGGATCTGCGCCGCGTACGCCGCCACCGCGCCCGCCAGCCGCTCCAGCGCCGCCGTCGCCGGCAGCCACTGCTCGGCGAGCCGGCCGGTGGGCGGCGGTTCGGCGAGCCCCTGCAGCACCTCCTGGCGGGCGTCCGCGAGCGACCGGTAGGCAGTACGGCGCAGCCACACCTCGGCGCGGCGGGCGTCACCGGCCACCGAGTCCAGGTAGGCCCGGAGCGCGGTCGCCGCGTCGACCAGGCGGGGCTCGATGCGGTGGCGCGGGCGCTCCGGCCACAGCAGGTAGCCGAAGAGCAGCACGATCGCGCTCGCGAGGGCCGTGTCCAGCACCCGCGGCCAGAACTCGGCCGCGCTGCTCTGGCCGCCGAGCTGGAGCAGGATCAGCGCCATCGGGGTCATGGCGATGGTGGTCAGCCCGTAGTGCGCCGCCGTCGCGTACGGGAGCAGGGCCACGCAGAGCGCGGCGATGGCGGTGAGGATCCACTGGTCGGTGGTGGCGCTCACGACGGCCGCGGTCAGCGCGACGCCGAGCACGGTGCCGATCGAGCGGCTCACCGCGCGAAGGAACACCGAGCCGAGATCCGGCTTGAGTACGAACGCGATCGTCATCGGGAGCCAGTAGCTCTTGCTGAGCGGGTAGTTGGCGGTGACGGCCTGGCCGACGGCGATGCAGAGCGCCACGCGCAGGCCGTACCCGGTCGAGGCACGGGACAGCAGCTTCGCCCGCAGCCGCCACGGGTCGGGCGGGGGTGCGGGCGCGGTGCTGATCTCCACGTCCCGTCCGGCCACCGTGTCCGCGGCGGTGCGGAGGGCGGCGTCCAGGGCCTGGCGGGCGGGGGTGTCGGGGTGCCAGGCCGGGACGTCGACCTCGCCGCCGTTGTGCTCCATGGCGCGCGCGAGGCGGGCAGGGACGTCGGCGACTTCGGGCGGGACGGGGCGACGGGCCCAGAGCAGGCCGGTTGCCGCCTCGGTGGCGGCGAGGGCGGCGTCGTACCGCGGATCGGTCTCCTTCTTCGTCATCAGGTCCTGAACCTGATTCAGCCGTGCCGTCAACACCCGGCGTGAGACCGCACCCTGTGGCGTGCCGAGATCGGCCAGCATGCGGGCGAGCGCGTCGTACGCGGCGGCGAGCGCGCGGTTGCGCGGGTCGGCGGCGGGGCGCAGGCCGAGGGCGAAGATGAATGCCGCGCCCGTGAGCATCATCGGCCCCGCCGCCCACCAGGGACGGGGCAGCGGCATGCCGCTGCCGAGCGCCGCCGACACCAGCAGCAGCATCCCGGCGGCAGAGCCGCGCGGGCCGGTGGCGCTCAGGGCGCCGGCGGCGAAGGCGGTGACGGTCAGCGCGATGCCGAGGGCGGCGGCGTCCACGTGTGCGCGTTGGAGGGCCGTTCCGATCAGCATCCCGAGCGCGGACGCGAGGACGGCCGTCCCGATCCGCCGAGCCCGGAGGCCGTTCGGTTCGGCGCGGTCGTTCATCGTGGCGTGCATCGCGCCGAGCCCGGCGAACACCCCGAGGTCGAGCCGGTGGGCCAGGAGGCCGGCGGTGAGCGGCACCGCCATCCCGAGGGCGGCGCGCACCATCAGCGCGAGGGGGAGCGGAGGCCGGGAGGGGCGGACGGCGCGAGCCCACCAGGCGGTGGCGGGGGTCTGCGACGGCATGCGATCACGTCCGTTCTGCGGCCGGGGGTCGCTGCTGTGCGACATTGCGCGGCAGATCGGGGCGTACGCCGCGAGTCTACCGGGTCGGGCGGGGCCCGTTCGTACCGATCGCGTCCAGGCGGGGCAAGGCTGACAGGGGTCCTGGCTACGATCGCCCCGCCGGTAAGCTGCGAAACGGGGTCGCCTGGTTACCGACTGCGACTGCGAGGCAGGGAAGTTGACGATGTGTTGCGGATCGCCATCCGCAGCGGGGGAAGAGGTGGTGTGCTGTGCCGGGTGAGGTTCCGCCGGGCCCGAGGCCGAAGTCGGACGATCCTGCTGTACCGCTGGAGTTGCCCAGCGTTCCCGACCTGGTGACTGCCTTCGGTAAGCACGACGTCAAGGTGGAGCTCGACACGCTCACGACGTTCGCGAACAAGATCGAGGCGCTGCTGCAGACGATGGAAGGATCGGCGGCGGCGCCCGGCAAGCTGCAGGAGCAGAAGCTGACGGGGAAGGTTCTGATCAGCGGCGCGTACAGCGACCATGTGGTGGAGTCGGTCGCGCTGATGGCTGCCTACGACAAGGTGCACACCCAACTCGTCAAGCTCCACACGGACTTCGCCGCCCAGATCGAGGCGATGAAGACGGCGGTCGCGAAGACAGTCGGCAGTTACGCGGGCAACGAGGAGACAACCGCTGCCGCACACAAGGCTGCGGCGACGAACCTGGGCGGCGGCGCCCAGGCGGCGGAGGCAGGCAGGTCGGCGCTCAAGAGCACCCAGGGGCTGTGACGGCAATGCAGGCGCCAGATTGACTGACGGCGGGAGCAAGTAGTGGCAGGCGTAACGAACTTCGACGGCTATGACCACGCCCAGCTCAGGGACATGGTCCGGAATGCGGATGCGTCGGTGGTGTGGAGCCGTGGCCATCAGCTGAAGGAGGCTGGTCAGGTCCTGAAGGACCTCAGCGCAGCGCTCAAGTCGCACGTCGAGAAGGTCAGCTGGGAAGGGCCTGCTGCAGAGAGCTTCAAGACCTGGGCCGGCAACCTTCAGGAGTCGGCTGCACTGCTCGGCGACTACTCCAGCAAGGCTGGCGATGCGATGCACCAGGCCGGTGAGGCGCTCAGCCTCGCAAAGGTCGCCGTTCCCGAACCTCCGCGAGTGGAAATCACCTTGCTTGCCACGGCCATGAGTCAGCGACATGGGCCGCCGTCTGATGGGAGCTCGCCGATTTTGGGCCAGTCTCTGAAGCGCGATGGAGATTGGATCAGTGACGATCGGGCCGCAATGGCAAAGGCGACTATCGACGGAGAACACCAGGAAGCCATCCGCCAGATGGAGAAGCTGGCACAGGCGTACTCTGCCGCCGGCGCGACGCTGAACTCGCTGGAAGAACCGAGCCTGCCGGGGACGCCGGGTCAAGATCAGCATCGGGAGGGCCTCGTTGGCTACTCGGGAGGTGGTGGGGGATCTGCACACCCGGGCGGCGTCGTCCGTCGCCCGAGTGGGAGCAGTGGCAGTGAAGGTGTTGCCTATTCCCCCGTGGGCGGAAGCTATAGCGGCGGCTCGATGGCGCTCCGCCAGCCAGCGTCGGGCACGCAGGGACCGGATGCGCTGGGGCACATCGATCCGATCCCTTCGCACGGCGGCGGATACGGACCGCTGCCGCAGGAGCAAGGTGCCTCAACCCCGTCGTCGGCCCCATCGGTTCCCATCGACCGTCCTGGTACAGGCCTCGACAGCTTGCCGACCGTTCCGTCCCTGCCAGGCCAGAATGGTTCGGTCAGTCCCGTCGATGGTGGGAACCTGCCATTCGACGGTCTGGGAGGGTCCCCAGGGCGCTCGGGTGGGCCCGGGCGCGGCGGAGGCAACCCCGGTTTCCCGATCGCTGGTCCGGTTCCGGCGGGTGGCTTCCCGGCGAAGAGCGGGGCGGTTCCAGCGAGGAGTGGTGGCTCGATTACAGGTAAGAGCGGCAGTTCGGTTCCCGGTCGTCCAGCCCCCTTCGACGGCGGTTCCCTTCCTGGGAAGACTGGTACGCCTGGGCTGCCCACCGGGACCGTCTTCGGTTCGCGTGAGGCCCAGCCGGGTCGTGCAGGGGCATCCGGCATGCCTGGGACGGGTGGCATGCACCCCGGGATGACTGGCCATGGAGTAGGCGGTTCGGGTGGGGGCACACGAGGCCGAGGTCTGACCTCGACTCCTGGCGGGATTGTTGGAGGACACAAAGGCCCATCCGTCAGTGGTGAATTCACTCCTGGTGGAACCGGCCTGCGCAGGCGGGCTGGGGCCGCCGAGGGGGCGGCCCGCTCCGGCCAGAACGGCATGATGGCACCGGGCATGCACGGGGGCGGGGCAGGGAGGAATGGCGGCGACCGCCGCCAGCGGGCCGACTATCTGCGTGAAGACGAGGAGACCTGGACCACCGGTACACCGCACAGCAACCCGAACGTGGTTGAGTAGAACTGGAGTGACTGCCCGGCCGTTGGGAGATCCCGACGGCCGGGCAGACCTGTCCGGGGCACAGCGCTCGGCTGACGGGGAGACAGGCGAGGAGTTGTGATGCGGCGGATGAATAGACAAGTGCCCGGGCGGGTCTTCGCCGGAGCGTTCCTGGCAGCCAGTCTTGTGGTTGGCCAGGTCGTGGCTTCAGCGGCTGCGGATGGTCCGATTCGTGATGATCAATGGCATCTGGACGCGATGCATGCGCCGGAGATGTGGAAGGTCTCGACCGGGCTAGGCATCACAGTTGCCGTGATTGATGGTGGATTCAAGTTCGATCACCCGGACTTGGTCGGGCAACTGTTGCCTGGAAAGGACTTTAGTGGATTGCCTGGTGGGGTTGGGGCTGACTCCGACGGCCACGGTACGGCGATGGCGAGCCTTATCGCCGGGTCAGGCAAGGGCATGGGGGGCACGGGTGCCTATGGCCTGGCCCCAGGCGCCAAAGTCCTTCCAGTGAAGATCAACGGCGGTATCCAGGGGCATGCGGTTTCCTCGGCTGTCTTTCTTGATCAGATTGGACAGGCCGTTGATTATGCGGTCGATCAAGGTGCAAAGGTCATCAATATCTCACAGGGAATGGCCGCAGCTGCGACGTCCCCCGACAGCGTGGCGAAGCTGAACGGCGTGCTTGCACGTGCGGCGGCGAAGGGCTCGCTGGTCATCGCCAGTGTCGGGAACAGTGCACAGGACGGGAATCTGGTCGAGTATCCGGGCGGTTTGCCATACGTCGTCGGTGTTGGAGCCGTCGATAAGAACTCAACGACAACTGCTGAGTCCCAGCAGGGGCCGCAGGTAGATCTAGTGGCACCCGGGATGGGCATCATCCAGGCCTGCACTGAGCCTACGGGCTACTGCAAGGGCCATGGCACGTCCGCTGCGACTGCGTTGGTCTCCGCCTCGGCGGCATTGGTGTGGGCTGTGCACACCGACTGGACGGCAAACCAGGTCCTGCGAGTACTCATCAACACGGCGGGTAAGCCGACGGACGGTTCCAACCGCAATGACGGTGTCGGGTATGGCACCGTACGGCCCCGCATTGCGTTGACCGCGCCGGGCGATCCGGGGCCGGCGGATGTGTATCCGATTCCGAGCAAGACGGCTCCGCTGCCCTCGGCTTCGCCGTCGTCCGTTGCCCCTTCCGCCCCGGCCACGTCGCCCGCTGCAGCGCCGGCGGCATCCGCCAATGGCGGTTCGCCGTCGGCGGCGTCCAGCGCGGACAAGGCGTCTGATTCGGGCAGTGCGGTGCTGCCGATCGCGCTCGCCGGGCTGGTCGGGTTGGTACTGGTGGTGGGTGTTGTGGTGTTCCTCGTGGCGCGGAAGCGCCGAGTGGTGGATCAGCCGGCTGAGTTCGTGCCGCCGGTGCCGATGTCTCCGCCGTCGTACGAGCCGCCAGTACCGCCGGGAGAGAACCCGGACGCGAGGTAGTCGGCAGCCAGGGCGGAGTCAGGGGTCGGCTTGAACCCCATGGATTCAATCTGGGAACAGAACGCCGCAAAGTAGTCTGGATGCCGCTCCAACGGCAGCCCGACAACTTCTTTTCGGTGCCGGTGTTCACGCGACCGTCCTCCTCGGAGGGGGCGTCGTTCTTTAAGTAGAAGCTGTCGCTGTCGTTCTCGGTAATGGTGGTGACCGGCTGCGGCAAGGCGGCTACCACTTGGGCGAAGTAGCCCCCTGCAGACCGGAAGCGGCTTGACTGCATGCCTCGGTGATCTTCGTGGTCTCGGCCGGGATCTGGCTAGCGATGAACTGGGCGCTCTGCCCGCAGCCTTCCGCCCAGCAGAATGAGCCCTGCTCGAACTGTTGTTGTGGTTTCGGAAGTCTGCCAGGGGCGCGGGTCGTGTGCATGAGTAGTCCTACTCAGCTTCGTGCGCCCGGGTCACTCGGGTGGGGGCTGGGCGGGGGTGGGGGTGGGTGGTCAGGGTGGGTGGTTATGGGTGGTGTGCGGAGGGCTGCGGGTGCGGCGCTGATCGGGACGGCGATCGAGTTCTATGACTTCTTTGTTTATGGGACTGCGGCGGCGTTGGTGTTCGGGGAGGTGTTCTTTCCTGGGCTGGGGTCCGTGGGGGCGCTGTTGGCGGCGTTCTCGGTGTACGCGGTGGCGTTCCTGGCGCGGCCGTTGGGGGCCGTGGTGTTCGGGCACTTCGGGGACCGGCGGGGGCGGAAGACGACGTTGGTGGTGTCGCTGCTGCTGATGGGGCTGGCGACTGCGGCGGTCGGGGTGTTGCCGGGGTTCTCGATGTGGGGGTGGTGGGCGCCCGTGGTGTTGGTGGTGCTGCGGGTGTGTCAGGGCGTCGGGTTGGGCGGGGAATGGGGTGGGGCGGCCCTGCTGATCGCGGAGAATGCGCCGGCGGGGAGGCGGGGGTGGTACGGGGCGTTTCTGCAACTGGGGCCGACGATCGGGTTCGTGCTCGCGAACGCGGGGTTTCTCATCCTCCAACTCGGGCTGGATGAACGGGCGTTCAGGGAGTGGGGGTGGAGGGTTCCGTTCGTTGCCTCGTTGGGGTTGGTGGCGGTGGGGTTGTTCGTTCGGTTGAGGGTTGAGGAGAGCCCGATGTTTCAGCCGGCCGAACAGCGTGAACGGCTGCCGGTGGTGGAGGTGCTCCGGGGGCACTGGCGCACGGTGCTCGTGGGGTGCGGGGTCATCACCGTGGGGTACACGCTGTTCTACCTGACCACCACGTACGCGCTCGCGTACACGACGGCCGGGCTCGGGGTGCCGAGCACGCTGGTGCTGGCGATGTTGCTGGTGGGCGCCGTGGGGATGGGCGCGACGGTGTGGGTGAGCGCGCGCCGTAGTGACCGTTGGGGGCGGCGGCGGACGTTGATGGGGGCGACGGGGCTCGCGATGGCGTGGTCGCTCGTGCTGTTCCCGCTGCTGGAAACGGTGCGCCGGCCGCTGGTGTTCGTGGCGCTCGCGGGGGCGATGGTCGTGCTGGGGTGCCTGTTCGGGCCACTGGCGGCGTTCCTGCCGGAGCTGTTCCCGACTCGTGTGCGCTACACGGGCGCGGCCTTGACGTACAACCTCGGCGGGGTGGTCGGCGGCGCGACGACCCCGCTGGTGGCGACGCGGCTGACCGAGGCGTACGGGACGGCGGAGCCGGCGGGCTGGTACGCGGCGGGGCTGGGTGCCGTGGCATTGCTGTGCCTGTGGCTGCTGCCGGAGACGTCCGGCGTGGAGCTGGGCGACCTGGACGGCGAACGCCGCCGGGCGCCCCTCCTCGGGGCGGATCCGGCGGCGTAGTCGACAGGGCGTAGTCGATGGAGAGAAGAAAATACTCAGCCCGCGAGGGCGGCGCGGCCGGCCACGACGACGGCGGTGTGCTTGGCGACGCGCTCGCCGAGGTGCTCGGCGGTCGCGATGTCGGCCTTGTGCACGGCCTCGGCGCCGGCGTCGGACGGGGAGGACGCGGCGGCGCCGTTGAAGAAGCCGAGGCGGTTGATGTCGTCCTCGCTGGCGGTGGTGGCGTTCCAGCCGGGCTTGAGGCCGAGGTTGACCCAGTTCATGCCGTGCTGGGCGGCGAGGGTCTGGAAGAAGCCGAGGGTGCTGGCCTTGTCGCCGCTCTTGGAGGCGGAGTTGGTGAAGCCGGCGGCGACCTTGTCCAGCCAGGCGTCGCCGAACCAGCGCTTGCTGGTGGCTTCGGCGAAGACGTGGAAGGCGCCGGAGGCGGTGCCCATGTAGGTGGGGGAGCCGAAGATGATCGCGTCGGCGGCGTCGAGCTGCTCCCACTGCTCGTCGGTGATGGTGTCGACGGCGATCGAGACGACCTCGGCACCACCGGCGGAGACGCCGCGGGCGACGGCCTCGGCGATGACGGCGGTGTGGCCGTAGCCGGAGTGGAAGGCGATGGCGACGGTCGGGCGGATGGCGGTCATGCGGGGCACTCCTGGGCGGGTGGCGTGTACGAACGGTGTGCGCACAAGCGATGGCGGTTGTGCGTGCGGGAGGGGCGGGTGGGGCGGCGTGGCGCACCCCCATCCATTGGTCTCCAATATAGACCAAGTCTCCAAAAGTTACCAAGGGTGGATCGGAGACCTGCCCGGTAGCCTGGACGGCATGACTACGCAGGAGCGGATCCGGGCCGAGCGGGACCAGTCGGGGGCCGGGCCGGAGGTGGTGCCGGCCGTGGTGTGCGGTGACGCGGAGACCGGGATGAGCGGTGGCGCCGGGGTTGGAGAGGCCGGCGACAACGGTGGCGCGGGCGTCGATCCGGCGCTCGACGTCTTCGCACAGCTCTGTCCGAGCCGGGCGATGTTCGCCGAACTCGTCGACAAGTGGTCGATGTTGATCCTCATGAGCCTCGACGCGTGCGGCCCGCAGCGCTTCTCCGGGCTGCAGCGCGCGGTCGACGGGGTCAGCCGCAAGATGCTCACGCAGTCGCTGCGCACGCTGGAGCGGGACGGGCTGGTGCGCCGTACCGTCCACCCGGAGACGCCGCCCCGCGTGGTGTACGAGCTGCTGCCGCTCGGCGTGGAGCTGGCCGGGCTGCTGGCGCCGCTGGGCCGGTGGACGGAACGGCGCACCCCGGAGATGGTCGCGGCGCGCGAGGCGTTCGACCAGGCGCACACCGAGGCGTGAGGTCGCCGAGGGGCGGAGCGGGGCCGATTTCCCTTTCGGGTCGACGGCCGTGTAATGTCTTCCTTGTTCGACCGGCCCGGTGAAACACCCGGCAAGCCCCTATAGCTCAGTCGGTAGAGCGTCTCCATGGTAAGGAGAAGGTCTGCGGTTCGATTCCGCATGGGGGCTCCACTGAAAGACCCTCGCCCACGGCGGGGGTCTTTCGCGTTTCCGCGGTCGCGCCGGCACGCCTGACGGCCTAGCGGGTCGGGTACGGAATGCGCTGTGATGGTGCGTCATCGGCCGCCCGCCCGAGGGGTGCGGGCGCGAGCCGGACCCCGACCGGGAGGCGTCATGGGCGTTCGACTCGTGGTGGTCGACGACCACCGGCTGCTGGCCGAGGCACTCGCGACCGCGCTCCAGCTGCGCGGCCACCGGGTGCTCGCGGTCGGCTCGCCGGCGGGCGTGGCCGCCGACCTGGTGACCGGGCGCAGGCCCGAGGTGTGCCTGCTCGGCGTGGCCGCGCCGGCCGAGCCGGGGGCGTTCGACGGGCTGCGCCGGATCCGTCGGGAGCGGCCCGAGGTGGCCGTGATCGTGCTCGGGCCGGTGGGCGAACTGCGCGGTGTGGCCGGGGCGTTCGCAGCCGGGGCGGCGGGATACGTGCCCAGTGACGAGCGGATCGAAGTGGTCGAGCGGGCGATCGGACGGGCCCGGGCGGGCGAGGCCGCGGTGGCCGTGGACGTGCTGCGCGGGGCCTTCGACCAGTTGCTGCGCCCGGCCGCAGAGCCGGACGACGAAGCCGTCCGGCTGCTGCGCCTGCTGACCCGCCGTGAGGTGCAGGTGCTGGCCCGGATCGCGGACGGCGAGGACACCGCGGCGATCGCCGCCGGGATGCGGATCGCCGCGAGCACGGCCCGGACGCACGTCCAGCGGGTGCTGATGAAGCTCGGCGCGCGGACCCGGCTGGAGGCGGCGGCGGTGGCCGCCCGGACCGGCCTGCTGGAGCGGATGGCCTCGGACTGAGCGGTCCGGAAAGCGGTCCGCGAGGTGGCTCGGAAGCGGTCCGGAAAGCGGCCCGGAAAGCGGCCCGGGAGGCTACCCGGGAGGTGGTCCCGAGCACCCCCGGGGGCCAGGGAGAATAGGCGCCAGTCGTTGGCACGTTTCCGATGGCCCCCGCCGATCCGGCGGACCATCGCGCGCTGGAGGTCTCATCATGAGTAAGTACCTGGTCACGGGTGGCGCCGGCTACGTCGGCAGTGTGGTGGCCGCCCACCTGCTGGAGGCGGGGCACCAGGTGACCGTCCTGGACGACCTCTCGACGGGCTTCCGCGAGGGCGTGCCGGCCGGCGCCGAGTTCGTCGAGGGCCGGATCCAGGAGGCCGGCAAGGTGCTCGACGGCTCCTTCGACGGCGTGCTGCACTTCGCCGCCTCCTCGCAGGTCGGCGAGTCGGTCGCGGACCCGGAGAAGTACTGGCGCAACAACGTGGCCGGCTCGCTGGAGCTGATCAGCGCGATGCGCGCGGCCGGGGTGCGCAAGCTGGTGTTCTCGTCCACCGCCGCCACCTACGGCGAGCCGGAGGTCGTGCCGATCGCCGAGACCGCCCGCACCGCGCCGACCAACACCTACGGCGCCACCAAGCTCGCCGTGGACCACCTGATCACCAGCGAGGCCGTCGCCCACGGCCTGGCCGCCGTGTCGCTGCGCTACTTCAACGTGGCCGGCGCGTACGGCGCCTACGGCGAGCGGCACGACCCCGAGTCGCACCTGATCCCGCTCGTCTTCCAGGCCGCGCTGGGCCAGCGCCCGCACATCGCGGTGTACGGCGACGACTACCCGACCCCGGACGGCACCTGCATCCGCGACTACATCCACGTCGCCGACCTGGCCGACGCGCACCTGCTGGCGCTGGACGCCGCCAAGCCGGGCGAGCACCTGATCTGCAACCTGGGCAACGGCAGCGGATTCTCGGTGCGCGAGGTGATCGAGTCGGTCAAGCGCGTCACCGGCCGCGAGATCCCGGTGCAGGTCTCCGGCCGCCGCGCCGGCGACCCGGCCGTGCTGGTGGCCTCCGCCGAGCGCGCCCACCAGGCCCTGGGCTGGACGCCGCGCCGCCCGAACCTGGACGACATCGTCGCCGACGCCTGGAAGTTCACCCTGGAGAAGAACGGCCTGTGAGCCCTGGGCCCAGGGCCCTGAGCCCAGGGCTCTGAGCCCGGCACGAACGAACCGCAGGCGCCGTCCCGAATCCCCGGGGCGGCGCCTCGGCGTTTTCCGGGTTCTCGGCGTTTTCCGGGTTCTCGGCGTTCTCCGGCGCCTCGGCGTCCGCGGCGCGCGGCGGGACAACGCGGCGGAAACCCGGGGCGCAAGCGCGGATGGAAGGCGACGCGGACGGATCAAATCCAGTCATGCACGCACCTCCTGACGGAACTTCACCAAACCGCCACGAGCGTGTCCCCGGGCCCGTACGCTGAATGCGGTACCGGTTGGGGGCGGCGCACGTTCGGCCCTGCCGGCCACCGGTGGGCGGGCGGAACGGAGTGCCGGACCCGCGGGCGCCGGGGCCGGTCCCCGCCCCGGGCTCGGACCGGTCTGAGCAGGGGGGTAGTGACGATGGGGCGGATCCGCGTCCTGGTGGTCGACGACCACCGGATTTTCGCCGAGGCCCTGGCCGCGGCGCTCGCCGCCGAGCCCGACGTCGAGGTGGGTGCGGCGGGCAGCGCGGCCGCCGCCGAGCGCGCGCTGGAGCGCGCCGCCGTCGAGGGAAGGGCCTTCGACGTCGTCCTGATCGACGCCGACCTCGGTTCCGAGGCCGCCGCGCCGCCCGGCGCGCGGGGGCCGGTCCGGTCCGGCGCCGAGCCGCTGGACCCGGCCCGCCGGCGCCCGCCCTCCGCCGTGCCGCCGCCGCGCCGCCCGGCCGTGCCGCCGACGGGCCCGGGCGTCCGCTCCGCCGACCAGCTGCGACCCGAGCACGTGCGCACCGACCAGCTGCGGCCGGTCGCCCCGCCGCCGGACGGGATCACGCTGCTCGGCCGGGTCCGCCGCGGCCACCCGGGGCTGCGCGCGATCGTCCTGGCCACCGCCGACGATCCGCACCGCGCCGCCCGGGCCCTGCACGCGGGGGCCACCGGCTGGGTGGCGAAGGAGAGTTCGCTCGCGCGGCTGCTCGCCGTCGTGCGCGGGGTGCTGCGGGACGAGACGCACCTGCCGCCGGCGCTGCTCACCGGGGTGATCCGCGAGCTGACCACCGCCCGGCGCGACCGCACCGAGAGCGAGCGGCTGGTGGACACGCTCACCCCGCGGGAGAAGCAGATCCTGCGCTGCATGGTCGCGGGTCTGGGCCGGCAGGCGGTCGCCGAGCGGCTCTACCTGTCCCCGCACACCGTCCGCACGCACATGCAGAACGTGCTCGGGAAGCTCGGCGTGCACTCCACCCTGGCCGCCGTCGCGGTCGCCCGCCGGGCCGGGGTCAGTCCTGCGGAGCCTGCCGCGCCGCCGTCCGTGGCCTCCACCAGCTGAGCGTCGACGGCTGGGCGTGGACGCGGCCGGGCTCAGCCCGGGATGTTGTCGAAGGGGGCGACCAGCAGCCGCAGCAGTGCGGCGAGTTCGTCCTGCTGGACGGCGGTGAGCTGGGCGAGGAGTTCGCGTTCGTGGGCGAGCAGTCCGGCGAGGGCCTGGTCGGCGCGGTCGCGGCCGTCGTCGGTGAGGCGGACCAGGACGCCGCGGCGGTCGTCCGGGTCGGGCAGGCGCTTGACCAGGCCCTTGCCGGTGAGGCGGTCGATCCGGTTGGTCATGGTGCCGGACGTGACGAGGGTCTGGGTGAGCAGCTGTCCGGGGGAGAGCTGATAGGGGGAGCCGGCGCGTCGCAGGGCCGTCAGGACGTCGAACTCCCAGGGTTCGAGGCCATGCTCGGCGAAGGCGGTGCGGCGGGCACGGTCCAGGTGCCGGGCGAGCCGGCTGACCCGGCTGAGCACCTCGAGCGGCTCCACGTCGAGGTCGGGGCGCTCCCGGCGCCACGCTGCGACCAGCCTGTCGACCTCGTCCTCCATGACGATCAGTGTATCGGTGGATGTGTCGATGTGAAGTCTCTTGACATCGAGAAATGTGCCAGTGACTCTACACATGGATATCTTGATGTCGAGATACTTGCGAGGTGTGCCATGACCACCCCTGCCTGGGACCCGGCCCAGTACCTGCGCTTCGCCGACGAACGGACCCGTCCGCTGCGCGACCTGCTCGCCCGCGTCCCCGCCCTGCCGAACGAGCCCGCCGCGACGATCCTGGACATCGGCTGCGGCCCCGGCAACTCCACCGCCGTCGTGCGCGAGCGCTGGCCGCAGGCCCGGATCACCGGCGTCGACAACTCCGCCCCGATGCTGGAGGCCGCCCGCAGGGAGGGCGAGCCGAGTGCCGAGTACGTCCTCGCCGACGCCCGTGACTACGACCCGGCCCCGGCCGAGCCCGACCTGATCGTCTCCAACGCCGCCCTCCAATGGATGAACGTGGAGAGGTGCCGGCCCCGACAGGGACCCTCCTCGCCGGAGGCGGGCGAGGAGGGACGGATGAACGTGGAGAGGTGCCGGACCCGACAGGGACCCTCCTCGCCGGAGGCGGGCGAGGAGGGGCGGGTGGTGGGCCACCTGGAGCTGCTGTCGCGGTGGGCGGAGGCGCTCAAGCCCGGCGGCGTCGTCGCGTTCCAGGTGCCCGGCAACTTCGACGCGCCCAGCCACGTGCTGCTCGCCGAGCTCCGCCGCAGCCCGCGCTGGCGCGAGGCCCTCGGCGACGACGCCACCCGCAACGGCGTCCACGAGCCCGGTCAGTACCTCGACGCGCTCGCCGGGGCCGGCTGTGCCACCGACGTCTGGGAGACCACCTACAGCACGCTGCTGCCCGGCCCGGCCCCCGTCCTGGAGTGGGTCAAGGGCACCGCGCTGCGGCCCGTGCTCAGCACGCTCACCGACCCGGAGCGGCGGGCCGCCTTCCTCGCCGAGTACGGGGCGCTCCTGCGCGAGGCCTACCCGGCCGGGCCGCACGGCACGGTCTTCCCGTTCCGGCGGATCTTCGCGGTGGGGGTCAAGCGGTAGCGGCTCAGGCCTTGCGCTCGCCGACCAGGTTCGGGTGCCGCTCCAGGCCCTCCAAGCCGTGCCAGGCGAGGTTCACCAGGTGCGCCGCGACCTGCGCCTTGTCCGGCTTGCGGACCTCCAGCCACCACTGCCCGGTCAGTGCCACCATCCCGACCAGCATCTGCGAGTACATCGGGGCCAGCCGCGGGTCGAACCCGCGGGACTTGAACTCCAGGCCGAGGATGTCCTCCACCTGCGTCGCGATGTCGCTGATCAGCGAGGCGAAGGTGCCGGTCGACTGGGCCACCGGCGAGTCCCGCACGAGGATCCGGAAGCCGTCCGTCGAGGTGTCGATGTAGTCCATCAGCGCGAACGCGGCCTGCTCCAGCAGCTCGCGCGAGTGCCCGCCGGTCAGCGCCCCCGTGACCATGTCCAGCAGGAGCTGCATCTCGCGGTCCACCACCACTGCGTACAGCCCCTCCTTGCCCCCGAAGTGCTCGTACACCACCGGTTTCGACACGCCGGCCCGCTCGGCGATCTCCTCCACCGAGGTGCCGTCGTAGCCGCGTTCCGCGAAGACCGTCCGGCCGATCTCGAGCAGCTGCTCGCGCCGCTGCTTGCCGGTCATCCGCACCCGCCCGCCGCGGCGGCGGGGCGCCGTCGGGGCCGCACCCCCGGGCGCGGCCCCGTCCCCGTCTGCCCCGGCGGACGGGGCAGCAGCAAGCGGACGGGCCTGCGCCGCTTCGGGCGCCGCGTCCGTCCGCGTGCTGTGGTGGCCGCCTGTGCTGTCTGCGCTGCTCCCGTTCACCCCTACATCATGCTCGAAGCGCGCCCTCATGCGGCGCGGCGGGCGGCGATCCGCTGTGCGTCCGGCCAGCGGACGTCCCGGACCCAGCCGGCCAGCTCGAACCAGCGGATCAGCCGGGCCGAGGAGTCGATCTGTCCGCGCAGGACGCCGTGCCGGGCCGAGGTCGGGTCGGCGTGGTGCAGGTTGTGCCAGGACTCGCCGCAGGACAGGACGGCCAGCCACCAGACGTTGCCCGAGCGGTCCCGGGATCGGAAGGGGCGGCGGCCCACCGCGTGGCAGATCGAGTTGATCGACCAGGTCACGTGGTGCAGCAGCGCGACCCGGACCAGCGAGCCCCAGAAGAACGCGGACAGCGCGCCCTGCCAGGACAGCGTCACCAGCCCGCCGACCAGCGGGGGCAGCAGCAGGGAGATCGACGTCCAGAGCCAGAACAGCCGGGAGATCCGCCGCATCGCCGGGTCGTTGACCAGGTCCGGCGCGTACTTGACCTGCGGGGTCTGCTCCTCGTCGAACATCCAGCCCATGTGCGCCCACCACAGGCCCTTCAGCAGCGCGGGCATGCTCTCCCCGTAGCGCCACGGCGAGTGCGGGTCGCCGTCCTTGTCGCTGAAGCGGTGGTGCTTGCGGTGGTCGGCCACCCAGCGCACCAGCGGGCCCTCGACCGCGAGGCTGCCGGCGACGGCGAGGGCGAGGCGCATCGGGCGGCCGGCTTTGAAGGCGCCGTGGGTGAAGTAGCGGTGGTAGCCGACGGTGATGCCGTGGCAGGTGAGGAAGTACATGGCGGTGGTGATCGCCACGTCCGTCCAGCCGAGCCCCTGGCCCCAGGCCACCGGGACGGCGGCCACCAGGGCGGCGAACGGCACGACGATGAAGAGGCCGAGCGCGAGGCGCTCGGCGAAGCCCTGGCGCTCCCCGCCGTGGGTCGCGGACAGCAGTGCGGGGGGCGAATCGGTGGAGTCGCTGGGCGGCGCGGTGGACCCGGCGCGCGCGTCACCGGCCTGGATGGTCATGTTCCTGTCCCTCTGCGGGCGGGGTGAAGGCTACGGTGCCGTAACCTACGGCATCGTAGGTTGCGCTCCGCGGCGAAGGGAACACACCGCCGCACGGCGCTTGGGTGAATTCACCCGACTGGATGGATGAACCCCGGATTCGCTCCGGAGTGGGACGTATCGCACACACATTCATCGCATGCGAGCCAGGACCGCGCAGCGCGAAGCCGCCCGCCGCCTCCGCCGTGAGGGGCGTACGCATGACGCTGGAGAGCTTCGGGCGCACGACCCTCAAGCGTCACTCGGCGAAGACCGTCCGCCAGAACACCGGCGAGGGGTACCACGGCTGTCTGGTGGTCGGAGTGGTCGGCGGCGCTGACCTGTACCGCCGGATCGAGGGATGGCGGATGGGCACAGCCGATACCCAGAGCGGGGGTGACTCGGGTAGTGTCTGAGCAACTGTCCGCCGTGGTGTAATGGCAGCACAGGGCCCTTTGGAGGCCTTTGTCTGGGTTCGAATCCTAGCGGCGGAGCCAGTACACGCCTCTAGTTCGGGCGTATCAACTGTGCGCCGGTATTGTCGGTGCTGCTCGGCGGACTGTGCGAATGGCGACCCGCCTGGGGTCCGGGCCGGGCCCGCTCTGCCCTCTCTGTGAACCGACTGAGGAGCCTCCCCGCATGGGTGCCAATTCGCTTGCCGCCGTTGTCGTTCTTGCCGCCGGTGGCGGGACACGGATGAAGTCGAACAAGCTGCCCAAGGTGCTGCACGAGGTGTGCGGCCGGACGCTGGTGGGTCACGCGGTCTCGGCGGCGCTGGAATTGACGCCCGGGCAGCTGGTCGTCGTGGTCGGCCACCAGCGCGAGCAGGTCGAGGAGCACCTGGCGGCGCACTACCCGGCGGCCCGCCCGGTCGTGCAGCACGAGCAGAACGGCACCGGACACGCGGTGCGCACGGCGCTGGAGGCGCTCGCCGCCGACGGCGTGGTGCTGGACGGCACCGTCATCATCACCGCCGGCGACTCGCCGCTGCTGACCGGGGCGACGCTGCAGCGCCTGGCCAAGGCGCACACCGAGCAGGAGAACGGGGTCACCGTGCTGACCGCCGTCGTGCCCGAGCCCTTCGGCTACGGCCGGATCCTGCGCGACGAGGACCGCTCGGTGGCGGCGATCGTCGAGGAGAAGGACGCCACCGACACCCAGCGCCTGATCACCGAGATCAACTCCGGGGTCTTCGCCTTCGACGCCAAGCTGCTCGCCGCGGCGCTGACCGAGCTCACCACGGACAACTCGCAGGGCGAGGAGTACCTGACCGACACCCTGGAGATCCTGCGCAAGGGCGGGCACCGGGTCGGTGCCGTGGTGGCCGAGGACCCGCGGGACATCCTCGGCATCAACGACCGCGTGCAGCTCGCCCAGGCCCGCCGCCTGCTCAACGACCGCCTGCTGGAGCGCGCGATGCGCGACGGCGTCACGGTGGTCGACCCGGCGACGACCTGGATCGACGTGCAGGTGACGTACGAGGCGGACGCCGTCGTGCTGCCGAACACCCAGCTGCAGGGCGCCACCCACCTCGGCGAGGGCTGCGAGGTCGGCCCGAACTCGACCCTCCGGGACACCCGGATCGGCGCCGGCGCCGTTGTGAGCAACACCACGGCGGACCGCGCCGAGGTGGGCGAGCAGGCCTGCGCCGGCCCGTACGCCTACCTGCGGCCGGGGGCGAAGCTGGCCCGCAGGGCGAAGGTCGGCACCTACGTCGAGGTCAAGAACTCCGAGCTCGGCGAGGGCGCCAAGGTGCCGCACCTGTCGTACATCGGCGACGCCACCATCGGCGAGGGCACCAACGTCGGCGCGGCCTCGGTCACGGTGAACTACGACGGCGTCAACAAGCACCGCACGGTCATCGGCGCGCACTGCCGCACCGGGTCGGACAACATGTTCATCGCGCCGGTCACGGTCGGTGACGGTGCTTACACCGCAGCCGGTTCGGTGATCACCTCCGACGTTCCGCCGGGCGCACTCGGCGTGAGCCGGGCGCAGCAGCGCAACATCGAGGGCTGGGTGGAGCGCAAGCGCCCGGGGACCGCATCGGCGAACGCCGCGAAGGCAGCGGCGGACGGGACCGTGGAGGCCTGACGGGACGCACGGGGTCCGAGGGGCGGTCCCGGGGCGGACGGTTTCTGCGCGGGCGCGTAACCTTGGGGACATACGTGCGCCACTGGGCCTACCGCCCGTGTCCAGGCGTACCGACATTCCCCCGACCCATCTTGCGTGCGGGCTGCGCCTGCTCGCGTTGGGTGGAGGGGTTCAGCGTCCGCAACGCGAGGAGACGGTGCAGTGAGCGGGATCACGACGTCGGGTGAGAAGAAACTGAAGCTCTTCTCCGGCCGTGCCCACCCGGAACTGGCGAAGGAGGTGGCCGCGGCGCTGGGGACCGAGCTGGTCCCGACCAAGGCCCTGGACTTCGCCAACGGCGAGATCTACGTCCGCTTCCTGGACTCCGCGCGCGGCGCGGACTGCTTCGTGATGCAGAGCCACACGGCTCCCATCAACCAGTGGATCATGGAGCAGCTGATCATGATCGACGCTCTGAAGCGGGCCTCCGCGAAGAGCATCACCGCGATCCTGCCGTTCTACGGGTACGCCCGTCAGGACAAGAAGCACCTCGGCCGCGAGCCGATCTCCGCCCGTCTCGTCGCCGACCTGCTGCGCCAGGCCGGCGCCGACCGCCTGATGGCCGTGGACCTGCACACCGCGCAGATCCAGGGCTTCTTCGACGGCCCGGTGGACCACCTGTTCGCGCTGCCGCTGCTGGCCGACTACGTGGGCGAGCGGGTCGACCGCTCCAAGCTGACGATCGTCTCGCCGGACGCCGGCCGCGTGAAGGTGGCCGACCAGTGGTGCGACCGCCTGGACGCGCCGCTGGCGATCATCCACAAGCGCCGCGACATCACGCAGGCCAACACGATCCTGTCGGCCGAGGTCGTCGGTGACGTCAAGGGCCGGGTCTGCGTCCTGGTCGACGACATGATCGACACCGCCGGCACGATCTGCGCCGCGGCCGACGCGCTGTTCGAGAACGGCGCCGCGGACGTCCTGGTCGCGGCCACCCACGGTGTGCTGTCCGGCCCGGCGGCGGACCGCCTCAAGAACTCCCGGGTCAGCGAGTTCGTGTTCACCAACACCCTGCCGACCCCGGCGCAGCTGCAGCTGGACAAGATCACCACGCTGTCCATCGCCCCGTCGATCGCGGCGGCCATCCGTGAGGTGTTCGAGGAGGGTTCGGTCACGAGCCTCTTCGAGGGCGTGCACTGACGAAGGCCCGCGCAGGCGGCCCCGGTCCGTCGCGGGCCGGGGCCGCCGCCGATTTCGCGGCAGGGCGCAGGTGCGGTTAGACTCGTGAAACTGCTCGGCGAGGGATGCCGTGTGCCCGCTCGACGGGTGCCCGCTCCGTGATCGGCGCGCTGCCGGTGCCGGACTTCCGGACTCCGGCAGAGGTCGTTGCCGCCGAGTGACCCCCAACGTACTGAGGGTGTGGTCCCGGCGGTTTTTCGCGTTGCCTGCACCCCCGCGCCAGTCTTCACGAGGAGTGCAGTCGTGTCCGAGATCCGCCTTGCCGCCGAGACCCGTACCGAGTTCGGCAAGGGTGCCGCCCGCCGCGCCCGCCGCGCCGGCTTCGTCCCCGGTGTCGTCTACGGCCACGGCCACGCCCCGGTTCACCTGAACCTGCCCGGCCACGACCTGATGATGGCCCTCAAGACCCCGAACGCCCTGCTGGTCGTGCCGATCGACGGCAAGGACGAGTACGTGCTGCCGAAGGCCGTCCAGCGCGAGGCCATCAAGCGCACCATCGAGCACGTCGACCTGCTGCTCGTGAAGCGCGGCGAGAAGGTCACCGTCGAGGTTCCGGTCCACACCGAGGGCGAGCTGGCCGCCGGCGGCAACCTGCTGGAGCACGTCCTGCAGGCCCTGCCGGTCGAGGCCGAGGCCACCCACCTGCCCGAGGCCGTCACCGTCTCGGTCGAGGGCCTGGAGGCCGGCGCCTCGGTCCACGCCAAGGACATCGCCCTGCCGAAGGGCGTCTCCCTGGCCGTCGACGCCGACGCCGTCGTGCTGCAGGTCATCGCCGCCCAGGCCGCCCCGGTCGAGGAGGAGGCCGCCGAGGCCGAGGGCGCCGAGGCCTGAGCCTCTCGCTGACTGCTGAGACCGCTGCCCCGGTCGCTCCCGTTGGAGCGGCCGGGGCAGCGGTGTGTCCGGGAAGATGGCGTTCGAGGAAGAGGTGGAAGCATGAGTGGGGAAACGTACGAGGGGCCGTGGCTGGTCGTGGGGCTGGGGAACCCGGGTGAGCAGTACGCCCGGAACCGGCACAACATCGGCTTCATGGTGGTCGACCTGCTGGCGCAGCGGATGGGCGCCAAGTTCAAGGCGCACAAGAGCCGGGCGCAGGTCGCCGAGGGGCGGCTGGCCGGGAAGCGGGTGGTGCTGGCCAAGCCGATGTCGTTCATGAACCTGTCCGGCGGGCCGGTGACGGCGCTGCGCGACTTCTACAAGGTGCCGGCGGCCGCGGTCGTGGCGGTCCACGACGAGCTGGACATCGACTACGCGACGCTGCGGCTCAAGCTCGGCGGCGGCGACAACGGGCACAACGGCCTGAAGTCCATCACCAAGTCGCTGGGGCCCGACTACCACCGGATCCGCTGCGGCATCGGCCGCCCGCCGGGCCGGATGGAGGTCGCGGACTTCGTCCTCAAGGACTTCTCCGGCGCCGAGCGCAAGGAGCTGGAGTGGTTCGTCGACCGCTCCGCGGACGCGGTGGAGGCCCTGCTGTCGGAGGGGCTGGAGCGGGCGCAGTCGACGTACAACTCCTGATGATGTGACGTCGGCCACAGTGGCGAATCCGGAGGATTCCGGCTTCGGGCTGATCAGGCGTCGGGGGTGGCGGATGCTTCGCAAATGGAGGACGAACGTCCGATGTTGCGCCAGGGTGTCGGCTGCTTCAATCGAGGGTCGGGGCCGCACAGGGGGGTGCGGTCCTGCCGCCCTGAGAGGAGAAGTCGTGCCCGAGGGTCACACCTGCGTCAACGACGCGTGCCCGTGCCGGGTCCCGCCGTTGACGGAGGGGGAGCTGGACGCGCTGTCGGAGCGCGAGTACGAGGTTTTCGAGCATCTGGGGACGGGGGTCACCAATACCGAGATCGCCCATCTGCTGTACATCACCGAGCGTACCGTGAAGGCCCATGTCGGCCGGGTGGTGCGGAAGTTGAACGTGGAGACGCGCACCGCCGCGGCACTCGCCGCACAGCGGCACCTGCTCAGGAATGTCCGTTCGGACAATTGAGCGGCCGTCGCCGGATTGATGTGATGGGCAGCGGTCCGATCGGACCGAGAACCCTCAGGCTTATACCGACAAGGGGGAAAACCATGCTCAAGTCTCGTTCGCTGCGCGGGATCACCGTGGCCGTGGCCGCCGCTTCGGCGCTGGTCCTGGGTGCGGGCATCGCGAGTGCCGGCACGCTCGACGGCGACTACACCACCGGCGGTGTCCGGATCCGCTCCGCGGCCGACACCAACGCCACCGTCTACGGCCAGGGTTACCCGGGCCAGGGCAACTGGGACTACTGCTACACCACGGGTACCAGCGTGAACGGCAACGCCTACTGGGACAACAACAAGGACAAGGCCACCGGCGTCCAGGGCTACAGCTCCGAGGTCTACCTGACCCAGGGCGTGAACCAGTTCACCCACTGCTGACCGGTGATCGGTAGCACCCGGTAGTACGGCGGTGCCGCTCGCCCTCGGAGAAGGAGGGCGAGCGGCACCGCTTCGCAGCCTACTCACAACCACAGCCGAAGGGCACACCGGTCAATGTCGAGGCGCACCATCCCCGTTGCAGCAGTGCTCGTGCTGGCGTCCGCCGTGATCGCCGGCTGCTCGTCGGGCTCGGGCGGCCAGTCCGCGTCCGGTGGGGGACCGCCGGGCGGCCAGGCCGGCACCGGCGCCGCGGGCGCGCCCGCCGTGACGGCGACACCCACCCCGACCTCCGCCTCCGACCTGACGGCGCTGCCGTTGCGGGCCTTCGTCCCCAGCGACGACGAGGCGAAGACGCTCAACAAGGCCGAGGGCCTGCTGGCCCAGGACTGCATGCACCGGCTGGGGTTCGGCACCTGGCAGCCGCCCGCGACCGGCCCGACCGCCAAGTCGGCGGACATCGCCGACCAGTACGGCTACCTGGACGAGGCGCAGGCCGCCCAGTACGGCTTCCGCAGCGCGGCCGGAGTCAAGGGCAAGCCTACCGACGGGCCCAAGCTGGACCCGGCCCAGTTCACCGCGGAGACCGGCGCCACCTCCGTCACCGACTCCAAGCAGGTCGGCGGGAACATCCCCGACGGCGGCTGCTTCGGGGAGGCCGGGCGCAAGCTCGACGAGGGCCTGACCAAGCCCGCCGGCTCGGTGTACGAGGACCTGATGAGCGAGTCGTACCAGCGCACCAACGTGGACCCCCGGGTGGTCGCCGGGATCAAGACCTGGGCCGACTGCATGAAGCAGAAGGGCTACTCGTACAGCAGCCCGCAGGCGCTCTCCGCCGAGTCCTGGGGCGCGACCGTCACCCAGCGCGAGATCGACACCGCCAAGGCCGACGTCGCGTGCACCAAGCAGACCAACCTGCCCGGCATCGCCTTCGGGGTGCAGAGCGCGATCCAGCAGCAGCAGATCGCCCAGCACCAGCAGCAGCTCAAGGCCCAGCGGGACTTCGTCGACGCCCGCCTGCGCAAGGCGGCCGAGGTGCTGCGGAGCAGGGGCCAGTGAGGCGGCGCGGGGCGGCCGCCGTACTGGCGCTGCTGGCCGCGCTCGGGACGGCCTGCACGGGCGCCTCCGGCGCGGAGCGGCCGTACGGGCTCGGGCCCGACGGCGAGCGCCTGGAGAAGCCGGACCCGGCCGTCGAGCAGGCCTACCTCGCCTACTGGGACGCCTGGTTGGCGGCCTACCGGACGCCGGGTGCGCCGGACGACGGGCTGGCCCGCTACAGCGACGAGCCCAACCTCAGCTCGATCCGGGCGACCCTGGCGGACGCGTACCGGAAGAAGCAGTACAACGAGGGCGCCGTCGGGCACCGGCTGGCCGGAATGCGCACCGACGGGGACGCCCGGATCGTCTACGACTGCGCGGACCTGAACGGCTGGCTGATCCACGACGCGACCACCGGCGCCGAGATCGACCAGGTGAGACAGAAGCCACGCCAGCTGGCCATCATGACGCTTCGTCAGGCAGGCGGAGCGTGGAAGGTCACCAACAGTCGCAAGCCCCTCGAATGCACAGTGCAGGACCGAGCGAAGTAAGGCGGACGCGGGCATGCTGCGCAATCTGCGGCGAACGGCCGGGAGCGGCGACGACGGTGCGGACGACGACGCCGAGGGCGCCGACCGACGGGCCGACGGCGGCGCGGCGCGGCGGCGCCGCCGGATGGTGGTCGCGATCGCGGTGGGGGCGGCGGTGGTCTCCGCGGCCGGGCTGGGGGCCTCCACACTGGTGAAGTCGCCGGAGCAGGTGGCCGCGGACACCAAGCCGCCGGCCGCCTCGCCGCTCACCGCGCCCGTGGTGCAGCGGGTGCTGGCCAACACCACCGTACTGCGGGGGGTGTTCTCGGCCGGGCAGACGTACGCGGTGCAGCCGGCCACGGTCGCCGCCTCGACCGGCGGCCCCGGCGGTGGCACGCCGATCGTCAGCGCGCTGAAGGTCGCCGCCGGGGACCAGGTGGACAGCAAGAAGGTGCTGGCCGAGGTGTCGGGCCGGCCGGTGTTCGTGCTGCCCGGCTCCATCCCCGCCTACCGCGACATGCAGCCGGGGGAGTCCGGTGACGACATCGCCCAGCTCCAGTCCGTGCTCAAGGACCTCGGCATCTCCACCGGCGGGGACGCCAAGGGCTCGTTCGGGGCCGGGACCAAGGCCGCTGTGACCAAGCTCTACCAGCAGCTCGGCTACAGCGTGCCGGTGACCGGCGAGACCACGGCCGCCGCCGTCCGGACCGCCCAACAGGCCGTCCAGCAGCAGGAACAGGCGGTGCAGGACCTGCAGAGCCGGCAGGCGCCGCCGGCACCGGGCGACGCGAGCGGTGCCCCGAGGGCGGACGGGGGAGGGGCGGGAGGCGGTGGCGACAGCGCCACCCAGCTGGCACGGGCGAAGAGCCTGCTCGACCAGAAGCGCCAGGAGCTCGCGCAGGCCCAGGCCAAGGACGGCCCCCAGGTGCCGCTCTCCGAAGTGCTCTTCCTGCCCTCGCTGCCGGCCCGCGTGCACGCCGTCTCCGCCAAGGTGGGCGACAAGGTCACCGCGCCGATCCTGAGCCTCACCGCCGGCGGCCTCGGCCTCACCGGCCACCTGTTGCCGAGCGACGCGCCGCTGGTCAAGCAGGGCATGAAGGTCACCGTGCTGTCCGAGTCCACCGGAGTCCAGCTCTCCGCCCAGGTGGGCGGGGTGGGGGCCCTCGTCACCCCCGGCGGCAACGCCGCGCCCGGCGCCGGGACGGCCGGCCAGGGCGCGGACCCGGCCGGCGGCGCCCGGCAGGACCCGTACGTGCCGGTGTCGATCACCCCGGACCAGCCGTGGAGCCCCGCGCTGGAGGGGCAGGACGTGCGGATCACCATCGTCGAGGCCGCCACCTCCGGGGAGGTGCTGGCGGTGCCCGCGTCGGCGATCAGCTCCAGTGTGGACGGCCGCACCACGGTGACGGTGGCCGCCGCCGACGGCAGCCGCCGCCCGGTCGAGGTCACCGCGGGCGTGGTCGCCGACAACTACGTCCAGGTCACCGCCAAGAACGGCGACCTCAGGGCCGGCGACCCGGTCCTGGTCGGCGTCGGCCAGGCGGGCGCGGGCGGCGGCGCCGCGCCCGGCGGGGGCTTCCAGGGCGGGGCCGGCTGATGGCGGAGCCCGACGACCCGCCGGTGATCCGCATGCGCGGGGTCTCCCGGACCTTCCCGGGGCCGCCGGCCGTCACCGCGCTGCACCCCACCGACCTGGAGATCGCCCGCGGCGAGTACGCGGCGGTGGTCGGCCCGTCCGGCTCCGGCAAGTCCACCTTCCTCAACCTGCTGGGCCTGCTCGACCGGCCCAGCGGCGGCACCTACGAGCTCGACGGCATCGACACCGGGGCGCTCTCCGAAGCGCGCCGCACCTCGCTGCGCGGCAGCCGGATCGGCTTCGTCTTCCAGTCCTTCCACCTGCTGCCGTACCGCACCGCCGAGGAGAACGTGATGCTCGGCCAGGTCTACAACCGGACCCTGAGGGCCGGCCGGCGCGCCGCCGCGCGGAACGTCCTGGAGCGGGTCGGGCTGGGCCACCGGATCGACGCGCTGCCCTCGCGGATGTCCGGCGGCGAACGGCAGCGGGTGGCGATCGCGCGGGCCCTGGTCAACGCGCCCTCCCTGCTGCTGTGCGACGAGCCGACCGGCAACCTGGACTCGGTGACGGCCGTGCGCGTGATGGAGCTCTTCGAGGAACTGCACGCGGGCGGGCTCACCCTGCTCGTCATCACGCACGACCGCGAGGTCGCCGCCCGGGCCCGGCGCACCGTCACCATCCGCGACGGACGCCTGGACGGCGAGGAGGTGGCGGCCGGATGAGGCTGCGCAGGAAGCGCCCCGGCGGGGACATCCCGCTCTCCCGGCTGAGCCCGGCCGACCTGTTCGCGGAGGCGCTGTCCGGGATGATCCAGCGGCCCGGCCGCTCGGTGCTCACCCTGCTCGGCACCGTCCTCGGGGTCGGTGCGTTCGTGGCCGTCCTCGGGCTGACCTCGTCGGCGGCCGGGCAGATCGGCAAGCGGTTCTCCATGCTGGAGAACACGACCGTGACGCTGGTCGACGTCGGCAAGCCGCCGCCGGCCCAGCAGGGCGAGCCCAGGGCGGCGCTGGACTTCCCGGACGACGCGGACTCCAGGGTCGGGCGGCTCAACGGGGCGCTGGCCGCCGGCGTCTACTGGCCGGCCCCGCTCACCGACCCGCGGATCTCCAACTCGCCCGTGCCGGGCACCGACCCGGGCAACGGCCTGAACCTCTACGCCGCCTCCCCCGGACTGTTCGACGCGATGCAGCCCACCCTCCAGGCCGGCGCGCTCTTCAACGCCTTCCACGCCTCCCGCAACCTGCGGGTCGCCGTGCTCGGTGCCACCGCCGCCGACCGGCTGGGCATCAACCGGCTGGACGCCGCGCCCGCGGTGTTCATCAACGGGGTCGGCTTCACCGTCATCGGGATCGTCTCGGACACCCAGCGGCTGCCCGAGACACTGCTCGGCGTCATGGTGCCGTCCACCACCGCGCACACGCTCTGGGGCAACCCGCTGACCGGCGACAAGGGGCAGGCCCGGATGCTGATCCGCACCCGGACCGGCGCCGCGCCGCTGATCGCGAGCCAGGCGCCCACCGCCCTGCGGCCCGAGGACCCGGCCAGGTTCAGCGTGATCGCCCCACCCGACCCGCACGGGCTGCGCGACAGCGTCTCCGGCGACCTCACCGGGCTGTTCCTGCTGCTCGCCGCGATCTGCCTGGTGATCGGGGCGGTCGGGATCGCCAACACGACGCTGGTCGCCGTCCTGGAGCGCACCGGGGAGATCGGGCTGCGCCGCTCGCTCGGGGCCCGGCCGCGGCACATCGCGGCCCAGTTCCTGACCGAGTCCACGGTGCTCGGCACGCTCGGCGGGCTGGTCGGCACGGCGATCGGGGTGGGGGTGGTGGTGGGGGTCGCGCTGGTCCGCGACTGGTCGGCCGTCCTCCAGCCGTGGACGGTGCTGCCGGCGCCGCTGGCGGGCAGTCTGGTCGGCCTGGTGGCGGGGCTCTACCCGTCGCTGCGGGCCGCCTGGGTGGAGCCGGCCGAGGCGCTGCGGCGCTGACCGGAGGCGGATGGGGGCGGATGGGGGCGGAGCGGACCGGGCCGGGGCCGGTCGGCAACAGTCGTACAACGCTTGACGGTCCAAACCTGAATAGGTGTGAGAACTCTGTGCGGGATCGGATAGCGTCGGTCCCGTACGCGAACGGGTCCTGGGGAGTTGCTCGATGCGGAGATTGCGTCCGGTCCGCCGACTGGGGCGGATCCGGGTGATGCGGTTGCGGCAGTTCGGCCGGCGGATGGGCACGGCCGGTGCGCTGGGGGCGGCCGGGGTGCTGCTGTCCAGTGGTGTGGCGCACGCCGATCCGGTGGCGGAGCCCGAGCAGGGGGCGTCCCCGGAGCCGGCGGCGGCGCAGTTCGCGCCGGTGCTCGGCGACTCGGTCGGGCCGGACGCCGGGCTGCTGGCGGTCGGCGGCGGCCTCGTGGTGGTGGCCGGTGGCGCCGCGCTGTGGCTGAGGCGCCACCGCGCGGGCGGGTCGGCCGAGTAGGGCACGCACGGCTGTCGGGCCGGGGTCCACGGAAGTGGGCCCCGGCCCTTTCGTGTGCCCGGAATCCGGGCGCCGGTCTGTCATCCGTTTTCGGCGGGCGGGGCGTCCTGTGGGTATGAAGCGCGAATCGATGGGCCCGGGGGGCGTCGACGGGGACCCGTTCGACGAGTTCGTCGCGGCGCGGTACCAGGCCCTGCTGCGGGGGGCCTACCTGATCACCGGGGACGTCCACGATGCCCGGGACCTGCTGCACGACGCCCTCGCCCGGGTGTATCCGAAGCGGTCGGCGATCCGGGACCCGGGGGCCACCGAGGGGTACGTCCGCCGGACGATGGTCCGCACCCACGTGTCGCGCTGGCGCCGGACCAGACGCGAGGTGCTGACCTCCGCGCTGCCGGACGGCCCGGCGGCCCAGGAGGCCGAGCGGGACGAGTGGTTGGCGGCGGCGCTGGGCGCGCTGCCGCGACGGCAGCGGGCGGCCGTGGTGCTTCGCTACTACGTGGACCTGTCGGTCGCGCAGGTGGCGGAGGAACTGGGGTGCTCGGTGCCCACGGCGAAGACCCACCTGGCGCGGGGGATCAGGGCGCTTCGACAGGAACTCGAACCGGTGAGGGAGTTGGTGGGTCGTGAGCGCTGAGGACCGATTCGAGGAGGAGCTGGTCGTCCGGCTCGGGGCGCGAGCGGAGGCGGTCGTCGGCAGCCCGCCGCTGGCCGAGCTGCGGGCGGCGGGTCGGCGGCGGGTGCGGCGGCAGGGGGTCGTGCGGGGGGTCACGGCGGTGGCGGTGCTGGCGGTCGGCGCGGGGGTGCTGACGCAGTTGGGCGGCGGGGGGACGTCGTCCGGCCAGGGCGTGGGCGGCGGGCCGGCCGGGGTGCCGACGGGAGGGGCGGGGGCGTCGCCGTCGGCCGGGTGGAACTCTCTCAAGGGGAGGATGGTCTTCGGCTGCCACGCGGGGCCGTCCTCGCTGCGGACACCGGGCATGCACGAGCACCCGACCGGGGTGCCGACGGGCCCGCTGTCGTTCACGCCCTCGTTCACGCCGTCGTCGGTCCTGCCCTCGTCGAGCCTGCCGACGTCGAGTCTGCCCTCGTCGAGCCTGCCGACGGGGGGCCGCGTCATGGCCCCTCCGCCGACGGGTTGGTTCACGCCGACGCCGTCGGGCTCGCCGTCGCCGCTGTCGTCGGCCGAGTTGCGGCAGCTCGACCTGGCGCGCGCGAGCGAGGCCGTCGACAAGGTGGGGAGGGAGAACTACGCGGACCACTACTTCGGCGTCTGCCGCGACCCGGAGAGCGACACCCTCTACGTGATGCGCGTCCCGGGCGGCGGTGACCTGGACGCCGCCGTGGCGCGGGTGCTGGTCGACTGGCCCGCGGTGAAGCTGCAGCCCACCGACGCGGTCGGATCGTTCGACGAATTGCGGGAGCTCGCGGACCGGATCGACGCGGACCGCGCGTACTGGCAGGCCAAGGGCGTGCAGTTGCAGTTCGTGCAGGTCGCCAACGACGGCGCCGGCGTGGTGGTCGACACCCCGCAGTGGGAGTCCGCCCAGGCGGAGATCAAGGCGAAGTACGGACCCAAGGTGGTCGAGGTCCGCTAGGCGGCCGAGGTCTGCCAGGGGGCGCGCACGCGAAGGGGCCGGTGTCCGACGGGGGTGGACACCGGCCCCTCCAACGCGCCTGCCGTCAGCCGGTGTTGCGCAGACCGGCGGCGATGCCGTTGACGGTCAGCAGCAGCGCGCGGGCGCGCAGCGGGTCCTCGTGGCGCCCGGCGGCGACCTCCTCGCGCTGGCGGCGCAGCAGCGCGACCTGGAGGTAGGAGATCGGGTCGAGGTAGGCGTCGCGGACGGTGAAGGTCTGCTTCAGCACCGGGTTGTGCTCCAGCAGTTCGCCCTCGCCGGTGAGCCGGAGCACCTCGCGCAGGGTGAGGTCGTGCTCGGCGACGATCTGGTCGAAGACGTGGTGCAGTTCGGCGGGCACCAGCTGCTCGACGTAGTGGCGGGCGATCCGCAGGTCGGTCTTGGCCAGCGTCATGGCGACGTTGGACAGGAAGTTGCGGAAGAAGTGCCACTGCCCGTACATCTCGTCCAGCACGTCGCCGAGGCCGGCCGCGCGGGCGGCGGCGAGGCCGGAGCCGACGCCGTACCAGCCGGGGACGATCTGGCGGGACTGGGTCCAGCCGAACACCCACGGGATGGCGCGCAGCCCGTCCAGGCCGGCGCCGGAGTCGGGGCGGCGGGACGGGCGGGAGCCCAGGTGCAGCGAGGCGAGCTGGTCGACCGGGGTCGAGGCGAAGAAGTACTTCGGCAGGTCGTCCTGCTCGACCAGGGCCCGGTAGGCGGTGTGGGCGGCCTCGGACACCCGGTCCATCGCGGCGTCCCAGCGGGCCAGTTCCTCGGGGGCCTGGCGCGGGGAGGTGTGCAGGGCGGAGGCGGAGAGCGTGGCGGAGATGGTCAGTTCGAGGTTCTCCCGGGCGAGGGAGGGAAGCAGGTACTTGTCGGAGATGACCTCGCCCTGCTCGGTGACCTTGATCTCGCCCTCCAGGGTGCCCCACGGCTGGGCCAGGATGGCCTCGTGCGAGGGGCCGCCGCCGCGGCCGACGGTGCCGCCGCGGCCGTGGAACAGGCGCAGCCGGATGCCGTAGCGGTGGGCGACGTCGCGCAGCCGCCGCTGGGCGCGGTGGATCTCCCACTGGGAGGTGGTGATGCCGCCGAACTTGGAGGAGTCGGAGTAACCGAGCATGACCTCCTGGACGTCGCCGCGCAGCGAGACGAGCAGCCGGTAGGAGGGGTCGGAGAGCATCTCGTCGAGGATGCGGTCGGCCTGCTGGAGCTCGTCGGTGGTCTCCAGCAGCGGCACGATGCCGATCTTGGCGATGCCGGCGTGCAGGTCGATCAGGCCGGCCTCGCGGGCCAGCACGGTGGCGGCGAAGACGTCGTCGGCGCCCTGGCACATGGAGATGATGTAGCTCTCGACGATCTCGTCGCCGAAGCGCTCGAAGCCCTGGCGGATGGTGTTGAAGACGCCGAGGGTCTTGGTACCGGCGTCGTCCAGCGGGGCCGGGGTGGGGGCGAGCGGGCGGCGCGAGCGGAGCTCCTTGGCGAGCAGCCGCTGCCGGTACTCGCGGGGCATGTCGGCGTAGCGCCAGGCCTCCTCGCCGAGACGGTCGAAGAGCTGGCCGAGCGCGTGGTGGTGGGCCTCGGCGTGCTCGCGGACGTCCATGGTGGCGAGCTGGAGGCCGAAGGCCTCGATGGTGCGGATGGCGCGGGCGAGGCGGCCGTCGGCGATGAGTTCGCCGCGGTGGGAGCGCAGCGAGTCCTGGATCAGGCGCAGGTCGGCGACGAGTTCGCGGGTGCCGAGGTAGTCGCGGCCCTCGACGTGCGGGGTGCCGCCGGCCAGGCGCTCGCGGGTGTTCTCCAGCTTGAGCCGGATGCAGGTGGCCTTGAGGCGGTAGGGCTCCTCGGCGTTCATCCGCTTGTAGCGCGGGCTGAGTTCGGGGAGCAGGTGCAGGTCGGTGTTGAGCGAGGCGAGCAGCTCGACCGAGGCACCGGCCAGGCGCTCGGAGGTGGAGAGCGTGCCCCGCAGGTCGTCGATCGCGGCGAGCGCGTCCTTGATGCCGTACTCGTGCTGGAGGTTGAGGACGTCCCAGGTGACCTGCGGGGTGACGTTGGGGTTGCCGTCGCGGTCGCCGCCGATCCAGGTGCCGAAGGTGAGCGGGCGGACGCCGTCGGGCAGGGTGAGGCCGACCCGGGCGAGCTCCTCGTGCAGCTCCTCCAGGACCTCCGGCACGGCCTCGCGGTAGAGCTCGTCCAGGTAGTAGACGGCGTTGCGGGCCTCGTCGGTGGGCTCGGGGCGGGCGATGCGCAGCTCGTCGGTTTGCCAGAGCAGGTCGATGACCTCGGCGAGGCGGCGGTCGGCGGAGCGCTTGGCGCTGGTGGTGCGGGCCGGTCCGGCGTCGGCGAGGCCGGAGGTGAGCTGCTCGCGGTGGATGCGGTCGAGGAGTTCGCCGATCCGGCGGAGCTTGTTGAGGACGCTGCGGCGGGCGGCCTCGGTGGGGTGGGCGGTGAAGACCGGACGGACCGCGAGGTGGGCCAGGGTGTCCTGGAGGTGCTTGGGGTCGGCCTCGGCGAGCTGGTCGGCGGTCTGGGCGAGCAGCGAGCCCTCCCGGGCGCGACGGGTGGCGAGCTCGCGGCCGCGGTGCACCTGCTCGGTGACGTTGGCGAGGTGGAAGTAGGTGGAGAAGGCGCGGACGAGCTTGGCCGCGGTCTCCAGGTCGATGCCGGAGAGGAGTTCGGCGGTGGCCTCGCCGTCGGTGCGGCTGAGCAGGCGGACCTGTTCGACCAGGCCCAGCAGCTGGGGGCCCTCCTGACGGACCAGCGTCTCGCCGAGCAGGTCGCCGAGGCGGCGGATGTCCGCCCGCAGCGCGGCGTTGTCGGCGTCTGGGCCGGCGGCGACGGAGGCGGGGCTGTCCGCCGGGTTGGGGACCGGAGCGGTCACGGCTGGCTCCCTGTGGTGGTGGGGTTCGGCAACGGCTCATCGTCACAGGCCCGCCCGCGTGTGGCGGGTGTGACGCGTGCGGACCGCGCTGTCCGACGCGACCAGCATAGGTGTCGGGGAGGCGGGTGTCCGCGAGGTGGCCGGATGGCGGACAGGATCACCGCGGCCGCCATGTGGTCTGGACCACTGGAGGCGCCGGGAAGGTGCGCGGGCCATCCCGGTGGGGAGGCAACGGGGTTGCGCCTTAGGCTGTCAGCCATGAGCAAGTCGCCTGGGGAGCGCGCGCCGGTCCGGTCGTTCTGGTGGTGGGAACGGCCGCGCAGCGCATTCCTCGACATCGGGCTGGCGCTGCTGGCCGCGGTGGAGTGCTCGCTCAGCACCATCGCCTTCCTGTCCGCCCGCGCGCACCTGAGCGCGGCCGGCGCGACCGGAATCGCGGTGCTCGGCGCGGTGGCGGGCGGCTCGCTGGTGCTGCGCCGGCGGTGGCCGGCCGTGCCGGTGCTGGTGACGCTGGTGGCGATGCCCGGGATGCTGGGCGTGGTGCTGCTCGTGGTGTCGCTCTACACGCTGGCCGAGACCTGGGAGTGGCCCTCGCGCCGCCGCCGGGTGGTCGCGCTGTCGGCGCTGGCCTTCGCCGAGGCCGTCACCGTGATGATGGTGTCGATGCTCCTGCCCGGCGACGCCGCCGCCCCGGACCCGACACCGCTCTGGGTCCAGGTGCTGATAGCCGTGCTGGTGGCGGTCGGCCTGACCGTCCCGCCGGTGGTGACCGGTCTGTACGTGGGCGCGCGGCGGCGGCTGATCGAGTCGCTCAAGGACCGCGCGCACGGCCTGGAGACCGAGCTCGACCTGCTGGCCGAGCAGGCCCAGGAGCGGGCCCGCCGGGCCCGGCTGGAGGAGCGGACGCGGATCGCCCGGGAGATGCACGACGTGGTCGCGCACCGGGTCTCGCTGATGGTGGTGCACGCGGGGGCGCTGGAGCGGATCGTCGCGAAGGACCCGCAGAAGGCCGCGCAGAGCGCGAAGCTGATGGGCGAGGTCGGCCGGCAGGCGCTCAACGAGCTGCGCGAGATCCTCGGCGTGCTGCGGATGGACGACGAGCGCCCGGCCGAGCCGGACTCGCTGGCCGGGCTGCCGCGGCTGGTCGACCAGTCCCGGGCGGCCGGGATGGCGGTCACCCTGACGGTCAGCGGCAGCCGGCAGCAGTTCACCGGCGACGCCGAGCAGACCGCGTACCGGGTGGTCCAGGAGGGCCTGACCAACGCGCACAAGCACGCCGGCGGCGCGGAGGTGTCCGTCCTGCTGGCGTACGCGCCGAACGGGGTCCGGGTGAGCGTCGTCAACGCCTGCCCGGGCGGCGAGCGCGGCGCGGCGAAGCTGCCGAGCGGCGGCAACGGGCTGGTCGGGATGCGGGAGCGGGTGATCGCGCTCGGCGGCACCTTCTCGGCCGGGCCGGAGGCGGACGGCGGGTTCCGGGTCGAGGCGGTGCTGCCGTCCCGGCTGGCCGTCCGCGCCGAGCCGCTGCGCTAGGCGTCCCGGCTCAGTTCTCGTCCGCGGTGCGCAGCCGTTCCGGGGCGGTGCCGAGGACCAGCGTCGTGATCGCCTGGTCGATCCCGTGGCCGAGGAACCACTCTCCCGTGTGGTCCAGGCTGTAGACGCGGCCCTCCTCGTCGACCGCCAACAGCGCCTGCCCGTACGCCTCCTCGCCGAGCGGCGCGACCTTGCTGCCCAGCGCGCGGCCGAGGTCGGCCAGGGTGCGCGGCTGGTGCAGCCCGCACATCGGGTCGATCAGGAACGGCGTGCGGGCCAGCTGGCGGCCCGCGCCGGACAGGTCGAAGGTGAGGCCGCCGAACTCGGCCCAGGCCTCCACCGCCGCCGGGAACACCGCGTGCGGCACGCCGGCCGCGCCGCCGTACCCCACCAGGGTGTCGGCCCACTCCTCGGCCTGCTGGATCTGCCAGCGGCCGGGGTGCCAGCCGGCCGCCTTGAGCTCGGCGGCGACGTCGGCGGGGAAGCGCGGGCGGGTCCGCCCGGGGGCGCTCGCGGCCAGGGTGGCCGGCGGGGGCGGGGGCGGGCTGGTCGGATTCAGGACGGACTCCGGTGGCTCGGGGACAGGGCGGTGGCAGGGGCGCGGTGGCGCCGCGCCGACGAGGACGCGGCCGCCGGCGGTCAGCGGGCGGGCGGTCCGATCGCGACGCTCTGCACGGTGAAGTGCTCCAGCATCGGGACGCACGAGCGGCACGGCGGCGCGTGGGTGCCGTGCGCCGGGTCGTCCTCCTCGCGGATCCGGACGGTGGTCATCCGGGCGCCCTTGAGCGCCTTGCGGGCCTCGTGCAGGCCCATGGGCTTGCGGGCGGCGCGCTTGGAGCGCCGGCCGTCCACCGTGGTCAGGTACTGCGACAGCAGCACCGCCTCCGGGCAGCGGCCGGTGAAGCGCTCGCGCAGCTCGACCGGCAGCCCGTCCAGGAAGTCGCCGACCAGCGGGTGGAGGACCGGGCGCCGGGCGGACTTGTTCCCGGCCAGGGTGTGCACCTCGCCGCCCTTGAGCGACAGCGCGGCGGCGACGGCGGGCAGCAGGCTGTCCCGGAGGTGGCGCAGTACGGGCGGGCCCGTCGGCTCACCGCTGGTCATGCGTCCTCCTCCTCGTCCTGCGGAGTTCCTGTCGAGTTCCTGCTGGGTTTCCCACTGGTGGACCGGACTGATGGGGTCGGTCCGGGGCAAGCCTGTCAAACGACACCGACATCCGCACAACCGGGGTGCGGGGGTGGGCGAACGGACGGGGCACCTGACCGGTTCAGGCCGCGGTCCAGACGGAACGCTGACTCAATCTGCACACTGTCGTCACGACTTGTTCGCCGATTTCCGGAAACCACCCCGTGCCCCGGCAGCGGCCGGTACCGTTCCGGCAGCGAGCCGGGGGTGCGGCCGCCCGCCCGGGACGCCCGCGCCGGGTCCGACTCCGCTGCCCGCGCCGACCGTTGAGGTCGCCGGGGTGCGCCTGCCGGTGCCGGAGCGAGAGGGGATCGTGCGATGACTTCTCCGGCCGCGAAGGCCTGTCCGGCTGCGACGGCTACGGCTACGGCGGCGCGGTGCTCACCGACCACGGCGAACTCGCCGACGCCGTCCGGCTGATCGGCGACCACGGTGCGCGCGAGAAGCGCACGCACGAGCACTTCGGCTGCAACTCCCGGATCGACGTGCGGGCCGTCGCCCTGCGCGCCGAACTCCGTCGCCCGCCCGCTGATGCCCGCTGACCGAAGCGCAGGAAGTCCGGGTGGCCGGGGCGCTGCCGGCGACACTCGGCGGCTGACCGGCCCCGGGTGCGGGGGTTCGGCCAGGAGGGTGACCCCCTACGCTGGTGTCCAGCAAACGCACCGATGTTGCAGCAGCCAGTGGGGGCTCCCAGATGACGACAGGTCGGCCCGGCGTCGCCGCCGCACCGAACGCGGCATACGCAGGTCAGGTGGTGCAGTTCCCGGACCCGGTCCGCGCGGAGCGGTACCCCGCCGGGGTCCGGGTGGACGAGCACGGCTACCCGGACTTCGGTCCGTACGCCGCCGCGGCGGCCGAGGTCGCCGACCCGCCGGAGGGCCTCGGCGTCGACGAGCTGCGGCTCACCGACTACGTCTCGGCCAACGCCGCGCTGTTCACCCAGGGCCACCCGCTCTGGGCCGACCTGCACACCGCCGTCGCGACCCCGCCCGGCTGGACCTGGCACCACGTCGTCGGTCGGGCCGCCCCCGGCTGGCGCCGGATGGAGCTCGTCCCGGTCGAGGTCAAGGCGCTGCTGCGGCACCACGGCGGCCTCGCCACCTCCGCCGCCGACCACGGCCACCGCGGCACCCGCCCGCTCCAGGAGCGCCGGCCGGTGCACTTCCCGCTGGCCCTGGACGGCGGCGACCCGATCAGCGTCCCGGAGGACCTGCTCCAGCGCGCCGAGGACCGCCTCGGCTACCGGCTGCCCGGCGCCTACCGCACCTTCCTCAAGCTCGGCGGCGGCCGCGCCCCGGTCGGCGTCGCGCTCGACACCGAGCTGGGCATGCTGCTCGACCAGCCGTTCCTGAGCCTCACCGAGGAGTACGGGACGGCGGACGTCGTGTACGCCAACAAGTGCCTGCGCGACCACCTCACCAAGGACTACCTCGGCATCGCCTACGCCCAGGGCGGGATCGTCGCGCTCAAGGTCCGCGGCGACCGGACCGGAACGGTCTGGTTCCACCTGTACGACGATGCCCGCGACACCGGTGCCCCGGAGTCGCCCGAGGCCCGGACCGAGCGGCTGCTGCTGCCCTGCGGCGAGGACTTCGACGAGTTCCTGCTCCGGCTGGCCGGCAGCCCGCCCGAGCTGGAGACGGTCGCGGAGCTGATGGTGGACGGCGGGTTCGCCCGGGCCGTCCCGGTGGACTGACGGGGCCCTGCGGGGTCGGCGGAGCTGACGGGACGACGGGGACGACGAAGATGGGGACAGGGGTGAACCGGGCGTGGTGACGTACGCGCAGGCGCAGGAGCTCGCCGAGGAGTGGATCAACGGCGGGGTGCCGCGGTCGCAGCAGTGCGAGGTGCGGGTCCGGGAGTTCGACCTGGGCTTCGTCTGCTGGGCGGTGCAGCCGGCGGACGGGGCTCCGGACGCGGGCGGCGACGGCGGTTCGACGGGTGAGGCGCGGCTGGTGATCGCCCGCGACTCCGGCGCGAGCACGCTCTGGCCCGCGCTGCCCGTCAACGAGGTGGTCCGCCAGTACGAGGAGGTGTACGGGCGGCCGGTCGCGGCCAACCCGGCGGGGGCGGCGAAGCCCGCGCCCGGGCCCGTCGAGGCCACGTCCTTCCTGCTCAGCCCGCCGCAGTGGCTCCAGGAGGCGGGCGCGGCGGCGATCGCGGCGGAGGCGGAGCGGCTGGGCGAGGCCTCGGCTCCCGCTCCCGTTCCGGCCCCGGCTCCCGATCCGGCCCCGGTGCCCACTCCGCTGCCGGAGCCGGTGGTCGAGCCCGGCGTTCCGGTACCCGGCCCGGCCCCGTCGTTGCAGGGCGATCCGGCGGCTCCTTTCGACACGCCCGCTCCCGTCGACGCGCCCGCTCCCGACGCGGCCGGCGTTCCGGCCGAGGCCGCCTCCTGGGCGCCGCCGACCGGCCCGCCCACGCCCCCGCCGGCCGTCCTGACCGCGCCGCCGGTCTCCGACCGGCCCGCCGGGGACGCGCCGACCATGCTCGCGCCGCCGCCCGGCCACGACGAGCCGGCCGTCCCGCCGCAGGTGCACTCGGCTCCGCCGGTCCCGCCCGCGTCCGCCCCGGCCGGCTCCGAGGCGGCGACCATGCTGATGCCCGAGAGCCTGCGCACGCTCGGCTCCGAGACGTCCGACGGGCCCCCGCCGGCCGGCTCCGAGGCCGCGACCGCGCTGATGCCCAGGAGCGGCATGCCCCCGGCGCCGCCCGCTCCCGCTCCCGCTCCCGCGCAGCCTCCGGCGGTGGCCGAGCCCGCGCCGACGCTGCTGGCGCCGCCCGGTGAGGTCCCGGGGCTGATGGGTCTGCCCGGCGCCCCCGAGGCGCCCGCCCCCGCCGCGCCGCCGGCCGGTCCGGCCGTCGAGTACGCGCCGACCATGCTGGCGCCGTCCGACGGGATCCCCGGCCTGATGGGCCTGCCCGGCGCCCCCGAGGCGCCCGCCCCCGCCGCGCCGCCGGCCGGTCCGGCCGTCGAGTACGCGCCGACCATGCTCGCCCCGCCCGGCGGCCCCGGCCTGGGCGGCCTGCCCGGCGCCCCGGCCACCCCCGCGCCCGCGCCCGCCGAGGCGCCGCAGGGCGGTGCGCTCGGCCGCAACGCGGCCTCCGCGCCCCCGCCGCCCCCGCCCGCCGCACTGCGCGGCGACGCGTCCGCTCCCGGCGCGTCCCAGGGCGGCGCGCTCGGGCGCAACGCCGCGTCGGCCCCGCCGCCGCCCCCGCCCGCCGGCCTGCGGCACACCCCGGGCTCCGGCGCGCCCGCCGCCAACCCGGGCGGCCGTGGCGCCGCCTCCGCTCCGCCGCCCCCGCCCCCTGCGGGCCTGCGCGGCGGCGCGCCGCAGGCCGCCCCGGCACCCGCGCCCGCCGCCGGCCCGCCGGCCCCCGGCGCGCCCGCGGCCGGGATCGCGTACGAGGCCACCCAGCTGGCGAGCGCGATCGACCCGGCGCTGCTGGGCGGCGGCCCGGCGGACCCGGGCACCCCGCCGTCCGGCGGCCCGGCCGTCCCGCCGCCGCCCGGCGGCCCGGCCGCTCCGGCCGGGCCCGCGGGCTACGGCTACCCGAACGCGGGCGGCGCCCCCGGTGTCGTCCCCCCGGCGCCGGTGCCCGGCACGCCGCAGGCCGCCCCGGTGCCGCCGGGCGTGCCCACGGTCGGCCCCGGCTACTTCGCCGCGCTCAGCTACCGCAGCCCGGACGGCTCCGAGCAGAAGCTGCTGCACCGCAGCGAGCCCGGCACCCCGCACCCGGAGTGGAAGATCCTCCAGGACCTGCGGCGGCTCAACGTGCCGCCGGACCAGGTGCTGGAGCTCTACACCGAGCTGGAGTCCTGCGACCTGCCGGGCGGCTACTGCAACCGCATGATCGCCGCCTCCTGGCCGAACGTCCGGCTCACCCACACCGCCTCCTACGGCCGCGACCACGCGTCCCGGCAGGCGGGGATGGCCGAGCTGCTCGACCACCTGGACGAGCTGCACCAGCTGGCGTCGGGCCCGCAGCGGGCCCGACCGTTGCGGGTGCCGCTGCCCGTGCCGGGCACCGTCCAGGCGCTGCCGCCGCTCCCGCCGCAGCAGCTGGCGCAGGAGCTCGGGCAGCACTTCGGGCCGAACGTGTTCCGCTTCGAGCAGCGCGCGGTCTCCCGCCAGGGCGTGCCGGAACCCGTCGCGCAGACCCTGATGTGGGCCGGGCTGCCGCGCGACTTCGGGCCGTTCTTCTGGGCGCAGGCGCAGGACGGCCGGCCGATCCCGACGCTCGCCGAGCTGGCCGCCGAGCGCGGCCTGCAGCAGGGCCCGGACTTCGGCGGCTACCTGGTGCTCGGCAACGACTACGGCCGCCAGCTGTGCGTCCAGTACGGCACCGCGAACGTGGTCGCGGTGGACGTCGACGGAACCGGCCAGCCGCCCCGGTTCGTCAACACCGGTGTACCGGAGTTCGTCCGCTCGCTGGCCCTGCTGGGCCGCATGTGGCGGCTGCGGTACGGGCTGACGCCGGAGCAGGCCGGACACTGGACGGCCGACTTCCAGGCGCAGCTCGCCGCGATCGACCCGGCGGCCCTGCAGAACACGGACACCTGGTGGGCCGTGCTGCTGGAGCAGTTCTGGGACGGCCTGCTGTAGCGGACCGTCACGGATCCTCGCAGGTGGGGAGGGGTCGTTCCGGTGTCCGGAACGGCCCCTTCGGCGTGTCGTCGCGGCGGTGCCTCGTTGGGGTTTCGTCCGGATCTGCGCAAAATAGGTCAAGCGGGTGGGTCTGTTCGTTCCGGTCCTCGACCTGTCCCGATCCGTCCGACGCAGGAATCCGGACCCGGTCGCCGCACCGGTTCCGGATCCGTCCGTTCCGTCCGATCATGGGCTCCGCAGCCCGCGACACGAGGGGAAGAGCCCATGAGCGACGCCGTCCCCCAGTACGGCTTCACCGTGGCCCGGCGCGGTTACGCGCCCGAGCAGGTCAACCGCGCCCTGGCCGCGCTCACCGCGCAGCGCGACGAGGCCTGGGAGCGGCTCAGCGTCCTCGGCGCCGGGATCCGGCAGATGGAGGACCGGCTGGCGGAGGTCCGCCAGGCCGCGGAGGACGCCCCGGCGCCGGACTACACGGTGCTGAGCGAGGAGGCCGCCGGACTGGCCGTGATGGCCGAGAACGAGGCCAGGGCCGTCCGGGAGAAGGCCGAACGCTTCGCCGAGGACCTGCGCGAGGAGGTGTACGAGGCCGGCCAGGCCGCCGACCGCGCCGCCAAGGAGTACGCGGCCACCACCCGGAGCGAGGCCGACCAGGCCGCCCGGCGCACCGAGGAGCGCACGCGCGCCGAGGCCGAGACGATTCGCGGCGACGCCGACCGCGACGACCGGGCCGCCCGGGACGCCGCCACCGCCTACGCCGCCAAGGTGCGTGTCGCCTCCGCCGAGGCCGGCGAGCAGGCCGAGACCGAGCTGGCCGAACGGCGGCGCAGCGCCGACGAGGCCTTCGCCGAGGCCCAGGCCACGGCCGAAGCGGAGGACGCCGAGGTCGCGGCGACCGCCGAGCGCCGGCTCAAGGAGGCCGAGCAGCACCGGGAGACGGTGCTCGGCCGGATCAAGCAGCTGGAGACCGAGGCCCAGGCCAAGGCGGACCAGCTGATCGAGCAGGCCCGCCGGGAGGCCGAGAAGGTCAACGCGGTGAGCGAGCGGGAGCAGAGCGAGTTCGCGGTCCGGCTGGAGACGGTGCAGCAGCACCTCGACCACATCAAGGCCACGCTGGCCTCGCTCACCGGGGCGGCGGTCGGCCAGATCGAGCCCGCGTCCGTGGCCGCCGCCGAACCTGCGGACGCCGTGCAGACGGACGCGGTGCAGACGGACCCCGAGGCGGAGACCGGCGAGATCCCGGTGCCCGACCCGCGCAAGCGGGACGTGCCGGCCGGGGCGGCGGCGACGGCCGCCCTACGCCTGCCGTCCGCCCAGACCGGCGTCCCTGCCGATGCCGCTCCCGCCGACGCTCCCGTGGCGACCGGCCCCGTGGCGACGGGCCCCGTGGCGCCGGCCGTGGTGCCGCCGATGCCGGTCGCGCCGCCGAGGACCGATCCGGCCGAGGCCGCCGCCGTCGGGGCCGTTGCCGCCGACGGGGAGCCGGAGGAGACCCGGATCATCCCGAAGATCGTCATCGTGGACGACGGCAGCGGCTACGCCACCCCGAACACCGTCGCCTACCGCCGCCGCTGATCCGGCGGCTCACTGTGCCGGCGCACCGTCCGCCAGCAGCGCGGTGAGCTTCGCGTCCTGGGCCCTGACCGCCTCCCGCCGGGCGGCCAGGGCCTCGGCGTTGCGGTCGATCAGCTGGCGCTGGTAGCCCGCGAGGACGGTGAACCAGAGGGCGGCCAGACTGCTCCGGGCCGTGCAGTCGAGGTCGGCGCGGGCGGCGGCCAGCTCGGCGGGGGTGATCTCCGCGGCGCCCCGGTACCGCTCCGGCAGGGCCTCCGGGCGCTCGACCGCGAATCCGGTCGCGGCCATGCACGCCGACCAGTCCTTCGTCGCCGCGGCCACCCGGGCGTCCGCCCCGGTGGCCGTCAGCGACTGGCCGAACAGCCGGTCCACCAGGTCCGTGCCGGGCCCCTGCGGCGGGCCGATCCGCTCCGCCGCCTGCCGGTCGCAGTCCACCCGCGCGGCGTCGTAGGCCTCGCCGGAGCCGGCCGGGGCGGCGGCCGGGCGGGGGAGCGTGCGCCGCGGCGGGTGGAAGCCCTGGACGGCGGCGGCCCCGGCGCCCAGGTAGCCCCAGGCGCCGGCCGGCAGCGCGGTCGCGTTGTCGGGGGCCTCGGCGGGCTGGAGGCCGTCCCCGTCGAACGCGGCGAATCCGGCCCGGCGCATGCACGAGCCGACGAGCGCATTCCGCACCTGAATCTCTTTCACGGCGCTCCGGTCGTCGGCCTGATAAGCGGAGAGTGGAAGTCCGGTCATTCCACCCCGGCCGGATTCCGGGGCCCGCGCCGCGGAGACCTCCGGCGGGGTCGGCGCGGAATCCGACGAGCCGCTTCCGGAAACGCCGGAACAGCCGGCGGAAAATGCCGCGAGAGTCGCCGTGAGGGCGCCGGCGGTGAATCGTCCGAACTGCCCGGGAAGTTGCAAAGCGAGTGCTCCGATCCTCAAGCGCGGCAAGCCTGTTCGGACCCTAGCGCATTCCTTCGCGGCTGGTTCCCGGGGCGGCCGCGAAGGATCGGCTTGGCCGGAAAACAACTGTCCGGGGCTGTCCCGCCGTGCAAATCTCTGGAGTCGCAACCGCGACCGATGGAGGGTCCATGGTTATCCGCACACATTTCCGATCGGACCAGCGAAATTCGGACCACCGGAACAGGAATGCGAAGGCCCGTCGACCGGGTGCGCTGGTGGTGCTCACCGCGGCCGCCGCGGCCCTGCTGCCGGCGCCCGGCGCACAGGCCGTGGAACGGGTCGACTGCGGCAACCGGAACGACTTCGCGAAGGTGTACAACTACGGCTACAGCGGGCGGCTCTGCTTCGCGAACGACGGCTGGATGGCCGTCCGCGTCTACAACGTCGACCGGATCGACGCCGGCAACAACCGGGTCGTCACCTACCTCGGCGGCGGGCTCGGCTCCTGGACGGTCTTCAGCTGGGAGCAGTACGACTTCAACGCCAACCAGGGCCGCCAGGTGATGATGTACGACATCAACCTCTCGCGCTGGTAGCCCGCCGGAGGCCCGCGTGCGGGTCGGGCGGGTGCGGTCGCCCGGCCCGTACGGGCCCCGGGAACGCTTGAGGCCGAGACCCGTGGCGCCCTCCAGGAAAGGGCGCCACGGTTCCCGGCGCTTGGGCGGGCGCCCCCACCCAGGGTCGCCCGGCCGCGCACCTCCGACCCCCATCGGGGGTGCGACAGTGCCTCCGCAGCCATCCCCCACGGTTGGGTGCGGCGGGCACGTTCACCATGGTGCGCGATCTCCATGGACGGGCAGTGACAGGAGTATGGCCACTTCGTGGCGGATCGCGGAGCGGAGCCGGACGGCCTTCCCGTCGGTTCGTCCACGGGCCCGCCCGGTGTTCCGTCCAGTGGTTCGTCCGCGGGTGCTCCTGCCGGGCCCCGGGAGGATGGTTCGTTCCCGCCCGGCCCCGCCGGGGCCGTACACCGCGTGCGTGTCGGTGCCGCGGCGTAGGCTGGAGACCCCCGGCCGCTCGGCGTGCCGGGCCGTTCGCGTTGCCCCGGCGGGCCTTCGCCGCCCGGAGGCAGCACCAGCCACGGGACGAAGAAGAGACCCCAGATGAGCCTGACCGGACTTCTCGATGTCGTCGCGCGGGACGCGGCGCTCGCCGAGGCGATCGAGGCGGCCACCGCCACCGGAGCCGCGGCCGGCGGCCGCCGCCACCTGGACCTGGTCGGGCCGCCCGCCGCCAGGCCGTTCGCCATCGCCGCGCTCGCCCGTGCGCTCGCCGCCGCGGCGGCGGGGGACCACGGCCGTCCGGTGCTCGCCGTCACCGCCACCGGCCGCGAGGCCGAGGACCTCGCCGCCTCCCTGCGCTCGCTGCTGCCGCCCGACGCCGTCGCCGAGTTCCCCGCCTGGGAGACGCTGCCGCACGAGCGGCTGTCGCCCCGCTCGGACACCGTCGGCCGTCGGCTCGCCGTGCTGCGCCGCATCGTTCACCCGCGCGCGGACGATCCGGCGGCGGGGCCGGTGCAGGTGGTCGTCGCCCCGGTGCGCTCGGTGCTCCAGCCGCAGGTGAAGGGGCTGGCCGAACTGGAGCCGGTCGCCGTCCGGCGCGGTGAGTCGCACGACCTGGAGGAGGTCGCCCGCCGACTGTCCGCCGCCGCCTACGCGCGCGTCGAACTCGTCGAGAAGCGCGGCGAGTTCGCCGTCCGCGGCGGCATCCTGGACGTCTTCCCGCCGACCGAGGAGCACCCCCTGCGGGTGGAGTTCTGGGGCGACGACATCGAGGAGATCCGCTACTTCAAGGTCGCCGACCAGCGCTCGCTGGAGATCGCCGAGCACGGCCTGTGGGCGCCGCCCTGTCGCGAGCTGCTGCTCACCGACGCGGTGCGGGCGCGGGCCGCCGAGCTGTCCGCCGAGCACCCCGGGCTGGCCGAGATCCTGGACAAGATCGCCGAGGGCATCGCGGTCGAGGGCATGGAATCGCTCGCGCCGGTCCTGGTGGACGACATGGAGCTGCTGGTCGACGTGCTGCCGCTCGGCTCGGTCACCGTGGTCTGCGACCCCGAGCGGGTGCGCACCCGGGCCGCCGACCTGGTCGCCACCAGCCAGGAGTTCCTGCACGCCTCCTGGGTCGCCGCCGCGGCCGGCGGGGACCGGCCGATCGACCTGGAGACCATCGACGTCTCCGCCGCCTCGCTGCGCTCGCTCGCCGAGGTGCGCGAGCACGCCGCTGAGATCGGGCTGCCCTGGTGGTCGGTCAGCCCGTTCGCGACGAGCGAGTCGACGGTGGACGGCGTTCTCGAGTTCGACGCCAATACGCTGACCCTCGGCATGCACGCCGTCGAGGCCTACCGCGGCGACACCGCGCGCGCGATCGCCGACGCCAAGGAGCGGCTGGCCTCCGACTGGCGGGTCGTCATGGTGACGGAGGGCCACGGACCGGCCTCCCGGCTGGCGGAGGTGCTGGGCAACGAGGGCATCGCGGCCCGGCTCGTCGCCGACCTCGCCGAGGCGCCCACCCGGGACGTCGTGTACGTCTCCTGCGGCTCGATCGAGCACGGCTTCGTCGACGAGAACCTCAAGCTGACGGTCATCACCGAGACCGACCTGTCCGGCCAGAAGTCCTCCACCAAGGACATGCGCCGGATGCCCTCCCGGCGCCGCAACGCGATCGACCCGCTGGCCCTGGTCGCCGGCGACTACGTCGTCCACGAGGCGCACGGCGTCGGCAGGTACGTCGAGATGGTGCAGCGCACCGTCCAGGGCGCCACCCGCGAGTACCTGGTGCTGGAGTACGCGCCGGCCAAGCGCGGCCACCCCGGCGACCGGCTGTTCGTGCCGACCGACCAGCTCGACCAGGTCACCAAGTACGTCGGCGGCGAGGCCCCGACGCTGCACCGGCTCGGCGGGGCCGACTGGGCCAAGACCAAGCAGCGGGCCAAGAAGGCGGTCAAGGAGATCGCCGCCGACCTGATCAAGCTGTACTCGGCGCGCATGGCCGCGCCCGGCCACACCTTCGGCCCGGACACCCCGTGGCAGCGCGAGCTGGAGGACGCCTTCCCGTACGCCGAGACGCCGGACCAGCTGACGACCATCGCCGAGGTCAAGTCGGACATGGAGAAGTCCGTCCCGATGGACCGGCTGATCTGCGGCGACGTCGGCTACGGCAAGACCGAGATCGCGGTTCGGGCGGCGTTCAAGGCGGTGCAGGACGGCAAGCAGGTGGCCGTGCTCGTGCCGACCACGCTGCTGGTGCAGCAGCACTTCTCGACCTTCGCCGAGCGGTACGCCAACTTCCCGGTCACGGTGAAGGCACTGTCCCGCTTCCAGACCGACGGCGAGGCGAAGGCCGTCCTGGAGGGGCTGTTCGAGGGCTCGGTGGACGTCGTCATCGGCACCCACCGGCTGTTCTCGTCCGAGACCAGGTTCAAGGACCTCGGCCTCGTGATCGTCGACGAGGAGCAGCGGTTCGGCGTCGAGCACAAGGAGCAGCTGAAGAAGCTGCGCGCCAACGTCGACGTGCTGACGATGTCCGCGACCCCGATCCCGCGCACGCTGGAGATGGCCGTCACCGGCATCCGCGAGATGTCCACCATCACCACCCCGCCGGAGGAGCGGCACCCGGTGCTGACCTTCGTCGGCCCCTACGACGAGAAGCAGATCTCGGCCGCGATCCGGCGTGAACTCCTGCGCGAGGGCCAGGTGTTCTACATCCACAACCGGGTCGAGTCGATCGACAAGGCGGCGGCCCGGCTCAAGGACCTCGTACCCGAGGCGCGGATCGCCACCGCGCACGGGCAGATGGGGGAGACCCAGCTGGAGAAGGTCGTCGTCGACTTCTGGGAGAAGGAGTTCGACGTCCTGGTGTCGACCACGATCGTCGAATCGGGCATCGACATCTCCAACGCCAACACCCTGATCGTCGAGCGCGGCGACACCTTCGGCCTCTCGCAGCTGCACCAGCTGCGCGGCCGGGTCGGGCGCGGGCGCGAGCGCGGCTACGCGTACATGCTGTACCCGCCGGAGAAGCCGCTCACCGAGACGGCGCACGAGCGGCTCGCCACGATCGCCCAGCACACCGAGATGGGCGCCGGCATGTACGTCGCGATGAAGGACCTGGAGATCCGCGGCGCCGGCAACCTGCTGGGCGGCGAGCAGTCCGGGCACATCGCGGGCGTCGGCTTCGACCTCTACATGCGGATGGTCGGCGAGGCGGTGGCCGAGTTCCGCGAGTCGCTCGCGAACGGCGGCGAGCCGGAGGAGGAGCCGCTGGAGGTGAAGATCGAGCTGCCGGTCGACGCGCACGTGCCGCACGACTACGCGCCCGGTGAGCGGCTGCGGCTGCAGGCCTACCGCTCGATCGCGGCGGTCAACTCGGAGGCGGACATCCAGCAGGTCCGGGACGAACTCGTCGACCGCTACGGCAAGTTGCCCGAGCCGGTGGAGAACCTGCTGCTGGTCGCGGCGCTGCGGCTGTACGCCCGGCGGTGCGGCATCTCGGACATCACGCTGCAGGGGGCGAACGTCCGGTTCGGACCGGTGGAGCTGCGCGAGTCGCAGCAGCTGCGGCTGAACCGGCTGTACCCGCGCAGCCAGGTCAAGGCCGCCAGCCAGCAGCTGCTGGTGCCCCGGCCGAGCACCGGCCGGATCGGCGGCAAGCCGCTGGTCGGGCGGGAGCTGCTGGGGTGGTGCAGCGAGTTCCTGTCGGCGATGTTCGACGACCTGGCGGGGGCGAAGAAGTAGCACCCGCAGGCGGTTGGTGCACGGCGGTCCCGGGCTCGGCCCGGGGCCGCCGTCGCGTTCGTGCGGGGAGCGCGGCCCGGGGTCAGCCGATCTTCCACTGGCCGACCTGGTTGGCGAAGCCGTTGTCCAGGGCGAACTGGACCTTGTCGAGCCTGACGCCGTCCGGGACCTCGAAGGTGACGAAGCCCTTGCCGGTCTCGCCGGGGGCGATGTTGGTGGGGGTCTGGAAGGCCGGGCCGGCCTTGGTCTCCTCCAGGTTCGGGCCGTAGGCCTGGCCCTGGGTGTCCACGACCTTGGCGCTGCTGGCGGGGACCTCGCCGTACGCCTGGGCGCCGGTGGCCTTGATCTGGAACTGCACCGCGACGTAGTGCTTGCCGTCGGCGGGCTTGAGGTACTCGTTGGCGCTCTCGGCCGGGTCGACCACCTTCACCGCGACGACGTCGGCGGTGTTGGCCTTGTCCGTGCCCTTGAGGGCGATGGTGTCGCCGATCTTGGCGGGCGCCTTGGGGGCGTCGGCGGGTTTGCTCGGCGCGGCGGGGGCGCCGGCGGAGGTGCCCGCGGCGGCCGGGGCGGTCTGCTTCGCCTCGGTGGAGACGGTGGTGCCGGTGGAGTTGCAGGCGGTCGCGGTGAGCGTGATCAGCGCGGCGCCCAGCAGGAGGGCGGCGGAGCGGCGGGTGGTGGCGCGGCGGGCGGTCGTGCGGATGGACATGGGTCTCTCCGGTTCTCGGTGGTGGTGTCGCGGCGGTGCCTGGTGGTGCGGTGCCGACAGAGAGATCACACCACTCGCTGTGAACCATGTCAACGACCTTTAATGAAACCTCTCTGTTCACGTGTGAACGCTCTGGATGTGTGGCGTTGGCTATGCTGTGTGATCACACCCACCCGTTGATCCCTGTCCCGTGCGACGTCGGAGGAGCCCCCGTGCCGGACCGAGCCGAAGTGACCGCCGTCGAGATCGCCCGGCTGGCCGGCGTCGGCCGGGCCGCGGTCAGCAACTGGCGCCGCCGCCACGCCGACTTCCCGCGCCCGGTCGGCGGCACCGACGCCAGCCCGACCTTCGCGCTCGGCGAGGTCGAGGCGTGGCTGCGCGCGCAGGGCAAGATCGCCGAACTCCCACCCCTGGAGCGGGCCTGGCAGTTCGTCGACACCCTCCGCGACCCGGCCGGTCACCCCGCCGCCCCCCTCGTCGAGGCCGGCGCCGTCCTCCTGCTGCTGCACCGCGCCCCCGAGCGCTGGGCGGCCCTCGCCGCCGAACCCGACACGCGCCTCGCCACCGCGCTGCCGCGCGCCGTCACCGACACCGTTGTCCACGCCTTCGGCCCGGACGGTGCCGGCCTCCTCCGCCTCCCCGGACTCCTCGGCAGCACCCAGCTCGACCTCGCCCGCCTGCTCGCCGCCCTCGCCGCCGACACCGGCGCCGCCGGGGCGTACGAGCAACTGCTCACCCGCTACGCCGAGGCCAACACCCGCCAGCTCAGCCCCACCCCGCCGGAGGCCGCCGAGCTGCTCGCCGCCGTCGCCGGCGTTCCCGCCACCGTGCTCGACCCGGCCGCCGGCCTCGGCGCCGTCCTGCTCGCCCACCCGCACACCACCGGCCGCTACGGCCAGGACGCCGACCCCGTCACCGCCGCCCTCGCCCAGCTCCGGCTCGCCCTGCACGCCCCCGCCGCCGAACCCGGCCCGCTCCCGCTCGCCGTGCGCGCCGGCGACGCGCTGCGCGCCGACGCCTACCCCGGCGACACCTTCGAGGCGGTGCTCTGCCAGCCCCCGTACAACGAACGGGACTGGGGGCACGAGGAGTTGCAGTTCGACACCCGGTGGCCGGGCGGTCTCGTCCCGCCCCGCGGCGAGTCCGAACTCGCGTGGGTCCTGCACTGCCTCGCGCACACCCGCCCCGGCGGCCTCGCCGCCCTCCTGCTGCCCCCCGCCGTAGCCGGGCGCCGGGCCGGCCGCCGCGTCCGCGCCGAACTCCTCCGCTCCGGCGCCCTGCGCGCCGTCATCGCCCTGCCCGCCGGCGCCGCCCCGCCGTACGGCGTGCCGCTGCACCTCTGGGTGCTCCGCGCGCCCCGGGCCGGGGACGACTTCCGCCAGGTGCTGCTGCTCGACGCCGGGTCGGTCCCGGTGGAGGGCGGGCGCGACAAGGTCGACTGGCCCGCGCTGCGGCGGACCGTCGTCCACGCCTGGCGCGCCTTCGACCGGGCCGCCCGGGACGGCGAGCCGGTGCCCGCCGACGTCCCCGGCGTCCGCCGGGCCATGGCCGCGATCGACCTGCTCGACGACGAGACCGACCTCTCGCCCGCCCGGCACGTCCCGCCCGCCGCCCCGCTCGGTGGCGCCGGCGAACTGTCCCACCTCAGCGGGCGGTTGGCGGAACTCCTGGCCGGCCTCGCCGACCCCGCCACCCTCCTGCCCCCGCCCGGCGCGGAACCCGCCGTCGGCGTCGTCACCATCGGCGAGCTCGTGCGCGGCGGTGCACTGGAGGTGTACTCCTCCGGCACCGGCGCCACCACCCGCCCGGGCCAGGGCGACACCCTCGTCGTCACCGACCAGGACCTCGCCGCCGGCAACCCGCCCACCGCCGCCCTCGCCACCCCCGGCCCCGTCGGCGACCTCCGCACCCGCCCCGGCGACGTCCTCGTCCCCGCCCTCGGCGGCGGCCTCGCCCGCGTCGTCCCGGCCGAAGGCCCCCTCGTCGGCGCCGCCCTCGGCAGCCGCCTCCACCTGCTCCGCCCCGACCCGGCCGCCCTCGACCCGGAGTTCCTGGCCGGCCACCTCCGCTCCACCGCCGGCACCCGCCGCGCCGCGAGCCACGCCACCACGACGGCCCGCCTCGACATCCGCCGCGTCGAACTGCCCCGTCTCCCACTCCCCGACCAGCAGCGCCAGGGTGCGGCCTTCGCCCGCCTGGCGACCTTCGCCACCACCCTCACCCAGGCCGCGTCCCTGGCCCAGACCCTGACCCGGGCCGCCACCGACGCCCTGGCGAGCGGCACCCTGGCACCCTGACCCCCACGGCCGCCGACACCACGTCCTCACCGGCCTGGCGCGCAGGCCGGCCGCGGCGGTGCTGGAGCGGACGGAGGTGCGGCGGCCTCACCGGGTTGGCGCTTCTCGCCCGGGGCGCGGCCGAAAGCCCGGCCCCGCCTCCCGCGTTTCCCGGCCGACAGCGCCCGGTGCCGCCTCCCTGCCGACCCAAGTCGCCTCTGCAGCTGCCCCTTTCGCTGCCTGCCCGCGCCCCCGTTCGCTCCAGCTCGGCCAAATGTCCTCGCCGGCGAACCCGCTCTTCTCTCCCGTTCCCACTGCCCCGCCGCCGAGTTGACGCCCCGTCGCCAGCGGTCGCAGGGAAGCCCTCCAGCGCCGGCGATCCGGGCGGTACGGTGTGCTCGGTCCGTCCGTCCTCACCAGCTCAGGAGTGCACATGGCAGGGCAGTACCCCGGGACGTTCGGACCCCCGCCCGGTGCCGCCGCCCGGCCGCCGGGCCGGTTCGGGCTGCCCGGGCGGGTGTTGTGCGTGCTCACCCCGCTGCTGACGGCGGGTGTGCTGGGCGCCCTGCCCTCCCTCCTGCTGGCGATGCGCCGCAGGCGCCCGTACGACGTCGCGGGCGCCGTCGTCTACTGCGTGCTGCTCCTCACCATGATCGTCTGCGCGGGGATCGCGGGCGGCGGCACCAGGGCCCCGGTCGCGAACGTCGTCGGCGAGGTCGCTTTGGGCCTGCTCTGGCTCACCCCGTCGCTGCACTTCATCCTGATGGACCGTCGATCCCTCTGGGGGGCCGTTCCGCCCGCCGTCCCCTACGCGTCGCCGCCGATCGCCCCGTACGGCGCGGCCATGCCCGGCCATGCCGCGTCACCGCCCGCCGATGACCTGCGCGAACTCGGCGAACTCCTCCGCCGCCAGGCCCGCGAGGGCCGGTCGTGACCACCTCCCGTGTCATCGCGGGCCGCTACCGGCTCGCCGAGAAGATCGGCCACGGCGGCATGGGCCAGGTGTGGGGCGGCTACGACGAGCGCCTGGACCGCCCGGTCGCGGTCAAGCTGCTCCGCACCGACCACCTCCTCGCCGCCGGCCCCGACCCCGTCACCACGACCACCGAACACCGCCGCCACGGCGACGAGTTGCGCCGCCGCTTCCTCCGCGAGTGCCGCGTCACGGCCGCGCTGGACCACCCCGGGCTGGTCACCGTCTTCGACGCCGGCGAGGACGAGGGCGAGCTGTACCTCGTCATGCAGCGGGTCCCCGGGGTCAGCCTCGCCGACCTCATCGCCGAGGACGCGCCGTTCCCGATCGAGCGGGCGGTCGCCGTCGCCGCCCAGCTGTGCGCCGCGCTGGCCGCCGTCCACGCGGTGCCGGTGGTCCACCGCGACCTCAAGCCGAGCAACGTGATGGTCCGGCACGACGGCCGGACGGTCCTGCTCGACCTCGGCATCGCCACCGCCCTCGACCCCGGCGCCACCCGCCTCACCCTCACCGGCGCGCCGATCGGCAGCCCGTCCTACATGGCCCCCGAGCAGGCACTGGCCACCACCACCGACCCGCGCAGCGACCTCTACGCGCTCGGCTGCCTTCTGCACGAGATGCTCGCCGGCGAGGAGCCGTTCCGCGCGCCGACCGCGCTCGGGGTGCTGCGCAGGCACGTCGACGAGCCGCCGGTCCCCCTGCGCGAACTGCGGCCGGACGTGCCGCAGCCACTCGAACGCCTCGTCCTCGACCTGCTCGCCAAGCAGCCCGCCGACCGCCCCGCCGACGCCCAGCAGGTGTACGCGCGGCTGCTCCCGCTGCTGCCCACGGCCGAGCCGACCACCCAGCCGCGGTACGCGCCGCTGCCCGACCCCACCCGGCCGTACCGCTTCCCGCACCAGCCGCAGCCGTGGGCGGCCGAGCCCGTGCTCCGGCCGGCACCGGTGCCGCCGACCCGCACGACCCCGCCACCGCCATTCGTGCCGCCCGTGGTCCCGGCCGTCCCCGCCACCGCCACCGCGTCCGCCCCGGACCTCGGCTCGGAGTGCGGACGGCTCTCCGACCTCGTGGACGCCGGACGCCACACCGAGGTCCTCGGGCTCGCCGCGCAGCTGCTGCCCCGCGCCGAGGCCGAGCTCGGCGACGGCGCGCCGCTGGTGCGGACGATCCGGACCATCCACGCCCGCACCCTCCTCCAGGAGGGGCACTACGCACAGGCCCTCCCCGAGTACCGCCGCCTGGCCGCCACGGCGGAGGGCGGCCCGTACGGACCCCAGGCCCTCGACCACCGCTACCGCGCGGCGATCTGCCTCGACCACCTGGGGCAGGGCGCGGAGGCGATGGCCGAGTACCGGTCCCTGCTCGCCACGGCGGCCCACGACCCCGACCCGGAGCGCGCCTTCGACCTCCGCGAACGCATCGGCCTGCGCCTCGCCGCCACCGGCGAAGCCGAGAGCGCCTGGCAGTGGCTCCTCCAACTCCTCTTCGAACGCGAGCGCCGGGACGGCCCCCACCACCCCGCCGTCCGCCGCCTCCGCCGGACCCTGGACACGCTCCAACCCCACCGCACCACCCGCTGAGCCGCCCCGCGCAGGAAGCCGGCCGGTTCCGACTTTCCGTGCCGGGCCCGCCTGCGGGGTGGGTGGTGGGGAGAGCCGGGAAAGTGCGGGGGATCGGGTTCCGCCGGTCGGATCGGTGGCTGCGGCGGGTAGGTTCGGGGTGTGACGACGAATCTTCCGGGCGCGAAGTTGATCCTGCTCACCACCACCCACCGGGTGGCCCCCGGGCTGTTGGCGTGGCCGGCGTGGGAGGCGTTGCGCTCGGCGGGGCGGGTGCTGGCGGGGGACGCCGGGCATCCGCAGGTGGCCGCGGTGCGGCAGGCCGGGGTGGACGTGGAGATCGTGGCGACCGCCTCCGCGCCGGCCCTGGCGCGGCTGCTGACCGAGCAGCCCGCCGGCCGGGGTCCCACGGTGTGGCTGGGCAGCCCCGACGGGGATCCGGGCCTGACGGAGGCGCTGGCGCGCCTGGCCGTGGAGCACGCGGGCGAGGTGCCGGAGATCGAGGTGCTGCCCGGGTCGTACGACCTGCCCGGGGCACGCCTGCTGGACCTGGTCTCGGTGATGGACCGGCTGCGCTCGCCGGGCGGCTGCCCGTGGGACGCCGAGCAGACGCACGCGAGCCTGGTGAAGTACCTGGTCGAAGAGGCGTACGAGCTGGTCGAGGCGATCGAGGAGGGGGACCGGGAGACGCTGCGCGAGGAACTGGGGGACGTCCTGCTCCAGGTGTTCTTCCACTCCCGGATCGCCGAGGAGCACCCGACCGAGGCCTTCTCGATCGACGACGTGGCCGGCGACATCGTCGAGAAGCTGATGTACCGGCACCCGCACGTGTTCGGGGACGTCGAGGCGGAGGGCGCCGCCGAGGTCGAGGCGAACTGGGAGCAGCTGAAGGCCGCCGAGAAGGCGGACCGCGAGTCGGTGCTGGACGGCGTGCCGGCCGGTCTGCCGTCGCTCGCGTACGCGGCGAAGCTGGTGTCGCGGGTGCGCAGGGCCGGGTTCGAGGGCGTGCCGGACGAGCCGTACGAGCTGCCCGCGGAGCTCACGGAGCAGTCCGCGGGCAGGCTGCTGCTGGCCGTGGCGCAGCGGGCGCACGACGCCGGGGTGGACGTGGACGCGGCGCTGCGCGCGGCCGCGCGCGCCTACCGGGACGCGGTCCGCGAGGCGGAAGGGCTCAAGCCGGAATAAGCCGGAGCAGGCCGGACCAGGGGGCGGGGACTCAGGCCGCCGAGACCGTGTCCTGCGCGGTCCGCGGCTGCGGCAGGACGACCTCGCCGATCGCCTCGCCGACGAGGGCGACGAGTTCGGCGAGGCGGTCCAGGTCGAGGTGGTCGGGCAGGTCGGCGAGGGAGACGATCCGCTCGCCGTCCGGTCCGGCGACGCAGAACAGGTCGATCGGACCGAGGTGCTTCTCGGCGGTGTCGACGAGCGCGGCGACGTCGCTGGGGCGGCGGATGTCCCCGCCGACGCCGACGACGGGGCAGCCGGGCCGGTCGAGCTCGGCGGCGAGGTCTTCGGCGACGGCGACCCGCTGGTCGGCGATCAGCACTCCGGCGGCGCCGGCCGCGGTGAACCGGCGGGCGAGGTCGGCTCCCGACCCGCCGTCGAGTACCGCGATGACGACGACTGCGCCGCTGACCCTCATTGGTCGCTCCTCCCTGTGGGCGGCACCGCACCGGCGCCCACGATTTCTGCCGAGGATCGTAGGCACGTCCTGACCCTCCGCAACAGGGGTTACCCCTCAGGTGACCAGGCTCACGCCTGCCGTCCGTCCAAGGCCCGTCCAAGGCCTGTCCACGCACTGTCCACAGACCGTTCGCAAGGTGGTGATGCGCCGCCCCCGGGCCGTTGACGAGCCGGTTACGCACCGTGGATGGCGAGTCGCCCCCGACCCACCGGATACGGTCGACCCATGCCAGTTCAGCCCGACGCCGCCCGCCCGCCGCTCTTCACCTGGGAGTTCGCCGCCGACCCGTACCCGGCCTACGCCTGGCTGCGCGAGCACGCCCCCGTGCACCGCACCACGCTGCCGAGCGGGGTGGAGGCCTGGCTGGTGACACGGTACGCGGACGCGCGCCAGGCGCTGGCGGACAGCCGGCTGTCGAAGAACCCCGCGCACCACAGCGAGCAGGCGCACCGCACCGGCCGGGTCGGCATCCCGGGGGAGCGGCAGGCGGACCTGATGACCCACCTGCTGAACATCGACCCGCCGGACCACACCCGGCTGCGCCGCCTGGTGTCGAAGGCGTTCACACCGCGCCGGGTGGCCGAGTTCGAGCCGCGGGTGCAGCAGCTCACCGACCGTCTGATCGACGGCTTCGCGCAGCGCGGTTCGGCGGACCTCATCCACGAGTTCGCGTTCCCGCTCCCCATCTACGCGATCTGCGACCTGCTCGGCGTGCCGGCCGAGGACCAGGACGACTTCCGCGACTGGGCCGGGATGATGATCCGCCATGGCGGCGGTCAACGCGGCGGCGTGGGGCGGGCGGTGAAGCGGATGCGGGCGTACCTGCTGGAGCTGATCCACCGCAAGCGGGCGGACCTCGGGGACGACCTGATCTCGGGCCTGATCCGGGCGAGCGACCACGGCGAGCACCTCACCGAGAACGAGGCCGCCGCGATGGCGTTCATCCTCCTCTTCGCGGGCTTCGAGACCACCGTCAACCTGATCGGCAACGGGACGTACGCGCTGCTGCGCAACCCGGAGCAGCGCCGCCTGCTCCAGGAGTCGGTGGCGCGCGGCGAGACGGCGCTGCTGGAGACCGGGATCGAGGAACTCCTGCGCTACGACGGGCCGGTGGAGCTCGCGACGTGGCGGTTCGCGACCCGCCCGCTGGCCATCGGCGGGGTGGACATCCCGGTCGGCGACCCGGTGCTCGTGGTGCTGGCCGCGGCGGACCGGGACCCGGCCCGTTTCTCGGACGAGAACACCCTGGACCTGGCCCGAACGGACAATCCGCACCTGGGTTTCGGGCACGGCATCCACTACTGCATCGGCGCCCCGCTGGCCAGGCTCGAAGGGCGGGCGGCGCTGGCCACGCTGCTGTCCCGGCTGCCCGATCTCGCGCTGGCGCAAAGCCCCGAGGAACTGCGCTGGCGCGGTGGCCTGATCATGCGCGGATTGCGTGAACTACCGGTCGAATTCAGTCCCGAGAGCCGCTCGCCGCATGCGCTCGCGGACGCTCCACCATGCTGACGATACGTCGCAAACCGGTCCACATGCCTGGTGTGAACACCCATCAATCCGGACAAACAACCGCCGTTGGTAGGCGATCGACCACGCGCCGTGATGTCTGTGTGATATCTGCGATATGAGCTTGTGATTGATCTGAGGATCTGTCTACTCTCCCTGGAGTTCGCAGCTGCGGACCCCGAGTGCGGAACGCCGAGTCCTGCCCGCCGCACCACGGGAAACCGACCAGAACCCTGGGCAGGGGCGGGGGAACCAGGTTTGTTGCCGTTCCTCCACGGCTTGGGGTGAAGCCGCCCGAGCGGAATCGTTTCCGCAGACGGCGGCCGGGCCACCTCCCGGTCCGAACCCGACAGCTCACCTCGCAGGCGTGCGGAGAGGGACCCCTTCATGCTGTTCGTTGGAACCGGCCGTCACCGTCGTCGCACCCAGACCGAGAAGGCCATCGCCGCCGCGGGTGTGGCCGGCGTCGGACTCGCGATGCCGATCCTCACCGCCACCGGCGCCTCCGCCGCCCCGGCCTCCGCCTGGGACTCCGTCGCCCAGTGCGAGAGCGGCGGCGACTGGGGCATCAGCACCGGCAACGGCTTCTACGGCGGCCTGCAGTTCACCTCCAGCACCTGGAAGGCGTTCGGCGGCACCGCGTACGCGCCGCAGGCCAACCAGGCCAGCAAGGGCCAGCAGATCGCGGTGGCCGAGAAGGTCCTGGCCTCGCAGGGCCCGGGCGCCTGGCCGGTCTGCTCGAAGAAGGCCGGCCTGTCGAAGGGCGGCGCCCCGGCGGCCGTCGACACCTCGGACGCCCAGCCCGCCGCCCAGCAGCACTCCCAGCCGGCGCAGCAGCCCGCGGCGAAGCCGGCCCAGCCGAAGCCGGCTCAGATGCCCGCCCAGCAGCAGTACCACCAGCAGTACCAGCAGCACGCCCAGCAGGCCCAGCCCCAGCAGCAGACCCAGGCCTCGGGCTTCTCCGGCAAGGCCGGCTGGGACGCCGACGCGAAGGTGTACTGGTACCAGAGCAACGGCGCCTGGCACTGGACCAGCCACCAGAGCGTCTACCACCAGTACGCCGGCCAGGCCGCCCAGCAGCAGCACGCCCAGCAGCAGCACGCCCAGCAGCAGCACGCCCAGCAGCAGTACGCCCAGCCCCAGCAGCAGGCCCCGGCCGCGGCCCCGCACGCCGCCGCCCCGCAGGGCGGCCACGACTACACCGTCCGCGCCGGTGACACGCTGTCGACCATCGCCGCCGCCCAAGGCGTGTCCGGCGGCTGGCAGTCCGTCTACGACGGCAACCGCGCCACCGTCGGCGGCGACCCGAACCTGATCCTGCCCGGCCAGGTCCTGCACCTCGGCTGACCGCCCGACCGACGGCGGACGGCGCGACACGCGGAGGGGGCCGACCCCGGATCGGCCCCTTTCGTCCGCATTCGGCCCATTCCACGGGGCCGGCAGGTGAACTACCGGCAAGTAGCACGGCCACACGCTGAGACGGGACCGAGGTCGGCGTGGCCCCGGGACCCCGTGCGGTTAGGCTCTGGTCGTAACGACTCCGCAATCGTCCCGCTGACCGCACCACCGTCAGCAGGACCCTGCTTCCGCAAGGAGATGCCTCGTGCCGTCCATCGATGTCGTCGTAGCCCGTGAGATCCTCGACTCTCGTGGCAACCCCACGGTCGAGGTCGAGGTCGGCCTCGACGACGGCAGCACCGGTCGTGCCGCTGTCCCGTCGGGTGCCTCCACCGGTGCCTTCGAGGCGCTGGAGCTCCGCGACGGCGACAAGAACCGCTACTTCGGCAAGGGTGTGGAGAAGGCCGTCCTGGCCGTCATCGAGCAGATCGGCCCGGAGCTGGTCGGCTACGACGCCACCGAGCAGCGCCTGATCGACCAGGCCATGCTGGACCTGGACGCCACCCCGGACAAGTCCTCGCTCGGCGCCAACGCCATCCTGGGCGTCTCGCTGGCCGTCGCGCACGCCGCCTCCGAGGCGAGCGACCTGCCACTGTTCCGCTACCTGGGCGGCCCGAACGCGCACGTCCTGCCGGTCCCGATGATGAACATCCTCAACGGCGGCTCGCACGCGGACTCCAACGTCGACATCCAGGAGTTCATGATCGCCCCGATCGGCGCGGAGTCCTTCTCCGAGGCCGTCCGCTGGGGCGTCGAGGTCTACCACACCCTCAAGGGCGTCCTGAAGGAGCGCGGCCTGTCCACCGGCCTCGGCGACGAGGGCGGCTTCGCGCCGAACCTGGACAGCAACCGCGAGGCCCTGGACCTCATCCTCGAGGCCATCCAGAAGGCCGGCTACGTGCCCGGCCGCGACATCGCCCTGGCCCTGGACGTCGCCTCCTCCGAGTTCTACCAGGACGGCGCCTACCAGTTCGAGGGCAAGGCCCTGTCCGCCGCCGAGCTCATCGAGTACTACGCCGAGCTCGTCGCCGCCTACCCGCTGGTCTCCATCGAGGACCCGCTGGACGAGTCGGACTGGGACGGCTGGAAGGCCATCACCGTCAAGCTGGGCGACAAGGTCCAGCTGGTCGGTGACGACCTGTTCGTCACCAACCCGCAGCGCCTGGCCAAGGGCATCGAGACCGGCACCGCCAACGCGCTGCTGGTGAAGGTCAACCAGATCGGCTCGCTGACCGAGACCCTGGACGCCGTCGAGCTGGCCCAGCGCAACGGCTACCGCTGCATGATGTCGCACCGCTCCGGCGAGACCGAGGACGTCACCATCGCCGACCTGGCCGTCGCCACCAACTGCGGCCAGATCAAGACCGGCGCCCCGGCCCGCTCCGAGCGCGTCGCCAAGTACAACCAGCTGCTGCGCATCGAGGAGATCCTCGACGACGCCGCCGAGTACGCCGGCCGCGGCGCGTTCCCGCGGTTCAAGTACGAGGGCTGAACGCTCCCGGTAGCGCATGCCTGACCGGTGCCCCGCCGTTCACCCCGTAGGGTGGACGGCGGGGCACCGTCGCGACCAGGAGGGGAACGGGAGATGGCTGGCTGGAGGATCCCGGGCTTGGCGGCCCGCCCTCGGTTCACGAGCCGGGCGACCGTCCTCGTCCTGGTGCTCTGTTCGTTGGTGGCGATCCTCGCCTACCCGACGCGGCAGTTCATCTCCCAGCGCGCCGAGATTTCCGCCCAGCGGGCGAAGGCCGAGCATGCCCGGCAGCAGGTCGAGCAGCTGCGCCGGGACAAGGCCCGCTGGCAGGATCCCGAGTACGTCAAGGCGCAGGCCCGCACCCGGTTGCACTACGCGATGCCGGGGGAGACCCCGTACATCGCGGTCGATCCGGCCGGAGCGGGCGCCGCCCCGTCCTCCACCGCCCCGCCCGCCCCCTCCGACGGCACGGCCACCAGTTCGGTGAAGGCGGCCAAGCCCTGGTACTCCAGCATCTGGGACTCGGTGGACGCCGCCGACACCGCTGCCCTGGCCCCGGCCGCCCCGGCCCTGCCGTCGACCCGCCCGCTCCCATCGTCCCCTGCTGGAGACCCCTCCCCCCATGACCACTGAGAACCACCCCGCCGTCCCCGACGCCGACATCGCGGCCATCGCCGCCCAGCTGGGCCGGGTGCCGCGCGGCCTGCGCGGCGTGGCGCACCGCTGCCCGTGCGGCAACCCGGACGTCGTGGAGACGGCCCCCCGGCTGCCGGACGGCACGCCGTTCCCGACGCTCTACTACCTGACCTGCCCCAAGGCCGCCTCGCTGATCGGCACCCTGGAGGCGGACGGCGTGATGAAGGAGCAGACCGCCCGGCTCGCCGAGGACCCGGAGCTGGCGGCCGCGTACCAGAAGGCGCACGAGGACTACATCGCCCGGCGCGACGCCATCGAGGTGCTGGAGGGCTTCCCGAGCGCCGGCGGCATGCCGGACCGGGTCAAGTGCCTGCACGTGCTGGTCGGCCACTCGCTGGCGGCCGGCGAGGGCGTCAACCCGCTCGGCGACGAGGCGCTCGGCATGCTGGAGGACTGGTGGGCCAAGGGCCCGTGCGTCTCCCCGGCCGAGGTCGAGGCGGCCGGTGAGCGGGTCGCCCGCAACCGGGCCAAGGAACAGGACCACGCGGCCGTGATCGCCGCCAAGGAGCAGAAGACCGCCGAGCGCGCCGCCAGGAAGCGCGCCGCGGAAGAGACCGAAGCGCAGGAGTCCGAGTGAGCGCGACCCGCGTCGCCGCGATCGACTGCGGCACCAACTCGATCCGTCTGCTGGTCGCCGACCTGGACCCGGAGACCGGCGAGATCACCGACCTGGACCGTCGGATGATCATCAACCGGCTGGGCCAGGGCGTCGACCAGACCGGCCGGCTGCACCCGGACGCGCTGGCCCGCACCTTCGCGGCCTGCCGGGAGTACCGGGAGGTCATCGCCGGCTTCGGGGTCGGCCCGGAGCGCACCCGCTTCGTCGCCACCAGCGCCTCCCGGGACGCCGAGAACAGCGACGAGTACGTCAAGGGCGTGCGCGAGATCCTCGGCGTCGAACCCGAGGTGGTCAGCGGCGAGGAGGAGGCGCACCTCTCCTTCATCGGTGCCACCAAGGAGCTGACCGGCGGTCAGTTCCCGGCCCCGTACCTGGTGTTCGACCTCGGTGGCGGCTCGACCGAGTTCGTGCTCGGCGCGGACGACGTCCAGGCCGCGCGCTCGGTGGACATCGGCTGCGTCCGGCTGACCGAGCGGCACTTCGGCGGTGCCGAGCTGCCGTCCGAGGAGCAGATCGCCGACGCCCGGGCGCACGTGCGGGCCGAGCTGGACAGGGCCGAGGAGGTCGTCCCGCTGACCGGTGCGGCCACCCTGGTGGGCCTCGCCGGGACGGTCACGACCGTGTCCGCGATCGCCCAGGGCCTGCCGGCCTACGACTCGGCGGTGATCCACCACTCGCGGATCACCCGGGAGCGCGTCGCCGAGATCGCCCGCGAGCTGCTGGCCGCCACCCACGCCGAGCGCGCGGCGATCCCGTCGCTGCACCCGGGCCGGGTGGACGTGATCGCGGCGGGCGCGCTGGAGCTGCTGGAGATCATGGAGCGCACCGGCGCCGCCGAGGTCGTCGTGAGCGAGCACGACATCCTGGACGGCATCGCCTGGAGTACGGCCTCCTGACCTGCCGCGCGCCTTACCCGACCGGCCCCGGAGCCCCCGAGCGGGGGTCCGGGGCCGGGACGCGCCCGGTCGCGGGCGGAAAAGTTCGTGAATTTCTTCACATGGCGATCCGGTCATTCGTCGCATCCGCTCGCCCGCTACGTCCGAATTGCGGGACCGAAGGCCGCCGCTCCGCGCCGCCCGTTGGATCGCAGGCCAGGCCTCGCTTGAGGTTTGAAAATCGAAATCACCAACGGGAACCCGGGTGTTGTACGGATCGTTGCTGCTCAGCCGGGTGGTGTGACCCCCGGTACTCACGGGGCGCCCGTGGGGGCGGTGAGGTGTCGCCGAGGGGGCCGTTTTGTGGCCGCGCAGTGTAGCACGGGGTGTCCATCCACTTGTGACCGGGCTCACGAAGGTTGCTCCGGACGGTGCTGGATACTTTCGGATATGAGCACCACGGAGCGTCCTCGCATCCTCATTGTCGGCGGTGGTTACGTCGGCCTGTATGCCGCGATGCGCATCCTCAAGAAGATGCGTTACGGCGAAGCGACCGTCACGGTCGTCGACCCGCGGTCGTACATGACGTACCTGCCCTTCCTCCCCGAGGCGGCCGGCGGCAACGTCGCGCCCCGCAACCTCGTCGCGCCCCTGCGCAGCGCCCTCAAGAAGGCGGAGGTGCTCACCGGTCACGTGACCGCTGTGGACCACGCCCGCAAGGTCGCCACCATCGCGCCCGCGGCCGGCGACTCCTACGAGCTGCCCTTCGACTACCTCGTCGTCGCGACCGGCTCGGTCTCCCGCACCTTCCCGATCCCGGGTCTGGCGGAGAACGGCATCGGCATGAAGACGGTTGAGGAGGCCATCGCCCTCCGCAACCACGTCATGGCCCAGCTGGACAAGGCCGAGTCCACCTCGGACGAGGAGGTCCGCCGCAAGGCCCTGACCTTCGTCGTCATCGGCGGTGGCTTCGCCGGTGTCGAGACGATCGCCGAGATCGAGGACATGGCGCGCGACGCCGCCAAGATCTACAAGACCGTCAGCCGCGACGACATGCGCTTCATCCTGGTGGAGGCGGCCAACCGCATCCTCCCGGAGATGGGCCCGGACCTCGGTCTGTGGACCAAGGAGAAGCTCGGCGAGCGCAACATCGAGGTCTACATCGAGACCTCCATGGACTCCTGCGTCGACGGCCACGTCGTGCTGAAGAACGGCATGGAGATGGACGCCTCCACCATCGTGTGGACGGCCGGCGTGAAGCCGAACCCGGTGCTGGCCAACTTCGGCCTGCCGCTGGGCCCGCGCGGCCACGTCGACACCGCGCCGACCCTCCAGGTCCAGGGCTTCGACTACGTCTGGTCCGCCGGCGACAACGCCCAGGTCCCTGACCTCGCCGCCGGCGAGGGCGCCTGGTGCCCGCCGAACGCGCAGCACGCCTGCCGCCAGGCCGTCGTCCTCGGCGACAACGTGATCTCCGGCATGCGCGGCTTCCCGCAGAAGGAGTACAAGCACAAGAACCTCGGCGCGGTCGCCGGTCTCGGCCTGCACAAGGGCGTCGCGATCCTCTTCGGCAAGTTCAAGCTGAAGGGCCGCCTCGCCTGGTGGTTCCACCGCGCGTACCACGGCGCCATGGTCCCGACCTTCAACCGCAAGGTCCGGGTCTTCACCGACTGGACCCTGGCCGTCTTCCTGAAGCGCGAGATGGTCGGCCTGTCCCAGATGGAGCAGCCGTACCTGCCCATCCAGGAGGTCACCCCGCCCACGAAGCCCGTGGAGGCCGCCAAGCCGGCCGCCGAGAAGGAACTCGCGAGCAAGTAAGCGACTGAGACCCCGGTGTGGGAGCACCGGGGTATGAGTCGGAGGCCCTCCGCCCGGCAGTGTTGCCGGACCACGACCTCCGTGGTGCTCAGCCGGCCGTGCGACCGGGCGGAGTACAGAAGTTGGAAGGCCCCTGCCGGATCCTCCGGCAGGGGCCTTCCGCGGTCTTCCGACCGGCCGTCAGTCGGTCTTGATGCTCGCCAGGATGTCCAGCTTGGACGCCCGGCGGGCCGGCCAGATCGCGGCCACCAGGCCGACCAGCCCGGCGAGGCCCAGGAAGAGTGCCAGCTGGCCGTACGGCAGGACGGTGGTCAGCCCGGCCAGGCTGGACTTCAGCGTCCCGTTGATCGCCCAGGCGATGAAGCAGCCGAGCAGCAGGCCCACGCCGGCGCCGAACACCGAGATCACCACGGACTCCAGACGGACCATCCGCTTGATGCCCCGGCGGTCCAGGCCGATCGCCCGCAGCATCCCGATCTCGCGCTTGCGCTCGAAGACCGACATGGCCAGCGTGTTGATCACACCGAGGATCGCGACCAGCACCGACATCGCCAGCAGGCCGTACATCATGTTCAGCGCGAAGGTGATGGTCTGGCTGAAGTCGTCGCGCACGTCCTGCTTGGACTTGACCTCGATCACCGGGTTGGCGCCGGTGGCGTCCTTGAGCGACTGCTTGAGCGCGGCGGTGGCGCCGTCCTTGCCCTTCACCAGGATGTCGGCGACGTACGGCTTCGGATCGTGCTTGGCGATCTCGCTGTTGGCGAGGACGGCCTGGCCGAGCATGCCGCCCGTCTCGTACACGCCGCCGACGGTGAGCTGCCCGGTGGACTCGTCCGGGTAGGACACGGTCAGCGTCGAGCCGGCGGTGACGTCGAGCTTCTTGGCGACGTCCTGGTTCACCAGGAGCATGCCCTGGCCGAGCGCGGCGGTGGAGCCGCTGACCATCTTGAAGTCGACCAGCTGGTCGGCGGAGTCGGCGTTCAGGCCGGTGATCGCCTTGGCGGTGCCGTTGAGCTCCCAGTAGGCGGAGGTCATCGGCGAGGAGGCGGCGACCGCGGAGGTCTTGGCGATCTGGGCGGGCACCTGCTCGGACAGGCTCATGCCGTTGGCGGTCGAGACGATGTAGTCGGCCTTCATCGAGCTGGTGACGGCCCGGTCGATCGCGCCGCCGACCGAGGCGCCCATCACGGTGAGGCCGCTGACCAGGGTCAGACCGATGGTGAGCGCGGCGGCGGTGGCCGCGGTGCGGCGCGGGTTGCGCACCGCGTTCTGCTGGGCGAGCTTGCCGGGGGTGCCGCCCAGCTTGCGCAGCACCGGGCCGATCAGGGCGACCACCGGGCGGGACAGCAGCGGCAGCAGGACGAACACGCCGACCAGGGCCAGCAGGGCGCCGAGGCCGACCGGCATCCGGCCGGTGTCGTCGCCGGTGGAGGCACCGAAGGCGATCAGCGCGAGGCCGCCAGCGGTGACCACCGCGCCGATCGTGTTGCGGACCACCAGGCTCTTCTGGCTGGCCGGCTGCTCGCCGCTGCTCATCGCCGCGACCGGCGCGATCCGGGCGGCGCGCACGGCCGGCAGCACCGCCGACAGCACCGTCACCAGGACGCCGACCACGATGGTCACCACGATGGTCATCGGCTTGATCACCAGCGGGCCGCTCGGCATGTTCTCGTTCAGCGTGCCGATCAGGGACTGCATCCCGGCGCCGATCCCGATGCCCGCGAGCAGACCGGCCACCGCGGAGACGGCGCCGATGACCAGGGCCTCGACCAGGACGGACCGGGTGACCTGCTTGCGGCTGGCCCCGATCGCCCGGAGCAGCGCCAGTTCCTTGGTGCGCTGGGCGACCAGCATGGTGAAGGTGTTGGCGATGATGAAGATGCCGACGAAGAGCGAGATCGCGGCGAAGACGAGCAGCATCGTCCGCATGCTGTCGGTGCCCTTGGTGATCATGGCCTGCTCATCGGCCTGCAGCTGGGCGCCGGTCTCGGCCGTGAACTGCGAGCCGGACGGCATCTTGGCCTTCGCCTCGGCGAGCAGCGCGTCCTCGGTGGTGCCGGGCCCGGCGGTGAGCACGACGCTGCTGTAGCGGCCCGGCTCCAGCAGCAGCTGCTGGGCGGTGGCGCGGTCGAACAGGGTGAGGGTGCCGCCGGAGTTCACCACCGGGTCGTCGGTGGTGAAGACGCCGGTGAGCTTCGCCTCGACCACCGGGCCGTTGGAGGCGACCCGGACGGTGTCGCCGACCTTGTAGCCCGCCTTGCCGGCGGTCCTGCGGTCGAGCGCGATCTCCTTGCCGTTCTTCGGGCCCTGGCCCTCGGCCATCGGGTAGCGGGCGTCGTTGCCGTCCGGTCCCGGGGCGAAGTTGGCGCCCTTGGCGGACCAGGACTGGCCGATGAGGTTGCCGTTCCGGTCGGCGACGCCGGTGAAGCCGCTGACCACGCCACGGGCGCTCGCGGCGCCGGGCAGGGCGGCCAGCTGCTGGACGGTGGCGTCGGTGAGGGCGGTGGGGCCGCCCTCGCTCTTCTGCTTGGCGGAGGCGCCGGAGCCGGCGGCCCGGTCGACGATCTGGACGGCGACGTCCGAGTAGCTCTTGGAGTTGCTGTCCCGCATGGCCTTGCCGAAGGTGTCGGAGAAGACCATCGTGCCCGCCACGAAGGCGGTGCCCAGCATGACGGCGAGGGCCGTCATCAGCAGCCGGCCCTTGTGGGCCAGCACGTTGCGCAGTGCGGTGCGGTACATGAGGTGTCCTGAGGTCGCGTAGGGGCGGCGGGGCTGCTGGTGTGTCAGCTGGTGCGGCCCTTGGCGTCGAAGCGGCGCATGCGGTCCAGGACGGTGTCGGCGGTGGGGGTGTGGAGTTCG
>NZ_JBSFGU010000026.1:0-107884 GCF_053596725.1 Kitasatospora sp. NPDC001660 | reverse complement strand
GGACTTCAGCGGATGCAGGGGTCCGGGCGGCTCGGCCACCAGGCCGAGGCCCCGCAGCGGATCACTGCAGACTTCCTGCCTGCGTGCACCGGGTGCGCCCGCGTTCGGGGATCGCGGAGCCGACTGCGTCGACCGGCTGCGAGCGCGGCTCGCCGGTGGGCGCCATGACCGCCCGGGCCAGGACATGGCCTCGGATGACGAAGTGCAGCAGGGCGAGGGTGGACTGCCGGAGGTGCTGCCGAACTCGCGGAGCGTCGAGCCGAGCCCGCGCGGGCTCAGACCACCCCGGGCCGACTCGGCCCATGGGGCACACCCGCGCTCACGCATCGCTCACGCAAGCGATCCTGCAGCGCGCTACCGACGCCTGCCCGCACGCCAAGAAATGACAAAAGGCCCAGGTCAGCGGCTATCTGACCTGGGCCTTCACTGAGCCGCCTGCGGGATTCGAACCCGCGACCTACGCATTACGAGTGCGTTGCTCTGGCCAACTGAGCTAAGGCGGCGTCGCTGCCGTACGTGCTGGCAACGCGGGCCAGTCTACACAGGTTCGCGGGTGATCCGTACCGGGATATCCCGGCGGGGGGTCAGGCGGAGGAGACGGCGAGCTTGGCGGCGAAGCCAGCGAAGAGGACGGCGACCCCGCTGGTGAGGGTGGCGGAGAGCCGCTTGCGGCGCCGGAAGGCCGCGGCGAGGGTGGTGCCGGCGAAGATCAGCAGGGTGAGGTAGAGGAAGCTGAAGGTCTGCAGGATTCCGCCGAGCAGGGCGAAGGAGAGCGCGGGCTGCCCGTAGGACGGGTCCACGAACTGCGTGAAGAACGACAGCAGGAAGAGGATCGCCTTCGGGTTCAGCAGGCTGATCACGAGCGCGCGCCGGAACGGCCGCTCGACGGCCTCGGGGGCCTGCTCGCCCGCGGCGGAGCCGGTGTCGGCGGCGGCGCGGTGGTCGCGCCACAGCTGGCGGGCGGCCCGGAGCATGCCGAAGCCGATCCACAGCAGGTAGGCCGCGCCGCCGAACTTGACCACCGCGAAGACGGCCGGATTGGCCTTCAGGAGCGAGGCGGCGCCCAGCGAGGTGAGGCTTATGAGCGTGAAGTCGCCGACGAAGACGCCGGCGGCGGCCCGGTAGCCGGTCCGCACGCCCTTGCGGGCGGCGACGGACAGCACGTACAGGGAGTTGGGGCCGGGCAGCAGGATGATGACGAGGGCGCCGAGGACGTACGTCGTCAGGTCGTTGACTCCGAGCACGGTGCGCTCCGAAGAGAGGAGGGGGCAGGGGGCGCTCATCGTAACGTCGCACCGCTGATCGATTGAAGCTGAAACTACCTGGCGAGACGGCCCCTGATCCCCCCTGATCCCCTACCCCCCGCAGCGCATGCCTTCCTCCGGCGGCTCACCCGTGAGCAGGAAGCGGTTGACCGCGCCGTCCACGCACTCGTTGTGCCGCCCGTACGCCGTGTGCCCGTCCCCGTCGTAGGTGAGCAGCCACCCGGACTCCAGCTGCCCCGCCAGCGCCTGGGCCCACGCGTACGGCGTGGCCGGGTCGCGGGTGGTGCCGATGACGACGATCGGGGCGGCGCCCGCGGCCTGGACGGTGTGCGCCGAACCGGTGGCCTTCACCGGCCAGTAGGCGCAGGTCAGCGCCATCCACGCCAGGTCGCGGCCGAAGTGCGGCGAGGTCCGCTCGAACTCCGGCAACGCCCGCCGGACGTCCTCCGGGCCGGCGAACGGCGCGGGCAGGTCGAGGCAGTTCACGGCCGTGTTGGCGAACATCAGGTTGGGGTACGAGCCGTCCGGCTCGCGCCCGTAGTAGGAGTCCGAGAGCTTCAGCAGCCCGGTGCCGTCCCCGGCCTTGGCACCGGTGAGCGCGCCGCGCAGCTCGGGCCAGAGGAAGTCGGCGTACATCGCCTTGATGACGCCGGTGATGGCCTGGGCGTGGGTCAGGCGGCGGCCGCCGTCGGTGGTGGCCAGCGGCTGGGCGCGGACGGCCGCCAGCAGGGCGCTGAGCTGGTCGCCGGCCTCCTGCTCGGTGCGGCCGAGCGGACAGTCGCCGCGCCGGGCGCAGTCCCTGGCGAAGGCCGCCCAGGCGGTCTCGAAGCCACCGGCCTGGGCCCGGTTGCCGGTGGCGGAGTCGAGGGACGGGTCCATCGCGCCGTCCAGGACGAACCGCCCGACCCGCCCGGGGAAGAGTCCGGCGTACGTGGCACCGAGGAACGTGCCGTAGGACTTGCCGACGTAGCTGAGCCGCTCGTCGCCGAGGAGGGCGCGCAGCACGTCCATGTCGCGGGCGGCCTCGACGGTGCTGACGTGGCCGAGCGCCGCGCCGGCGTGCTGCCGGCAGCCGTCGGCGAACTCCTTGTCGGCGGCCACCAGGGCGTCGACCTCGCGCTGGTCGGCAGGGGTGAACCCGACGGACGTGTAGGCGTCCATCCGGTCGCCGCTCAGACAGGTGACGGGGCTGCTGCGGCCGACCCCGCGCGGGTCGAGCCCGACGAGGTCGTACCGGGCACGCACGTCGCCGTCGTACGCCTGGGCGACGGCCTCCACGTAGTCGACCGCCGACCCGCCGGGGCCGCCCGGGTTGAGCAGCAGCGAGCCGAGCCGGTCACCGCCCGCCCCCGCCCCCGCCCCCGCCCGGGGGACGGCGGGGGCGCGGACGGCCGTCAGGGTGAGGTCTCCGTCGGCCGGGCGGCCGTAGTCGAGCGGCACCTTGAAGGTGGTGCACTCGAATTCGTCGTCGCACGGCCGCCACGCGAGTCGCTGCCCGTAGTACGGGTCGAGCGCGGCCGGCACCGCCGCGGGCAGCGGCTCCAGCGGCGTGACCTCGGCGGGCGGCGATCCCGGCGACGCACCGACCGCCGCACCGGGCTCGGGCTCGGGCTCGTCCGACAACGCCGCACCGGGCCCGAACACGTCCGACGGCGCCGCACCCGGGCCGCCGCTGGAGCCGGAGCCGCCGCCCGGGCCGGAGCCGCCGGCGCTGCACCCGCCCGCCAACAGCCCGGCGACGACGAGCGCCGCGGCAAGTACCCGCCCAGTGGCCTTCATCCGGATCCCTTCGCTTCGATCGCCTCGATCGCCCGACTCACCCCACGAACCCGGCCAACGACGGCTGCCCGGTACCCTCCCGGGGTACCGAGCAGCACAGTGCCCGCCGAAAGCCCTGTTCAGGACGCCTTCGCCAGCGCGTCGGCCAGGTACTGCGCCGCCTGCCGCACGAGCCGCAGCCGCTCCCGGTCGGGCGTGTAGTCCTGCACGTTGTCCGAGATCCGCACGTCCGCCTTGGCCGCCGGCCCGGCACCGCCGCGCAGCGCGGCCTGCAGCTTGCGCGCCGCGTCGAGCCCGGCGGCGTCGGCCTTCGCGGCGGCGAGCATCAGCTTCGCCGCCGTGCCCGTGGGCGCCTCCGCGCCCGCCTGGGCGAGCGCGGCGGCGTCGTACCGTCCGGAGACGGCCGCCGCGACGCCGTACAGGTCCGGGCGGGCCAGCCCGGCCGCCGCGGCGCACGGCGCGCCGCCCTCGACCCCGAGCGTGCCCCAGGAGGCCGGACCGGGCGGCATGGCACGGAAGGTCGCGGCGATGACGGTGCGCAGCGTCGCGTCGTCGGCGACCGACTGCGGGGCGGCGGCGGCGAGGTCGCAGGGGTGCGCGGTGCCGTTCGGCGCCTCGGGGGCGACCAGGATGAACGGCCGCGCCTTGCCGGTCTGCAGGGCCGAGCCGATGCCCTCGAAGACGTCCGGGACCTCGGCGTCGGCGGTCTTGCGCGGGGTCGCGGCCTGCATCACGACGACGGGGAAGCGGGCGTTCGGTTCCTTGGCGTACTGCGGCGGCAGCCAGACCCGGATGTTGCGCGGCATGCCGTCCGGCCCGAGCACGGCGGACTGGAGCAGCTCCCCGCCACCCGGGTGGCCGACGCTGTCGAACCGGCTCGTCGTGGCGGCCGGTGAGGTCGCCGCCGCTGCCTGGGCCACGGCGGCCTCCGCCGTGGGCGGCGCTGCCTGCTGCCGCGGGGCCGCGCCCTGCGCCCCGCTCACGCCGGCCGCGTCCACGGCGGGCTCCGCCCTCTCCACCGGCTCCTGGCCGGCCCGCTTCATGCCGCCGAACGCGCCGAAGGCGGTGAGCAGCGTCAGCGCCGTGACGCACACCCCGCAGACCATCGCCCCGGCCGCCCGCAGCAGCATCGGCCACCGGTCGCCGGCCAGCTCGTAGGCCTCGGCGGCCCGCAGGTCGCGCCAGCGCTGATGGGCCCCGCGGGCCAGCCAGAGGCCGCCGAGGGCGGCCGCCAACAGGGGGATGACGAGGAGCGAACGGACCACGGGACGCACCACCTAGGGCGGAGGACCGGACGACCGGGGCGAGCCCGGCGCCGTACGGGACGCGACGGCCCCGGTGTCGGGGCGCAGTCGGCCCCCAGCGTGCAAGACGACCCGACGGTCACACGCGGGTGTGCCCGGCGCGTATCGCCCGTTCACTCGAAGGTGGGACACCCGAGTAGGGCGGGAAGCGGAACGCGCCCGGCCCCGCGCCTCCCCGTACGCGGCTCAGCCCGCGCGCAGCGCCACCGTCATCGCCTCGACCGCGAGCAGCGGGTCGACGTTGCGGTCCAGCGCCCGGCGGCAGGCGAGCACCGCCTCGATGCGGCGCAGCGTGCCCTCCGGCGGGCTGGCCTGGGCGACGCGGTTCAGCGCCTGCCGCTGGTCCTCGTTGGCGAGCGCGCCGGTGGAGCCGAGCTGGAGCGCGAGGACGTCGCGGTAGAAGCCGAGCAGATCGAGCAGCGCGACGCCGAGGGTCTCCCGTCGGGTGCGGGTGGCCCGGCTCTTCTGCCGCTTCTCCAGCTCCTTGACCGCCCCGGCCATCCCGCGCGGCGCCTTGCCGCCCTCGGCGGCGCCGTAGGCGGCCTTCAGGTCGTCGGTCTCCTTGGCGTCCTGCGTCTCGGCGAGCGCCTCGGCGTCGGCCTTGGCCGTGTCCACCAGGCGCTGGGCGGCGGCCAGGCAACCGCCGATGTCGGAGACCTCCAGCGGGATCCGCAGCACCTCGGTGCGCCGCGTCCTGGCCTGCTCGTCGACCGCCAGGCGGCGCGAGCGCTCGATGTCGCCCTGCCCGGCGAGCGCGGCCAGGCGCGCCGTGTCCGGGTCGACGCCGTCGCGGCGGACCAGCATGTCGGCCACTGCCTCGGCGGCCGGGGTGCGCAGGACGAGCAGGCGGCAGCGCGAGCGGATGGTCGGCAGCACGTCCTGGACGGAGGGGGCGCAGAGCAGCCAGACGGTACGGGGGGAGGGCTCCTCGACGCCCTTGAGCAGCGCGTTCGCGGCCGCCTCGGTGAGCCGGTGCGCGGCGTCCACGAGGATCACCGACCAGCGCCCGCCGGTCGGGTAGCTGGAGGCGCGCAGCACGAGGTCCCGCATGTCGCCGACGCCGATGGACAGCCCGTCGGTCCGGACGTACTTCACGTCGGCGTGGCTGCCGGCCAGCACGGTGTGGCAGCCGTCGCAGAACCCGCACCCGGGTGTGCCGCCGAGCGCGAGGTCCGGGCTGGTGCACTGGAGCGCCGCGGCGAACGCCCGCGCGGCCGTGACCTGCCCGGCCCCGGGCGGCCCGGTGAACAGCCAGGCGTGCGTCATCAGGGAGGCGTTGGCCCCCTCCGCCGGCCCGGCCCCCCGGCCGGCCAGCACCGTCGCCCCGGCCGCCCTGGCCGCGGCGGTCAGCTGCTCGACCACCCGCTCCTGGCCCACCAGGTCGTCCCAGACGGCCACTGCTGCTCCCAAGCTCCGTACGGCTGCGCTCCGCCGTCGAGCATACGTGCCCGCCCCGACACCCACTGCGCCGTCCGAGCGACCACCCGCCCCCACGCCCCCGCCGCCGCACCACCCCACCGACCAGCCCCGGCGGCCGCCGGCCACCATCTTCACGTCCGAGCCCACTCCGAACGGCCCCAGAACACGGGCGGCGCCACCAGGCTTCCTCAGCCCGGTGACGCCGCCCGTCATCCGTTCACACCGCCCTGCGGCCCCGGGATCAGCCCCGGCGCCCCCAGCGGCGGCCCTTGCCCTTGCCCTGGTCGTCGTCCTCGCCCTCGGCGCCGGCTCCGCCGCGCGGACCCTGTGGACCCTGTGGACCCTGTGGACCCTGCGGACCCTGCGGGTCCTGGCCGGGCCCGCCACCGTGCTCCCAGCGGGCCCACTCGTCGCGCGAGCCGAGCAGCGTGTCGGTGAGGCTCGGGAGGTCGTCCATCGGCGTCTCCTCGGCCCAGTCCGGCCGCGGCCGCGGCTCGGCGGCACCTTCCGGCGCCTGGCCCTCGCCGGCCACCGGAAGCTCCCGGGTGCTCTCCACGGACTCCTCGCGCCACAGGCCCGGGGGCACCCGGTCCCCGGCGCGACCCGGGGCGACGCGCGGCAGCACCTCGGTCCGGTCGGCTTCCGCCGACACCTTCGGCAGCACGGCGGTCTCGTCCGCCCCACCCGGAACCACCGGCAGCTTCGCCGTCTCGTCCACCGCCGACTGCCGATCCCGCAGCGACAGCTCGCGCGTGGTCTCGTCGGCGGCCCCGCCCGAAGCATCCACACCCTTCGGCGCCCGCAGCTGCGTGGTCGCCGCGTCACCCGGCACCGGAGGCGCCGCCGGACGCCCGACATCCCCGCCCTCGGCACGGTCGGCCGCGGCTGCGGCCGCGGCGAGCGCGGCGGCCTGGGCCAGCCGGGCCTCCTCGGCGCGCTGGAGCGCCTCCTCCGCACGGCGGCGCTGCTCCTCGCGCTGGAGCTCCCGCTGCCGCTGGAGTTCCGCCTGCGCGGCCGCCTCGTCGGCGAGCCGCTTGCGCTCGGCGGCCTCGGCGGCCAGGCGGGCCTCTTCCTCGGCCTTGCGGCGGGCCTCCTCCTCGGCCTTGCGGCGAGCCTCCTCCTCGGCCCGGCGCCGGGCCTCCTCCTCGGCCTTGCGGCGTGCCTCGGCGGCGGCCCGCTCGGCCTCCTCCTTCGCCAGCCGCTCCTTCTCGGCCTGCTCGGCCCGGAGCTGCTCCAGCAGCTCCTGCCGCTTGCGCTCGGCGGCCTCCGCCTCGGCCTTCTTCCGGGCCTCCTCGGCGGCGCGCCGCTCGGCCTCCTCCCGCGCCAGCCGTTCCTGCTCGGCGCGGGCGGCCTTCTCCTGCTCGGAGAGCGGCAGCTCGCGGTCGAGCCGGTGGCGGATCGCGGTGGTGACGGAGCCGGGCGCCTGGCTGCCGTCGACGACCAGGTAGCGCGCCGGGTCGGCCGCCGCGAGGGCGAGGAAGCCGGCCCGGACCCGCTGGTGGAACTCGGTCGGCTCGGACTCCAGCCGGTCCAGCGCCTCGGTGAAGCGCTCCCGCGCCCTGGTCGGGTCGACGTCCAGGACGACGGTCAGGTCGGGCACCAGCCCGCCGGTGGCCCACCGGGAGATCCGCGCGACCTCGGTCGCGGCGAGGTCGCGCCCGGCACCCTGGTAGGCGATGGAGGAGTCCATGTACCGGTCGGTGATGACGACGGCGCCGCGCGCGAGGGCCGGGCGGATGACGTTCTCGACGTGCTCGGCCCGGTCGGCCGCGTAGATCAGCGCCTCGGCGCGGTGCGAGAGGCCGGTGTTGCCGACGTCCAGGACGAGGCCGCGCAGCCGCTGCCCGACCGGGCTGCCGCCGGGCTCGCGGGTGAGCACCACCTCGTGGCCCTTGCCGCGGATCCACTCGGCGAGCGCCTGGGCCTGGGTGGACTTGCCGGCGCCGTCGCCGCCCTCCAGGGCGATGAAGAAGCCGGTGCCGGTGGTGCGGTGCGGTGCCGGGCCCCCACCGCCGCGCACGGCGTCGACCAGGTCGCGGCCGAACGGGGCGGAGCCGCGCCGGTCGTCGGTCTTGAGCAGCACGACGGCGGCGAGCACCAGCGTGAGCAGGCCCGCGGTGGCGACGGCGAGGGCCGCGCCGCCGTGGATGAAGGTGAACGAGCCGGGCTTGACCGTGCCGTACTCGACGTCGCCGTAGGCACCGGCGATCAGCGGGACGGCGACCAGCGCGGCGCCGACGACGGCCCGCAGCACGGCGTGCAGGTGCTCGGTGACCTTGGGCAGCCGGGCCTCCTCGACCTCCTGGGCGAGCAGGGTGCGCCCGGCCGAGACGACGATCCCGGCGGCGAGGCCGGCCAGCACGGTGAGCAGCAGGACCAGGACGTAGTCGAGCACGAGCCCGGCCAGGATCAGCGTCACGCCCTCGGTGACCAGCGCCAGCGGAAGCAGCCGGCGGCGGGAGAGGGAGGGCAGGGTGGCCCGGGTGAGCCGGACGCCGGCCGCGGGTGCGCCGGTGGCGGCGAGCACGAGCAGGCCGTAGCCGATCGGCCCGGCCCGGTGCTCGGCGGCGGTGAGCAGCGCGAGTGCGGCGACGCCGGCCATCGAGGCGTGGGCGGCGGCGACGGCGAAGGTGAAGTAGGGGGCGCTGCCGGTGCGGCCCTTCTTGAGGGCGGGACCCGGGGTGGCGTCCGTCGGGGCGCGCAGGCCCTGCAGCGGCGAGTGCGGGGCGACGGCGACCGGGCCGACGGGCAGCTGCTGGAGGTGGCTTCGGACGGCGGCGGCGGTGAACAGGCCGGCCGCGCCGAGGGCCGCGAAGGTCACCTGGTGGGCCCGGAGCCAGTCCGAGCCGAGCGCCGCGAAGATGTTGTTGAGCAGGGTGAACACGACCAGGCCGACGGCGGCGAGCGGCAGGGTGGCCCAGCCGGTGAACCGGTCGATACTCCGGACGGTCTCCAGGCTGGCGCCGGACGGCCGCTGCTCGGCGGCGGGCGCGTACGGGTCGGCGGGCGGCAGCAGGCCGGGGACGGCGGCGTCCTTGGCGATGGCCCGGACGCGCTCGGCGGCGCCGGTCACGAAGACGGTGGCGAGCAGGACGTACGGCGCGGCGCCGGACGGCTTCGGGCCGGAGCCCAGCCAGACGGTCCACCAGGGCGCGATTCCGATCAGGACGGCGCACAGCGCGTCGGCGCCGACCAGCGTCCAGCGCCGGTCCAGCTTGCCGACGACCAGCTGGTGCACCGGTCCGAGCAGCAGGACGCCGGTCACCAGGGTGGCCGCCAGCCGGGCGGCGAAGACCGCGGCGACGGCGAAGGCCAGGCTGCGCGGCAGGTCGCCGAACTGGCCGCCGAGGGCGGCGGCGATCACGGTGAGCGCGAGCAGCACCAGCAGTCCTAGCCGGTCGGCGGTGCCGCCGATCAGCCCGGTGGTCCACAGGCGCCGGTAGGGCCGCGTCCGCAGCAGGGCGCGGGCCCGCTCCACCGGGGTTCCGGCGGGCGCGACCTCGGGCAGGTCGGGCATGGCGGCTCTGGCGGCCGGGGCGGCGCTGGGGGTGGGCTGCTCCTCGCTCGTCATACGGTCAGCGTAGCGGTCGGGGGTTGGCCGGAAAGAGACGAACAGCGTTCCGGATCAGGCTCATCACCTGGTTGTGACGATCCCCGCACACATGTCCGCCGTCCCCGAACGGCCCGGACCCGTCCCCGGACACACCTCGGGCCCGTGCCCCCCGTGAAGGGGACACGGGCCCGAGGGTCACCGTCGGAGGGTCAGCCCTCGTCGGTGGCCGTGGTCTTGCTCGCGGCGGTCTTCTTCGCCGCCGTCTTCTTCGCCGCGGCCGTGGTGGTCTTCTTGGCCGCCGTCTTCTTCACGGCCGTCTTCTTCGCCGCGGTCTTCGTCGCCGCCGCCTTCTTGGTGGCGGTCGCCTTCTTCGCCGGGGCCTTCTTGGCCGCCTTCTTCACCGGCCCGCGCGCCCGCTTCTCGGCGAGCAGCTCGTAGCCGCGCTCCGGCGTGATCGTCGCGACATCATCGTCCTTGCGCAGCGTGGCATTGGTCTCGCCGTCGGTCACGTACGGCCCGAAGCGGCCGTCCTTGACCACGACCGGACGCTCGCTGACCGGGTCGGTGCCCAGCTCCCGCAGCGGCGGGGCGGCGGCGGCCCGGCCGCGCTGCTTGGGCTGCGCGTAGATCGCCAGCGCCTCGTCGAGGGTGATCGTGAAGAGCTGGTCCTCGCCGGTGAGCGAGCGCGAGTCGGTGCCGCGCTTGAGGTACGGGCCGTACCGGCCGTTCTGCGCGGTGATCTCGACGCCCTCGGCGTCCGCCCCGACCACGCGCGGCAGCGAGAGCAGCCGCAGCGCGTCCTCCAGGGTGACGGTCTCCAGCGACATCGTCTTGAACAGCGAGGCGGTGCGCGCCTTGACCGCGTTCTTGCCGGTCTTCGGCGTGCCCTCGGGCAGGATCTCGGTCACGTACGGGCCGTAGCGGCCGTCCTTGGCGACCAGCATGTTGCCGCTGACGGGGTCCTGGCCGAGCTCGAAGTCGCCGCTGGGCTTGGCCAGCAGCTCCTCGGCCAGCTCGACGGTGAGCTCGTCCGGCGGCAGGTCGTCCGGGATGTCGGCGCGCTGGCCGGGCTCGCCCTCGACGGCGGAGGCGCGCTCGACGTACGGGCCGTAGCGGCCGACGCGCAGCGTGATGTCGTCGCTGACCCGAAACGAGCTGATCTCGCGGGCGTCGATCGCGCCGAGGTCGGTGACGAGCTCCTTCAGACCGCCCAGGTGGTCGCCGTCGCCGTTGCCGGCCTCGGCGGCGCGCCCGGTCTCGATGCCCTCGCCCTCGCCGAAGTAGAAGCGCTTCAGCCACGGCACGGACTGCGCCTCACCGGCGGCGATCCGGTCGAGGTCGTCCTCCATCTTGGCGGTGAAGTCGTAGTCGACCAGTCGGCCGAAGTGCTTCTCCAGCAGGTTGACCACGGCGAAGGAGAGGAAGGACGGGACGAGCGCCGTCCCCTTCTTGAAGACGTACCGGCGCTGGATGATCGTGTCGATGATCGACGCGTACGTGGAGGGGCGGCCGATCTCCCGGTCCTCCAGCTCCTTGACCAGCGAGGCCTCGGTGTAGCGCGCCGGCGGCTTGGTCGCGTGGCCCTCGGGGGTGAGCTGCTCGGCGGCCAGCGGGTCGCCCTCGGCGACCTGCGGCAGCCGGCGCTCGCGGTCGTCGAGCTCGGCGTTCGGGTCGTCGGCGCCCTCGACGTAGGCCTTGAGGAAGCCGTGGAAGGTGATGATCTTGCCGGAGGCGGAGAACTCGACGTCCCGGCCGTCCGCGGAGGTGCCGCCGACCCGGACGGTGACGGACTGGCCGACCGCGTCCTTCATCTGGGAGGCGACGGTGCGCATCCAGATCAGCTCGTACAGCCGGAAGTCGTCGCCGCTCAGGCCGGTCTCGGCCGGGGTGCGGAAGCGGTCGCCGGAGGGGCGGACGGCCTCGTGCGCCTCCTGGGCGTTCTTGACCTTGCTGGCGTAGGTGCGCGGCGCGTCCGGCAGGTAGTCGGCGCCGTAGAGCTGGGTGACCTGCGCGCGGGCGGCGGCGACCGCGGTGTCCGACAGGGTGGTGGAGTCGGTGCGCATATAGGTGATGAAGCCGTTCTCGTACAGCTTCTGGGCCACCTGCATGGTCCGCTTGGCACCGAAGCCCAGCTTGCGGCTGGCCTCCTGCTGGAGCGTGGTGGTGCGGAACGGCGCGTACGGCGAGCGGCGGTAGGGCTTGGACTCGACGCTGCGGACGCTGAACGCGGTCTGTTCGAGGGCGGCGACCAGCTGGCGGGCGGCCTGCTCGTCCAGGTGGAGGGTGTTGGCGCTGGCGGCCTTCAGGCGGCCGTCCGAACCGAAGTCGCGGCCGCTGGCGATCCGCTTGCCGTCGACGCTCGCGAGCCGGGCGCCGAAGGTCTCCGGGTTGGCCGCGTCGGCCGGGGTGCGGCCGGTGCCGAAGGTGCCGACGAGGTCCCAGTAGGACGCGCTGCGGAAGGCCATCCGCTCGCGCTCGCGCTCGACCACCAGACGGGTCGCGACGGACTGCACGCGGCCGGCCGACAGCTTCGGCATGACCTTCTTCCACAGCACCGGCGAGACCTCGAAGCCGTAGAGGCGGTCGAGGATGCGGCGGGTCTCCTGGGCGTCGACCAGGCGCTGGTTCAGCTCGCGCGGGTTGGCCACCGCCTCCTGGATCGCGGTCTTGGTGATCTCGTGGAACACCATGCGGTGCACCGGCACCTTGGGCTTGAGGACCTGCTGGAGGTGCCACGCGATGGCCTCGCCCTCGCGGTCCTCATCGGTGGCGAGGAACAGCTCGTCGGACTCCGCGAGCAGCGACTTCAACTTGCTGACCTGGGACTTCTTGTCCGCGTTGACCACGTAGATGGGAGCGAAGTCGTGGTCCACGTCCACCCCGAGGCGGCGCACCTCGCCGGTGTACTTGTCCGGCACCTCGGCCGCGGTGCTGGGCAGGTCGCGGATGTGCCCGACGCTCGCCTCGACGATGTAGCCGGGGCCCAGGTAGCCCTTGATCGTCTTCGCCTTGGCCGGCGACTCGACAATGACGAGTCGCTGTCCGTGCGCGGTCTCGCTGCTCGGGGACACCTTCGCTCTTCTCTCCCGGTCGTTATGTGAGCTGGTCGGCGCTGGCAGCACGGGCTGCGCTCCGCCCGACCCCTCCACCGTCCCGGGGCTGCCGCTGAACGACTACCCCACCAGCGGAGTGTGACCGTACCCCGGCCACCCTTGTCAAACGGACGGATCCCGCTTTTTCACTTGCCAGGCCCACCGACGCCACTCGAACGGTAACCCGATGACGGAGCTTCGTGCCCCGTAGAGGGGGGCATCGGCGGGTTCGGGAGGATGGAATGACGGATTTCAAGATCTGTCAACGGAAAAATCGACGGATCGCAAGGGTCCGCATGATGTGAAATGTGAACCAGCCGGTGTGCCCGGCGGCCGAAGGACGTGGCCCCGGCCGGCCCCCTCAGCCGACGACGGCGGCCAGCAGGCCCGCCCCCGCTGCCAGACAGCAGGTGCCGAGCGCGCTCCACAGCACGTCCGCCACCGCCGGGCGGCTGATCTCCCCCGCCGCCAGTACGATCCGCTCCGGACGGCGCGGGTCGTAGCAGATCCGGACGGAGGTGCCGGGAGCGAGGCGGGCGGGACGGCGCAGCGGCGTGTGGCCACGCGGACGGGCGAGCACCCGCTCGGCGCACCGCCCGGCTCCGGGACCGCCGACCGACGGCAGGGCGCAGAAGGCGAGCAGCGGTGCGCTGTCGAGCTCGCCGTGCGCGTCGTCCTCGGCGACGACGACGGCCTCGGCCGGCACGCCCCGGCGGCGGACCCGGTGGCGAAGGCGCACTTCGGCGGCGCACCAGAACAGCAGCGCGCCACCGAACAGGGCGAGCACCAGCCCGCCCACGACCGCCGTCGTCCTGTCCACCCCTCGCCCCCGGCTCCCCAGCTCTGTCCACAGCCTGTGGACAGAGCCTCGCAGCGGGGGGCCAACGCGGGACGGCCGTCCGACGGCCGCCGGACGAACCAGGGACTACAGGGAGGTAAACCGCGCGGCGGCGCCCGGGTCAGGCGACGGGGCGGATGAAGCCCTGCTCGGTCAGCAGCCGCAGCGACTCTGGCACGCGGTCCCGCAGGACGACCCGGTCCTCGCCCAGCAACTGCGCGATCGCGTCCACGATCTCGCCCGCCGGCAGCGTCCCGTCGCAGACCCCGACGAAGCCCGCGCCGACCGTGTCCACCTTGGTGGCCCGTCGCATGCCGCGGTTGTGACGCAGGATCACGTGCTCCGGATCCTCCGCACCGGGCGCGCCGACCTGCTCCTGAACCACCTCGTCGGCCAGCACGTACCGGGCCGCGAGCAGGCCCGCGTCGTCGTGCGAGCGCAGGAAGTCCTGCCGGTCGAACCACTCCTCGATGTGCGGGCCGAGCGGCTGCTCCACCGGGTGCGGCCACTCCTCCACCCGGACCGTCGGACGCTCGGCGCCACTCGCCCGCAGGGTGATCCAGCCCATCCCGATGCCCTCGACCCGGCCCGCCTCGAAGGCGTCCAGCCACTCGCCGTACCGGGCCTGGTAGTCGCCGCCCGGGCCCCGGTGGTCGCCGCCGTCGCGCAGCCACAACTCGGCGTACTGGGCGACGTCCTGGACCTCGCGCTGGACGATCCAGGCGTCCAGCCCGGTGCCCGCGACCCAGCCGGCCAGCCGCTCGTGCCAGTCCTCGCCCTTGACGTGCTGCCAGTTGGCGAGCAACTGGCAGTAGCCGCCCGGTTCCAGGTGGGCGGCGGCGGAGCGGACCAGGGTGCGGCACAGGTCGTCGCCGGCCATGCCGCCGTCGCGGTAGGTGAACCGGCCGGCGGGCGAGATAACGAACGGCGGGTTGGAGACGATCAGGTCGAACTTCCGCTCCCCGACCGGCTCGAAGAGGCTCCCGGTGAGCGCCTCGGTGTTGTCGAAGCCGGACAGCGCCAGGGTCAGCTCGGAGAAGCGCAGCGCGCGCGGGTTGAGGTCGGTGGCGGTGACCTTCTGGGCGTGCCGGGCCGCGTGCAGCGCCTGCACACCGGAGCCCGAACCGAGGTCCAGCGCGGCCCGGACGGGGCGGCGCACGGTGATGTTGGCCAGCGTCGTGGACGCGCCGCCGACCCCGAGCACCAGGTCCCTGCGGGCCACGCCGTGCGCCGCCTCACCGGAGCCGATGCCACCCGCGCCACCCACCGCGCAACCCAGGTCGGAGACCACCCAGGCGTCCGAACTCGGCAGTCCGGCCACCTCGTTGGCGTACGGGCGGACGTCCACGGTGGCGCGCACCCGGTCGCCGTCCGGGCGCAGCCAGCCGTCCGCGAGGCAGTCCTCGACCGGCAGCGCGGCCGCGGCCGCCTTGTACGGCACCGGCTGCTGGAGCAGGAACAGCCGGACCAGCGTCTCCAGCGGGCTGCCGCCGCGGGTCGCGCGCAGCGCCGGGACCGCCTCGCTGCGGGCCAGCGCCGCGTAGCCGGTGGGCCCGAGCAGGTCGAGGCAGCCGTCGGCGGTGAACGAGGCGGCGAGCAGTGCCTCGCGCAGCTTGGCGAGGCGGGTGGGGTCGAGAACGGGGCTACTGATCACCCCGCCATTGTCCCCCGGGGTCGGAGCGCAACCGCCGCGCCCGGGCCGGGGCGCGGCGGGTGTGCCTCGGGCGTGCGCCGGTCAGCTCGCGCTGGGCGCGGGCGTGGACGGGGCGGCCGTCGTGGTGGCGGCAGGGGTGGCCGCCGGGCTGGCGCCGCCCGACGCGGACGGAGCCGGGGTGCCGCCGGGCGCGGCGGAGGGGGTGCCGCTCGCGCCGTCCGTCGGTGCGGCCGTCGCCGGGGCCGTCCCGCTGCCGCCCGGGGCGGGGGTGGTCGCCCCGGCGCTCGGGGCGGTGGTCGCGGACGGCTTGCAGCCCTCCTGCTTGGCCATGGCCGCGCCGAGCTCGCCGCGCTGCAGCTTGGCCTGCGCCTGGGTGGACAGGGTGGCCAGCTGCTGCACCTGGTCGGCGACGCTGCGCAGCCCGTCGGCGAACTTGGCCTGATCGGTGTTGGGCAGCGCGTCCAGCTTCTTCTGGACGTCCAGGTAGCCGTCGGCCGCCTTGTTCAGCTCGGCGACGGTGTCCTTCTGCAGGTTCGCGCCGTCGTCCACCTTGGGCGCCCCGGCCGCGTCGACGGCCTTCGCGATGTCCTGGTTGGTCTTGGCGAGGCGCCCGATGTCGGCGGAGAGCCGCTTCTGCAGGTCGGCCGGGGCCTCGCCGGTCTTCACCTGGCCGGTGTCGGCGAGCGCCGCCTGGGCCTGGGCGATCGGGTCCTTGGCCGCGCCGCAGACGTTCGACGCCCAGGACTCCAGCTGCTTGCTGTTGTCGTCGCCGCAGCCGACGGCGCCGAACGCGAGCAGCACGCCGAGGGCGGGTACGGTCAGCAATCGCTTGTTCACCGGGAGAGGCCTTTCGGTACGGTCGTCTTCGGTCGTGTTCGGTCGTCGAACCTACACGGCCGCCGATCCGCCTCCGGTTCCCGGCCGGCACGGCGCTCTTGCGCCCGGCCCTCTTCGCCCGGCTCAGGCCCGCCCGGTGCCCGCCCCGGACCCGTCGGGACCCGGCTCAGGCCCGGACGACGCGGATCGGGTCGCCCGGCCGGGTGGTGGGCAACACCGGTTCGTCGGCGGCTGTTCGGCGCTGCCGCCGAACGCGGTCATGAACTCGGCGTGCATGCCCTGCTCGGCCGCGATCGCACCGGCCGCGTCGTCCGCGAAGGCCCGTACGTCCTCCTCGCCCCAGGTGCCGGCCGACGAGCCGATCGGCAGCTCCGCCCGGAGTGCCTCGGCGGTGGGGGTGGCCCGCAGGGTGGCGGTCGCCTGACCGGCCGGCCACAGAATGCGTATCCGCATGGTCGCCCTCTTCCGCGACAGGTCCGATCGTCGATCGGACCCGGCCGTGCCGGAAGCAGCGAACCGCCGGATTCAACAGTTTGTCAACGGTATCCCCAGCGATGGACGCACGGGGCAGCCGGACAGCCAGGACCTGCCTGCCCTCGGCCTCAGATGCCTTCTGCCGGCCTCAGACCGCGACGGCGTCGACCGAGACCGGCCAGCTCATCCGGATCAGGGCACCGCCCGCGCCGTTGGTGACCTCCAGGTCCTCGACCAGGCCGGTGATCACGGCCAGGCCCAGGGTGTCCTCGTCCGGGTCGCCGCCCTCGGCCGCACCGGAGGCCGGGGCGGCCGACGGGCCGGCCTCGTCCTCGACCTCGATGAGGAAACGCTTCTCCTGGTCGGTCAGCGCGACCCTGACCGTGCCGCCGATGCCACCGCGCTGGTGCAGCCCGACCGCGCGGGAGCACGCCTCGCCGACGGCGAGCCGTACCTCGTCGAGCACCGACTCGTCGACCCCGGCCCGTCTGGCGACTGCCGCGGCGACCAGCCGGGCCGTCCGGACGTGCTCGGGAAGCGCGCTGAATCGAAGTTCGACGGTTGCCATCTCTCCCCCTCGGGGTGCTCCGACCGGGGCCGACGTCGCGGCCCCTGCGGGCCGGCCGAACCGGCCCCGGTGCGGCCGGGAGCAACCGGGGCGACGAAGCCCCGACCGCCCGGACGCGTGAATCGGGCGGGCCGGCCACGGGGACCGGCCCGGCCGCGTCAGTCGGTCGCGCTGACCGCGTCGTCCACCGAAGTGTGGATCGGGAAGACCTTGGTCAGGCCGGTGATGCGGAAGATCTTCAGGATGCGCTCCTGGTTGCAGACGAGGCGCAGCGAGCCCTCGTGGGCACGCACCCGCTTCAGACCGCCCACCAGCACACCCAGACCGGTCGAATCGAGGAAGTCCACACCCTCCATGTCGACGACGAGGTGGTACTTGCCGTCGTTGACGAGCTCGACCAGCTGCTCCCGCAGCTTCGGGGCGGTGTACACATCGATCTCGCCGCCAACCTCGACGACCGTACGATCGCCGACTGAACGGGTCGACAGGGACAGGTCCACGGAACCTCCAGCACCTTGCCTTGCTACGTCATGTGCGTTCCTCGGCCGGACGGCCGCCACCGCATGGTCGCGAGCCCCGGGCGCGCCCAGCCAACGCGTGGCAAGCCTCGGCGCTGCGACCCACGGCCATACGGCCGTCACGGCCACATTCAACCACCTGCGACCATGCCCGCACGATGGCTTACGACGATTCTCCGTCACGCCGGTGACACACTGGGTCCCCATGCCGCCCCGACACAGCCTGCCCGAGGCACTACTGACGACCCTGTCCACCACCCGCGGGCGGTCCGACCGGCTCACCCATACGGAGCACCTTCCCGCCCGACCTGCGCGTTATGCGCCCTGGCCGGACTCGATCCGTCCCGAGATCGCGGCCGCCGCCCGCACCGTCGGAGTGGAACAGCCCTGGGTGCACCAGGCGGAAGCCATGAACCTGGCCAAAACCGGCCAGACTGTGGTGATCGCCACAGGGACCGCCTCGGGCAAGTCGCTCGGCTACCTGGCCCCGGTCCTGAGCGATCTGCTGGACGGCACCGAAGCCCGCAACGGCCGTGGTGCGACCGCCCTCTACCTCGCCCCGACCAAGGCGCTCGCCGCCGACCAGCGCCGCCGCGCCGCCGAACTCGCCCCGCCCCGGGTCCGGGCCGCCCTCTACGACGGCGACACCCCGCCCGAGGAGCGCGAGTGGGTCCGCCAGTACGCCTCGTACGTGCTCACCAACCCGGACATGCTGCACCGGGGCATCCTGCCCGCCCATGCCCGCTGGTCCTCCTTCCTCAAGGTGCTGCGCTACGTGGTTGTCGACGAGTGCCACAGCTACCGGGGCGTGTTCGGCTCGCACGTCGCCCAGGTGCTGCGGCGGCTGCGCCGCGTCTGCGCCCGTTACGGTTCGTCACCCACCTTCCTGCTCGCCTCCGCCACCACCGCCGACCCGGCCGCCACCGCCGGCCGACTGACCGGCCTGCCCGCCGTCGCCGTCACCGAGGACGCCTCGCCGCGCGGGCCGATGGTCTTCGGCCTCTGGGAGCCGCCGCTGACCGAGAACGTCGGCGAGCACGGCGCGCCCGTCCGCCGCACCGCCACCGCCGAGGCGGCGTACCTGCTCACGGACCTCGTCGAGCAGCAGACCCGGACCGTCGTGTTCGTCCGCTCCCGCCGGGCCGCCGAACTCGTCGCGCTCCAGGCCCAGGACCAGCTCGGCCGACCGCTCGCCGACCGGGTGGCCGCCTACCGCGGCGGCTACCTCGCCGATGAACGCCGGGCCCTGGAACGCGCCCTGCACAGCGGCCGGCTGCTCGGCCTCGCCTCCACCTCCGCTCTCGAACTGGGCGTCGACGTCTCCGGCCTCGACGCCGTCCTGATGGCGGGCTACCCCGGCACCCGGGCCTCGCTGTGGCAGCAGGCGGGCCGGGCCGGGCGCGAGGCCCAGGGCGCGCTGGCCGTCCTGATCGCCCGGGACGACCCGCTGGACACCTACCTGGTGCACCACCCCGAGGCGCTGTTCGCGGCGCCCGTCGAGGCCACCGTGCTCGACCCCGACAACCCGCACGTCCTCGCCCCGCACCTGTGCGCGGCCGCGGCCGAACTCCCGCTCACCGACGCCGACCTGGAGCTGTTCGGCCCCTCCACCGCACCGCTGCTCCCCGTCCTGGAGCGCCGCGGCCTGCTGCGCCGCCGCAGCGACGGCTCCTGGTACTGGACCCGCCGCGAACGCGCGGCCGACGCCGTCGACCTGCGCGGCAGCGGCGGCAGCCCGGTGCAGATCGTCGAGGCCGACACCGGCCGGTTGCTCGGCACGGTGGACGCCTCCGCCGCCCACACCACGGTCCACACCGGGGCCGTCCATCTGCACCAGGGACGCACCTTCCTGGTCCGCGAACTCGACCTGGAGAACTCCGTCGCCCTGGTCGACGCGGCCGACCCGCCGTACACCACGGCCGCCCGCGACATCACCTCCATCTCCGTGCTCGACACCGACACCACCGTCCGCTGGGGCGAGGGCCGGCTCAGCTTCGGTTCGGTGGAGGTGGTCAACCAGGTGGTCGGCTACCTCCGGAAGCGGATCTCCACCGGGGAGATCATGGGCGAGAGCAAGCTCGACCTGCCGCCCCGCACGCTGCGCACCCGGGCAGTCTGGTGGTCCGTCACCGAGGACCAGCTCCTCGACGCGGACATCCCGCTCGACCGGTTGCCCGGTGCCGCCCACGCCGCCGAGCACGCCTCGATCGGCCTGCTGCCGCTGTTCGCCACCTGCGACCGCTGGGACATCGGCGGCGTCTCCGTCCCGCTGCACCCCGACACCGAGCTGCCCACGGTGTTCGTCTACGACGGCCACCCGGGCGGGGCCGGCTTCGCGGAACGCGGCTTCCAGCGGGCCGTCCAGTGGCTGACGGCCACTCGCGAGGCGATCGCCGCCTGCGAGTGCGAGCGCGGCTGCCCCTCCTGCGTGCAGTCGCCCAAGTGCGGCAACGGGAACGACCCGCTGGACAAGGCCGCGGCCGTCCGGCTTCTGGACGTCCTGCTGGCCGGCTCCCCGGAGGCGGCGGACGGGGCTCCCACCCCCACCGACACCGGCTCATGAGCCCTCCTCCGCCGGGGTGACCGCGGCCCGGAGCGGGCCGGCACGGGCCCGGGCTCGCGCCGGACCGACCGGGAGCCGTACGGGCAGCCCCACGACGGGCACCTCGGCCACCACCTCGACGGCGTCCTCGTCCCGGTCCACCGCGCAGGACACCAGGCCCGCCCCCTGCGCGGCGACGATCCCGAGCGCCCGCCCGCACCCGCCGTCCGGGTCCAGCAACAGCCGGTCCGCCGCCGCGAGAGCCGCGAGATCGGCCGCCGCCTCGGCCCGGTGCCGGGCGACGACGACCGCACCGAACGACATCGTCGCCGCGAACACCGAGCAGCCGAGCATCGCGAAGGCCAGCAGCCAGACCGTCGCCGAGCCGGTGTCCGCCGACCCGCCACGTCCGCGCGCAGTGGCGGCCCGGAACCGCACTCGTACCGCCGACCACAGCCACCGGGTCAGGTCGGCCATGTCGCTCCTCCTCCCACCAACGTGTCCTCCCGCGCCGCCACTGCGGCGGCGCTGAGCCGCACCGAGAGCAGGCCGGCGAGCCTGCCCGGCGCCCCGCAGGGCGCCTCCACGGTGACCCGCACGGTGTCGGCCGCCAGAGCCACCTCGACCTGCGCCCCGGGCGGCGCCGCCTCGCGGGCGACCTCGGCCGCGCCGACCTCCCCGCGGGCAGCGGCCCGGGCACCGGCCCGGGCCGCGTCCACGCATCGGATCTGGGCCGCCGCCGCGAGCACACCCCAGATCAGCAGCACCGCGAGCAGCACCAGCGCCGGCATGGCCACCGCCGTCTCCGCCGTGACGAACCCCGCGTCACCGCGCACCCGGCTGCGCCCCCGCCCCCTACGTCGCATGGAGCGCCCGCTCCAGCAGATCGGTCAGTGCCCCCGTGACGGTCGCACTGGTCACCACCTTGTAGAGCCCGGCCGCGAAAGCACACGCGCCCAGCGTGCCGACCGCGTACTCCGCCGTGGTCATCCCGGCGTCCGACCGGCCCCTGGCACGGGCCACCCGCCGGACCCTGCGCGCCACCCAGCGTCCTCGCTGCCTCCACACCCCGGGCAACGGCCGGGACGGAAGAGCGTTCACGAGCCTGGGTGCGATCACAACAGCCATGGTCTTCTCCTCATTGGTTTCGACTGATTTCGACTGGTTTCGGATGCATGCGATGAACTCGATGGATGTCGATCCGCGGGCCGCGGCAATCGACGTACTGGGCACCCCGCCCCTCCCTCACATCGCCAGAGCGAAGCGGCTGGTCAGCCCCACGACGACCGGCACGACGCCGATCAGCACGAAGGCCGGGAGGAAGCAGAGCCCGAGCGGCGCGGTGGCCAGCACCCCGGCCCGGCGGACCCGGGCGTGGGCCGCCCTGCCCGCCGCCGTCCGCCGGGCGTGGGCGAGCCCGGTCAGCGGCCCGGCCGCCGGGGAGCCGCCGAGGCTCGTACGGACCATGCAGCGGGCCAGCGGAGCCAGCGAAGGGTGCTGCTCGCCCAGCCGGCTCCAGCACAGTTCCGGCGGCGCGCCCAAGGCCAGTTCGGCCCCGATCGCCACCAGCCGGGGCCCCATCGGAGCACCCACACTCCGCCCGACCGCCATGACCGCCACGGAGGGCGAGGCCGCCGAACCGAGGCAGGCCGCCAACAACTCGGCGCTCAGCGGTAGTTGTCGGGTGAGCAGCTCCTCCTCCAGCTCCGCCCGCCGATCGGCCGGCGACCGTGCCCGCGCCAACGCCCGGTAGGCGCCCACTGCCAGGACCACCCCGCCGAGCAGACCGAGGCCACCGCCGAGCAGCAGTGCCGCTCCGGAGCCCACCACGGCCGCCATCACCGACCGCCGCAGCGCCCCACCCTCGTCCCGTGCCAACGGCACCGGCCGCACCACCGGCGCCCGCCCGAGGAGCCGGACTGAGGCCCGACGCCGCCTCGCCCACCGGAGCATCGGCACAACTCCCGCCGCCACAGCAGCCGTCACGGCCATCGCACCCCGCATCACCCCGCCACCGCCTCTGCCCCGACAGTCCCGCTGCTCGCCCACAGGCCGTGCCAAGCCCGCCGACGCGACAGACCGGCCCGCGCCCGCCCGGTGCTCCGGACGCCCCGCTCACCACGTGTCCGCCCGGAGCGGCGTGTGGAGGCCTCCAGAGCCCCGGGCGCCGCCCGCCCGACTCTCGGCGCCCGCGCCGCCCACGAGCCCGGCGCAACAGCACCGCCCCCCGGGCCCGCAGGCCCCTCCAGACCACCCCGAGCCGCCGCCCGCACGATCCGCGCCGTCCAGGCCACTCCCAGCCCTTCCAGGCCCGCGCCCACCGCGAGGCACCCGAGCCCGGCGGACGTGTGCAGGAGGACGTCCACCGGCCTCGCCCCCATCGCGGTGCCCAGCAACAGCCCGGCCGCCGGCAGGGCCGCCAGGACGGCGATCGTCGTTCGCGGACCGGCCAGTTCACCGGCGATCTCCTCGGCCAGGGCCTGCTCGCCGCGCAGCGCCTCCGCTACCCGGTCCAGCGCGGCGGCCAGCCCCGAGCCCCCGTCGGAGGCGACCCACCAGCAGGCCGCGATCGACGCCGCCCCACTCCCGCCCGGGAGTTCGGCGAGCAGGTGGAGCGCGGCGGGCACATCGCCCCCGTACCGGCCGGCCGCCAGCCGTGCCATCGGCTCCTCGCCCAGCCTGCGCAGGGCCTCCGGATCGGCAGCGGTGCGCGCCGTCACCACGTGGAGCGCCTGCTCGGGCGTCGACCCGCTGCGCAACTCCCCGGCCAGCCCGGCGCAGAGTTCGACCACACCGGCCGCCCGGCGCCTCGCCTCCACCGCCACGCTCCGCCGCCGACGCCACCGCCGAAGCGGCACGACGCCGAGCGCGCCAACGAGCACCGGCACCGGCGAGGCCGTAGCGGACCCGGCCGCCAATCCCGCGGGGAGGAGCAGCAGTTCGGGAACCAGCCACTGCGGCGGCCCGGATGCTCCCGCCGGCCTCATGGACGGGACCGGCGGCCCGGCGCCCGCCAGCACCAGCCTGGACCGCCGGCCGCCCGGCATCTGCTGCTGCACCGCGTGCCACCCGCCGAGCGCGACCACGCACAACGCCATGGCCCACCACAGCGAGATCTGACTGTTGATCATCTTGTGAACCTCCTCGTCATTGACCCTTCCTGCCCCGGTCCCCCAGCAGTGCGAGGGCACCCGCCGAGAGCACGCTCAGCAGCAGGACGAACCCGAGTTCCGCCGCCCGCACGCTCGCCTCCGCGAGCCCCGTCACGGCGGCCCCGCCGAGAGCGTGACCCCGCGCGCCGCCAGCAGCCCGGTCAGCCGCTCCCAGCCGGCCTTCGGGACCGTGCCGCCCTCCGCCGTGAACTCCACCGCCGGGATGGTCACGGCCAGGCCGTCACCGTCCCCCGCCAGCGTGTGGATCTCGGCCACCCGGCGCCGCCCCGAGCCCGGCTCCCGGACCAGGTGCACCACCAGGTCCAGCGCGGCCCGGAGTTGGCTGTGCAACGCCGGACGGTCGAGCCCGGCGAGCGAGCCCAGCGCCTCCAGCCGCACCGGCACGTCCGCCGCCGTATTGGCGTGGACCGTCCCGCAGCCGCCCTCGTGGCCGGTGTTCAGCGCGGCCAGCAGGTCCGACACCTCGGCCCCGCGCACCTCGCCGATGACCAGCCGGTCGGGCCGCATCCGCAGTGCCTGCCGGACGAGGTCCCGGAGGGTGAGCTCGCCGAGCCCCTCCTGGTTGGGCGGCCTGCTCTGCAACCGGACCACGTGCGGATGGGCCGGTTGCAGCTCGGCGGAGTCCTCGGCGACCACGATCCGCTCGTCCGGGCCGGCGAGGCCGAGCAGGGCCGCGAGGAGGGTGGTCTTGCCCGTCCCCGTGCCGCCGGAGACCAGGAGCGACAGCCGGGCCCGCACGATGCCGGCCAGCAGGTCGGCGCCCTCCGGCGGCAGCGCCCCGCCCGCCACCAACTCGGCGAGCGTGAACGGCCGGGGCCGGCAGACCCGCAGCGAGATGTGCGTACAGCCGGCCGCGATCGGCGGCAGTACGGCGTGCAGCCTGGTGCCGTCCGGGAGCCGGGCGTCCACCCAGGGACGGGCGTCGTCCAGCCGCCGCCCCGCCGCGGTGGCCAGCCGGTGGGCCAGCCGCCGCACCGCCTCGGCGTCGGCGAAGCGGACCGCGGTGGCCCGGTGCAGGCCGCCGCCACGGTCGACCCACACCTCCTCCGGACCGTTCACCAGGACGTCCGTGACATCGGGCTCCGCCAGCAGCCGGTCCAGCGGGCCCGCGCCCACCAGTTCGGCGCGCAGCGAGCGCACGGTGTCCAGGACCTCGTCCCCGCCGAGCGGCGGCCTGGTGGCACGCAGCGCGGCGGCGACGGAGCCGTCCGTCGGAGCGGCGCCCGACTCGGCCAGCCGCAGCCGGACCGCGTCCAGCAGTGCCGCCGTCCGCTCCTCCCGGGCCGTCCGCCCGTACGGGCAGGGGCGGGACTGCCGGGACGGCTCGTCCGGTGGCGGCGGGACGCTCCGGAGCGGCCGGTGCTCCCGCGCGCCGCCGGCCCGGCCGAGCGAGCCGCCCGGACCGCCGGTGCCGCCCGGACCGCCCGAACCGCCCGAACCGGCCCCGGCTCCTGTTCTACGCAGACGGACCATCAGTACACACCTCCGCCGACCGCCGGCACCGGCGGCAGCACCTCGTCCAGGAAGGTCGCGCAGAAGCGCGCGAGCGGGCCGCTGTCCCGCGTGCCGGGCGGCACGCCCTTCTCGACGTCCTCGGCCAGGCCGGGCTCCGGCTCCAGCTCCCCCGCGAGCTCCAGCCGCAGCCCGCGGGCGATGCGCCCGGCCGGGAGTCCGCGCGCCCACAACGGGCGCACCACCGCCCGGACGTCCCCGAGCCGCATCCGGGCCGCCGCCGCGACCCGGTCGGCGGCGGCCACCGCCCGCAGCTCGGCCGGGACCACCAGCAGGGCCAGGTCGGACTGCTCCAGCGCCTGCCCGGCCGCCGCGTCGAGATGGCGCGCCACGTCGACCACCACCAGTCCGCCACGCCGTCTGGAGGCCGCCAGGACGCTGCGCATGGCCTCGGGCGGCACGGCCAGGGTGTCGCCACGGTCCCAGGAGAGGCAGGACAGCCTGGACGGCCGTTTGAGCGCTGGCAGCGCACGGGCCAGCTCGGCACCGCTGACCCGGCCGCGCGAGCCGACCAGATCGGGCCAGCGCAGCCCGCGGGCCGTCTCGCCGCCGAGGAGGATGTCGAGGCCGCCGCCCAGCGAAACCGACGAGTTCCCGAATTCCGGAGGCAGAACAGCCACGAACCCGCTGCAGATGGCCTGTTCTGACCGAGAACCTGCAACGGGTTCAGGCCAAGGCGTAAGCCCGGCGCAAAGCACCCCCCGCAATAAGCTGCCAGGTCCCGCCCTCAGCTCGGTGTGGACTGGGCCGCCGGGGTGGATCCCTGGTGCCGCCAGCTGCGGAGGAGTCATGCCGATCAAGGTGGCCGCGTATGTTCGTTATCTCGATAAATGCGCACCGGTAGCGCCGAGTAACGAAGGCAGGGCTCGATGGCTGAGGAACAGACATTTTCCGTACAGGTCAATTTCCGCGGCTGCCTCCATACCGTGACAGTCCGCGGAAGGTGTGGCCCGCCGCCAATGGTAATGATGGTGTTTAAACAGGGAGAGATCCCGCCTCCGTCTGGGCGCCTGCGCTTCGAGTGTTCAGTGTGTAAAGGTGCGGGCACATTCCAGTTCACGGCGCCACACAGCGGCTGGGATCGGCCGTTTTCGGTTGTCAAGGTGGAGCACTCAACGTGACTGACGTGGTCGAGGCCGCCGAACTGAGTGGCGACGACAACGAAAAGAAGGCCTTTGCTTGGGAAGTTATTAAGAACTCCAACGATGTCGTCTTGTCCTTCGCCAAGCTGATGGCGACCGTCGCACTGACGGCCGTCGGCGTAGTGCTAACGCTAGCCAAGTTGGTCGAGTTGGAGAAGTACTCCACTGCCTGGCTGGTCTGGCTCACCATTGTGTGCGCCGGGTTTTTCGTCGCGAGTCTCATGTTCTCGTATGCGGTCCATGCCCGTCACATTCTTGTTGGCCCGGATGACTACGATGATGTAGTAGAGCAAGTCTTGGAAGCCGCTCAACATAGACACCGGGCTACGACGGTCGGGCTGCTGGTCCTTGGGGCAGCGACAGTGGGGGCGATCATTCTGATCGTGGCTGCACTCGAATCCGCATAGAATCAAGAACCGTCCGAGACGGATCGGCACTCTTCGAACGACGATCGGCCCCGCCCCCACTCGCCGGATTGCCCCTGATCACGCTTGGATGGGATCCACCTTTTTATCCGGGTGGGCGGCAGCAACGTATCTCGTGGCGGTCGCGCTGCAGATTCCGAAGACGCGCATGAGGCGGACCGGGTCGGCGGTTTCCCGGGCCTCGTCGTAGATCCGGTCCTGCCGGAGCTTGCCTGCGCTGATGCCGACCCGCTCGAATGGGTTCTTGATGACCTCCCAGCCGACCAGGGGGTGAAGGTCGTTGACCGCGGTCTGCCTGCTGGTGATCAGGTAGGGGTTGGTGCAGTCTGGCCAGCGCTCGAAGCGTTCGGTGATCAAGGCGGTCGCGAGGTTCAGGGTGAGTTCGTCGAGATAGACCACGTGGTCCATGCGGCCGGGGCGGCGGACTCGTAGCTGGCCTCGGGCCCGGTCGAGGTCTTCCAACCGCAGTTGGCGGATCTGGGTCATGGCGAGGGCGTGGACCGCTGCCAGGGTGACGATCAGCTTGTCGCGGGTGCCGGGGACCTTGTCGAGCAGGCCGCGGAGGCGGTCCGAGGGCAGAGGAGTCGGCAGGTGTCGCGCGACTGCCAGGGCGACGGTGCGGGCAGGATCACGGAAGATCAGCCGCTCGCGTTTCAAGGCCCGGAACATCGAGCGGAGACTGACGTGGACGGCCCGGGCGGCGGTTCCTCGAAGCGGCTCCAGGACCTCTTCGATGTGCTCTTTGGTGACCTCTTTGGGGTCGCCGAGGCCGCTTGCGTCCCAGGCCCGCAGGGTAGCGGCGACGTCGTGGACGTAGTGCCTGACGGTCACCGAGGCGAGGGAGTTGCTCGGCTTGCTGCCCTGCCCGGTCAGCACGTCGATCCATGCGTGGACCGCGTCGCCGAACGCCTTCGGCAACTCGTCCGCGATCCTGCGAGCCGTCACAAGCTGGCTGTCCACCGGTGTGTCGGCGGCCAGGAGACCTCGCCGTCGCAGGTAGTTGACGACGCGGGCGCCTTGGTGGTTCGAGCTGAGGGCCGCCACCGCCTTCACGTCGCGCTCGGGGATCGGCGCGTCGGCGCCGAGGTGGGCGACCAGGATCCGCAGGGTGCGGGTGCTGCCGCCCAGCTGGGCCCGCGACCAGCCGCGTTGGCTGATGTATGCGGCGAAGTCGCCCATCACCTCCTCGGCGAGGGCGGTCAGCGCGGGCAACTCGGCCTCGTCCAGCCTCCTCCAGTCCCGAGGCGGGGTGGAGAACAGCTCCAGCTGCCCCGGGTCGACCAGGTGGGCAGAGGCCGCGTGGGCGGCCCGCTCTGCGGCCTGTGCGAGCCGGCGCTTGGATTCGAAGCGACCCTTGCGGCGGGGACCCGGGTAGCGCGCGTCGAGCGTCCGCAGTTGCGGTGCGGCGTCACCGCCGAGCCACAACTGGTCGCCGCCGACCATGGCGATGCCGGCGAAGTCGACCTTGGTCTCGGTGGTCACCATCCGGCAGAACCGGCAGAGCCCGTCAGCCTTGGCAACGGGAAGGACCCGGTGGCAGCGCTCGCATTCACCGGCGCCGCGGTGCAAGTAGGACCACTGGCGGCAGTCAAGGCAGACGGTGAGACCGTCGTTGGCCCAGGCGAAGCAGTGACCACAACTTCCGTGGCTTAGTTCAGAGTTGGGGACAAGCCGGGCCCGCTTGAGGGCCAGTAGTCCGGCGCGGTCCAGGGCTTCGCCGACGGTGGGGTGCATCATCGGCAGCTGCCGCACCACCTCCGGCCGGACCTGCCGTTCACCGGGCTCGCGCGCGGCCAAGGCCAGGCGGGCCATGCCCCAAGTCAGCCGGAACCAGGCGGCCTTGACGCCTCTGGCCTTGGCGATATTCCTCAGTTCGGCGATGACCAGATCAAGGTCAGGCAGGTCTCGGTCGTGGATGCGGGGCGGGTCGTACTTCGTGAAGGACCGCCGCGGGGTGGGGAACAAGGGGAGCTGGCCGGACATCTCCGGCGGACAGATCCGTGGGTCGTCCTGCACCGGCGTCGGGCAGAGCTCGCGCACCCACGGCGGGATCTTCTGGACCACCATCGGCCGGTCGTGCCTTCGCAGCGGCAACGCCTCGGGCAGGGTGACCCCGGCCAGCGAGAACGCCAGCTGCAGGGGCCGACCCGGCGGCAGGTAGCCGCGTTTGACCTCCGACCACATCCACTCTTCGTCCTGGCCTGCACGGACGGCCAGCAGGCAGGCCCGGCAGGTGCCGTCCCGACCGACCGGCTGGGGGTAGCCGCAGCGGCGGCAAGTCCCCCAGTGCCGCCCCTGTGTGCCCTTGGCGGCCCAGCCCCGCATGCGTCCGCAGGGCAGGCAGACCCAGTGCATGGTGACCTCGCCCCAGCCCGCGCAGTACTCGCAGGAGCCAACCGGGGGCCGCTTCCGTCGTGCCATCGTCGCGTCCCGGTCAGTTCGGGGGCATCGAGCGCCGCCGCCCGCCGCTGCCCGGCTTGGGGACCGGCCGGAGCGGGCCGGACGGCCCGGCTCCGCCACCGCCGGCGGCCGCCTGCTTCTCGGTTTCGCGCCCCCCGCCGGCCACCTCGACCGGCTCGGCCTCCATCAGGTCCGCGACAGTGCAGTCCAGCGCGGTGCAGATCATGTCCAGGTCGTCGAGCCTGATCGTGATCGGCTTGTTCGACCACAGGGCCGCGACCTTGCTCAGCGAGGGGGTGAACCCGACCTCGGCGAAGGCTGCCTGCAACTGGGTGGGGCGCCAGATGTCGCGCCGGGCGGCGACCCAGCGCAGGTTCCACTTCATCGGATCACGCTTCCAAGCTCAGCCGGCGAACTGCTCGCCGGGAAGACTCCAGACTCTGCCTCTCCGGGTCGCCCTTGGCGGTCGCAAGATACCCAACCGTAGTGGTCGCCCAGGTGTGGCCCAACAAGACCTGCACGTCCCACAACGGCATGCCGGCCTCGTAGTTGTGGGTCGCGCAAGCATGGCGAAGGAGATGCGGGAAAAGCTCGGTGACCAGCCCCTTCAGGTGCTGCTTGGAAGCAGTCTTCAGGGCCCTGCGGAAGGTGTCCGGCAACACCGCCGGGGCGATCGGCATGTTCAGCGCGGCGATCGCCTTCGGCAGCCGCTCGGAGGGGAACAGGGGCGCGTGCGGATCGCTCGCGTCGTCGCGGAACTCGCCGCGGATCTCCTCGATGTACCACCACAGCAGGTCACGGCCCTCCTGGAACAGGAACGCCTCCCGCTCGCGCGGTCCGGAGCCGCGGGCGCCCTTGCCGAAGACGAGGAAGCGCCCCCACTGGCCGTTCTCCCAGTGGACATCGCCCATCCGCACCGCGCAGAGCTCGGCGGCCCGCACCCCGGAGATGTAGGTGAGCTTGGACATCACGTAGTTCCGGGCGGCCACCGGGTACTTCCGCTCGGTCGGCAGCGCGTCCCGCCACGAGGCGAAGAACTCCTTCATCGCCCGGGCGGACGGCGGGATCCGCAGCCCGAAGTCGCCGCGGTGCCGTGGCCGGTTGAACGGGTCGATCGGCGACTCCACCGCCGCCCCGAACCGTCGCAGGATCTCACCCGCGTAGCGCTGTTCGAGGAAGGCGAAGTAGCCGTCGATCTTCGTCAGCTTCGCCCTCATTGTGGTGTGCTTCCCCGGCTTGCCGGGCCCGGCGAAGTACCGGTCCAGGTCCCGCGAAGTCAGCCGCCACGGGACGACGTCGTAGAACGAGCAGACCTCCAGCACCGGCGCCACCAGCGTCTGCAGCGTCTTCGCCGACAGCCCCGCCACGTCCCTCGCCCAGCAGTACTCGGCGAGCGTGTCCTGAAACAGGGCCCGCTCGTCCGCTGGCGTGGAGGTCTCGGCAGCCTTCCGCTGCAGGGTGAGCACATCGGCCAGGCCCGGCTCCCCGGGCCGGTCCTGCACATCGACGCCGCTACCGCCGGTGATCAGCGAGAGACGGCGAGTCTCGGAATCTGCCACGAGGCAGCAAATTACGCGCCGAACTCCTGGAATCTGCCAGCAACCGGGACAATCTCACACGATCGAGTGGAGATCCCTTGCAGGGCTGTGACCAGCCCGAACAGCGCAAACCCAGCACCAAGGCTCACTGGCGAACCCGTCGGATCTCCACTTGGATCGCCGTCGATCAGCATCGTCCGCCGGCCGGACCGCGCCGCGGTGACCGCGAGGGCGCAGGCCAGGGTGGAGGCCCCGGCACCGCCGCGGCCGCCGAGCACGGCGACGGTGAGCGCCGGGGGCCCGACGCCCTCGGCCGCGTCGGCGATCCGGTCGAGCAGCCAGGCCTCGGCGTCCGGGAGGAACAGCACGTGCTCGGCGCCGAGTTGGACCGCTCTGACCCACACCTCCGGGTCGTCCAGGTCCAGTCCGAGCAGCAGAACCCCGGCGCGCCGGGGCAGGCCCGCGCACAGGGCCACCTGGTCGTCCCCGACCAGGACCAGCGAGGAACTCTCCCAGAGGCCGCGGGTCGGCGGGGCACCGCGGATCAGCTGCGGATCGGTGCCCGCGGCCGCGCAGAGCCGCAACAGGTGCTCGGCGAGGCGCTCGTCCCCGGTGAGGACCAGCGGTCCGGTGGCTCCGGGCCCCTCGACGGCGGTGTGGCCGGTGATCGGCGTCGACATGGTGGTCTCCCCTCCGCGCCGTGGACCGCTCGCGGCGGCCGACGGCGCACGTCCGACGGTTCCGGCGGACGGCCGCCCGGGAGGGCCCGGGAGAGGCCCTGAGGGAGGCCCCGGCGACCGCCGCCGACCCTCACGGTGGAGGTTGATCCGGATTCCGTCATCGGGCTTCCGAATCCCTGTGGACAACTCAACGCCTGTGGATAAATGCGTTCACCCGGGCGGGGGGCTAATGAGCCAAGAATTGACGAACCGGGATCACGGAGATGAACCGGGGACTCCGGTCGCGCTTACCGCGTGACCTTGCCGGACACGTCGCGCGGAGCCGTCCGAGCGCCCGCGGCGCCGGAACGGGGGCGGCAAGTGGCCACCGGCGCGCATGAGCAAATGGCAACACAGAGTGACGAAAGATGGTGGACGGACCCCCGCGCCGACACCCCCTGTACACCTCGGGCAGCCTGCCGCGCATACCTGCCACGAGGCGCCTTCAAGCCCTGAAAATGGCCCCGGACGTGCGACGACCCCCGCCGGGGGGGAGAGCGGGGGTCGTCTATCCACAGCCCGACTCGGGGGGGAGGAGCCGGACCGGGTTAGCACGGTCGCGAACGATCCGTGACTTCCATGGTGTACCCGAGAGGCCAGAAACACAAACCCGCACGCCCACGAGTACGCCGAATGGCGGGGTGTTTTGTGGCTCCCTCTATCCTCGGTTCCCGTGGACACCACCGAGAACGCCGACGACCGCGCCGACGACTCCGCGGGCGGCACCACCGAGCCCGCCGAGGCCCCCGCTCCCGCCCGCCCCCGGCCGGGCGGCACGCGCACAGCGGCCTTCTTCGACCTGGACAAGACCATCATCGCCAAGTCGAGCGCACTGGCCTTCAGCCGCCCGTTCTACCAGGGCGGCCTGATCAACCGTCGGGCCGTACTGCGCAGCGCGTACGCCCAGTTCGTGTTCCTGGTCGGCGGCGCGGACCACGACCAGATGGAGAAGATGCGCGAGTACCTCTCGTCGCTCACCCGGGGCTGGAACGTGCAGCAGGTCCGCGAGATCGTCGCCGAGACACTGCACAACCTGATCGATCCGATCATCTACGACGAGGCCGCTTCGCTGATCGAGCAGCACCACGCGGCCGGCCGGGACGTGGTGATCGTCAGCAGCTCGGGCTCCGAGGTGGTCGAGCCGATCGGCGCCCTGCTCGGCGCGGACCACGTGATCGCCACCAGGCTGAAGATCGAGGACGGCTGCTACACCGGCGAGATCGAGTACTACGCCTACGCCGAGAACAAGGCCGCCGCCATCCGGGAGTTGGCTGACACCGAGGGCTACGACCTGGCCCAGTCCTACGCCTACAGCGACTCCTCCACCGACCTGCCGCTGCTGGAGGCCGTCGGCCACCCGTCCGCCGTCAACCCGGACCGCGCACTGCGGAAGGAGGCGGCGGCCCGGGAGTGGCCTGTGCTGGTCTTCGACAAGCCGGTGGAACTGCGGCGCCGGCTCCCGGAGTTCTCCACTCCGAGCGGCTCGGTGCTCACCGCCGTGGCGGTCGGGACGGCCGTGCTGACCGCCGGCGTGATCTGGTACCTGGCCCGGCGCCGCCGGCCGGCGCCCTGAGCCCGGGGCCGGCCGCCGCGGATCGCCCGCTCCGGGCCCGACAACTCTCTGCAATTGGGACAAAACGGGCAATTGCCGCAGACTTCCTGTTTCGGGTTCCCCTTTCGCCCGAAACGCGATACAAATGAAGCACGGCCCGCGAGACCCGGTCAGGACCGAAGAGGTCAAACCGACAACGCAGTTCAGGCCCACGGACCGCGCGTACAAGTAGCCGAGCACCCACATGCAGCCGACCCGCTGTCGGGCCGCCGGACCAGACGAACGGGCAGGATCCCCGTCTGATCGGCACTTCCGGTGCATGCTTGGTCACCTGGCACCTGTACCAGCGGCGGCACCCGGCAGGATCAGGTGCCGCCGCATCTTCGCACCCGGGCAAGGGGATTCGGGCCCGCGAGGCCCCGAGGGGGCCCGAGGACGGCCGCCGGATCAGACCATCCCGCGCTGCATCGCCTCGCAGACCGCCGTACTCTCCCGCACGCCGAGCCGCAAGGCCCGACCGCAATGGGCGATCCAGGCCGCCATGCCCTCCGCCGTCCCGGACAGGTAGCCGGCCAGCGCGCGCCGGTAGGCGTCCGTCCCGAGCTCGGCGAGGCCGACCTCGGCCGGGCAGATCGACTTCGGGTCGAGCCCCTCGGCGATCAGCACGATCCGCTGGGCGGCGCGCGCGATCACCCCGTTGTACGCGCCGAACGGGCGCAGTGCGAGCAGTTCCCCGTGGACCACCGACGCGACGACGAGGGCCGGCGTCCCGACGCCCTGCCCCTCCGCCCGCGCGACCAGCAGACGCGAGAGCTGGTCGAGGCGCGCGGCCACCTCCTCGGCCCCGGGGGCGGGCGGCAGCGCGGGCAGCGGGGCGTCCACCTCGACGACCTCGACGCTCTCCACCGGCTCCAGGTCCAGCGGGAACAGGTCCTCGGCCGCCTCCCCCGCCCGCCGCGGCCGGCCCGCGGCCGGGTCGGCGTCGCCGACCGCGAGCAGGTGCAGCCGGGCCAGCACCTGGAGCGGCGAGTGCCGCCAGACGCTGAGCAGCTGGCCGGCCTCGGCGGCGATCCGCAGGGCGGCGCCGACCGTACGGGCTCCGTCGTCCGCGCTGAAGTCGCTGCGGCGCCGGACCTCCTCCAGCGGCCAGTCCGCCCCGGCCAGCGCCGCGGACGCGCGGGCGCCGCGCAGCGCGGACTCGGAGGTGACCTCGGCCGCGCGGCGGCGCATCACCCGGTGGCCGTAGAGGCGGTCGACGGCCTTGCGCACCTCGGCCACCGCGTCGGGCACCCCGGGGAGCTGGGCCAGCGGGGCGAGGGGATCTGTTCCAGTGCTCACCTACCCGAGAGTAATGAACAGGCCGCCCCTCCCGGAACAGCAACCCCGCATCACCCGTTAGAGGCAATCCTCACTTCCCGTCCGCGGGGACGCCCAAACCCCGGCTAGCATAACCACTATCGGAGACGATAACGATTTCCAGTTACGTCCCGGCGCCAGTTGAGCTCCCAGGGCGAGACCCGGGGGCGGAACCCCCCGGAGCGAGAGCCCCCGAGCGAGAGCCGGAGTCCCAGATGAAGATCGCCTTCGTCGGCAAGGGCGGCAGCGGCAAGACCACACTGTCCGCGCTGTTCATCCGCCATCTGGCCGCCACGGGTCGGCCGGTGATCGCCGTCGACGCCGACATCAACCAGCACCTCGGTCCGGCGCTCGGCCTGACGGACGATCAGGCCTCCGCGCTGCCCTCGCTCGGCGCACACCTCCCGGAGATCAAGGAATACCTGCGCGGCAGCAATCGGCTGATCGGCTCGGCCGACGAGATGATCAAAACCACACCGCCCGGCCGGGGTTCGCGTCTGCTGCGCATCGTCGAGGAGAACCCGGTCTACGCCGCCTGCGCGCGGCCGATCGCGCTGGACGAGGGCTCGGTGCGACTGCTCGCGACCGGCGCCTTCACCGAGGAGGACCTCGGGGTGGCCTGCTACCACTCCAAGGTCGGCGCGGTCGAGCTGCTGCTCAACCACCTGGTGGACGGCCGCGACGAGTACCTCGTCACCGACATGACGGCGGGCTCCGACTCCTTCGCCTCCGGCCTGTTCACCCGCTTCGACCTGACCTTCCTGGTCGCCGAGCCGACCCGCAAGGGCGTCTCGGTCTACCGCCAGTACAAGGACTACGCCCGCGACTTCGGCGTTCACCTGAGGGTGATTGGCAACAAGGTGCAGGGCCCGGACGACCTGGAGTTCCTGCGCCGAGAGGTCGGCGACGACCTGCTCACGACCTTCGGACACTCGGACTGGGTGCGGCGCCTGGAGCAGGGCGCCGAGCCGCCGCTGAAGACCCTGGAGCCGGCCAACCGGGCCGTGCTGGAGCAGTTGCTGACCGAGGTCGACGCCGCCCACGACCGGCGCGACGCGCGGCGCTACACCGACCAGGCCGTGCTCTTCCACCTGCGGAACGCGGAGAGTTGGGCCAACGCCAAGGTGGGGGTCGACCTCGCGACCCAGGTGGACCACGGGTTCGTGCTGGGCGAGTTCGCGCACGGCGGCGAGCGGCCCGCCCCGGCTGGCGCGCCCGCCTGACGAACCGTCCGAACCACTCCCGGAGCACCCCCGAACCACTCCCGAGCCATTTCCGGACCACCGTCGGCCGAGCCGGCGAACGGCACCCGAACGGGCCGCGCCCTCCCCCGCCTCCGGGGAGGGCGCGGCCCGTTCGACGTGTCCGGGTTGCCCCATCAGCAGATTTCCGCCGGTTCGAACACCACCCAATGGGGTGAATAAGGGGCTTTCCCCCTTCCGCCCCGAACGACTGCGTGCAAAGCTTTCATTACCCTCGGTTTACCGAGTCTTGATGGTCCGTCCCGGCGGCCCTCCGCGAGGCCTCCCGCTCCTCGCCGAGGCCCCTGGCGGGCCCTGATGGTCAAGGTCCGGCCGGTGACACCCGCACTCCCCGCCGCGCCCACGCCATCCCGCCACACCGTCGCGACCCACGACAGCCGATCCGCCCCGGACCCCCACGACCGGACTCACCGCCGGACCTGACTGCGTTCGTTCCCCCGGACAGACGGGAAAGACAATGACCCTCGACATCTCCAGCGCCCCCATCGCCTCCGACACGACAGACCACGCGCCGCCGGGCCCCGGCTCCGGCCCCCGCGTCCGGTGGATGCAGGACCTCTCGGCCTCCGTGGTGGTCTTCCTGATCGCTGTGCCGTTCTCCCTCGGCATCGCGCTCGCGACCGGGGCCCCGCTCACCGCGGGCCTCGCCGCGGCCGCCGTCGGCGGCATCGTCGTCGGGCTGCTCGGCGGCACGCCCCTCCAGGTCAGCGGGCCCTCGGCCGCGCTGACGGTCATCACGGCCGGGCTGATCGCCCAGTACGGCTGGCAGGCCACCTGCGCCATCACCCTCGCCGCCGGGCTGATCCAGCTCCTCCTCGGCGCACGCCGAGTGGCCCGGACGGCGCTCGCCGTCTCGCCCGCCATCGTGCACGGCATGCTGGCCGGGGTCGGGCTCGCCATCGCCATCGCCCAGCTGCACGTCGTGCTCGGCGGCTCCCCCCAGAGCTCCGCGATCGCCAACCTCCTCGCACTGCCCGGGCAGTTGGCGGACCCGCACCCGCCCGCCCTGCTGATCGGCGCGGTGACCGTGGTCGCCCTGCTCGGCTGGCCACGCCTCGGCCGACTCCCCGGCCGCGCAGGCACGTTGGGCGCCAAGCTGGCCAGGGTGCCCGGACCGCTGGCCGCCGTCGCCGCCGCCACCACCCTCGCCACCGCGACGAACCTTCCGCTCGCCCACATCGAACTGCCCTCCTGGCAGCCGCACTCGTTCGTCCCCGCCCTCCCGCACGGGCCGCTCGCCGGAGTGCTCGCCGCCGTCCTCACCGTCACCGCCGTCGCGAGCGTCGAGTCGCTGCTCTCCGCCGTCGCGATCGACCGGATGTCCCGACGCACCGGCGACCTCGACCGCGAACTGCGCGGCCAAGGCGTCGCCAACATCGTCAGCGGCCTGCTCGGCGGACTCCCGATCGCCGGCGGCGCGGTGCGCAGCACCGCCAACGTGCGCGCGGGCGGGCAGACCAGGTGGGCCTCGGTCCTGCACGGTGTCTGGGTGCTCGCGGCCGCGGTGGCGCTGACCGGCGGGCTGCGCCGGATCCCGCTGGCCGCACTGGGCGCGCTGGTGCTGGTCGTCGGGCTGCAGATGATGAGCTTCGCGCACATCCGCAAGGTGCACCGGCACCGCGAGTTCCCGGTCTACCTGACCACCGGGCTGGGCGTCGTGGTGTTCGGCGTGCTGTGGGGCGTGGCGCTCGGCGCCGCCACCGCCGTCCTGCTCGCGCTCTACCGGCTCACCCGCGCCCACGTGGACGTGCTGGCCGGCCCCGACGGTTCGGTGACGGTCCAGACACACGGCCCGCTCACCTTCACCGCCGTGCCCCGGCTGAGCCGGGCACTGGCCGGGATCCCCTCCGACACCGACGTGACAGTGGTCCACGACGGGTCCTTCCTGGACCACGCCGCGTACGAGACGCTGCACAGCTGGCGCTCCGGGCACCAGGCCTCGGGCGGCCGGGTCTCGATGGTGACGCGGCGCCAGGACGACGAGGTGCTCGACCCCGACGGGACGGTCCGTGCCGGGAGCTCCCCCGGCCCGCACCGCTGCCGGGCCTGGACGCCCTGGGTCGGCCACCACTGCATCGAGCAGCAGGAGGACCCGCACGGTCGGCTGCTCGACGGCGTCCGGGTCTTCCAGCAGCACACCGCCCCGCTGATCCGGCCCGAACTCGCCCGGCTGGCCCGGGAGGGGCAGACGCCCTCCCAGCTCTTCCTGACCTGCGCGGACTCGCGGATGGTCACCAGCATGATCACCAACAGCGGCCCGGGCGACCTGTTCACCGTCCGCAACGTCGGCAACCTCGTGCCGGCCCCGTTCGAGCCCGGCGCGGCCGACGACTCGGTGGCCGCCGCGGTGCAGTACGCCGTCGAGGCGCTGGAGGTGCGCTCGATCACGGTCTGCGGCCACTCCGGCTGCGGGGCGATGAAGGCTCTGCTGGACGGCGTCCACGAGCGCCCCGGCACGCCGACCCCGCTGACCCGCTGGCTGCGCAACGGCCGCGGCTCGCTGGACCGGCTCCGACGGGCCCCCGCCGAGTTCGCCGACCGGCCCGTGGTGGACCTGGCGGAGCAGCTCTGCATCACCAACGTCGTCCAGCAGTTGGATCAGTTGATGGCGAATCCGGCGGTGGAGCGCCGGGTCGAGGAGGGCACCCTGCGCCTGGTCGGGATGTACTTCGACTTCGCGACCGCCCAGGCGTACGTCCTCGACCGCGCGGCCGGCACTTTCAGTCCGGTCGAGGCGCGGCCGGTCGGGACACGTCCGGCCGAGGCACCGGGCACACCGGCGGTGCGCCCGCCCGAAGGAGCGAATGGAATCCCGGACCGGGTGCCCGCCGCCGGCAGTGAGGAGGATCCCCAGCTGGCCGCCTGAGAGCCGGGCCCGCGCCCCCTCCGGGTGGGCCGGGGCGCGGGCCCCCTTCACCGACCTCCACGGTTTCCGCAGCGGCATCCACTCGGCCGTTCCGACGCCCTCCCGACGCCGTTCCGGTGGCCGCTGCGACAGCCGGCCGCGGGGGTCCGTGCTCGGCCCGGCCCTGACGACGTCATTCACCTCTCGCTCAAAGGTCTACACCAATTCCCGGGTGCCTCTTGTCAAGTGGGCTCTTCGCCTGGTGAGCTGTGCGCTGGGACACACGGGACAATCCCCACGCACGGGATCGTCCCAGATCATGACTCGATGAGGAGTGCGTGTTGAGCAACGAGAGCCTGGCCAACCTGCTCAAGGAGGAGCGTCGCTTCGCTCCGCCGGCAGAACTCGCCGCAGCGGCCAACGTCACCGCGGCCGCGTACGCGCAGGCCTCCGAGGACCGCCTGGGCTTCTGGGCCGAGCAGGCCCGCCGCCTCAGCTGGGCCGTCGAGCCCACCGAGACGCTCGACTGGTCCAACCCGCCGTTCGCCAAGTGGTTCGCCGACGGCAAGCTCAACGTGGCCTACAACTGCGTCGACCGGCACGTCGAGAACGGCCTCGGCGACCGGGTCGCCATCCACTTCGAGGGCGAGCCCGGCGACAGCCGCTCGATCACCTACGCCCAGCTGAAGGACGAGGTGTCGCAGGCCGCCAACGCGCTGCTGGAGCTCGGCGTCGCCAAGGGCGACCGGGTGGCGGTCTACCTGCCGATGATCGCCGAGGCGGTCGTCGCGATCCTCGCCTGCGCCCGGATCGGCGCCACCCACTCGGTGGTCTTCGGCGGCTTCTCCGCCGACGCCGTCGCCTCCCGCATCCAGGACGCCCAGGCCAAGCTCGTCATCACCGCCGACGGCGGCTACCGCCGCGGCAAGCCGTCCGCGCTCAAGCCGGCCATCGACGAGGCCCTCACCAAGGTCGAGGGCGTCGAGCACGTCCTGGTGGTCCGCCGCACCGGGCAGGAGACCGCCTGGACCGAGGGCCGCGACGTGTGGTGGCACGAGATCACCGCGCGCCAGTCCACCGAGCACACCCCCGAGGCGCACGACGCCGAGCACCCGCTGTTCATCCTGTACACCTCGGGCACCACCGGGAAGCCCAAGGGCATCCTGCACACCTCGGGCGGCTACCTCACCCAGGCCAGCTACACCCACCACGCGGTCTTCGACCTCAAGCCGGAGACCGACGTCTACTGGTGCACCGCCGACATCGGCTGGGTCACCGGCCACTCGTACATCGTCTACGGCCCGCTGGCCAACGGCGCCACCCAGGTCGTCTACGAGGGCACCCCGGACACCCCGCACCAGGGCCGGTTCTGGGAGATCGTCCAGAAGTACCGGGTGACGATCCTCTACACCGCGCCCACCGCGATCCGCACGTTCATGAAGTGGGGCGACGACATCCCCGCGAAGTTCGACCTGTCCTCGCTGCGGGTGCTGGGCAGCGTCGGCGAGCCGATCAACCCCGAGGCGTGGATCTGGTACCGCGAGCACATCGGCGCCGGCAAGACCCCGATCGTGGACACCTGGTGGCAGACCGAGACCGGCGCCATGATGATCAGCCCGCTGCCGGGCGTCACCGAGACCAAGCCGGGCTCGGCCCAGCGCGCCCTGCCGGGCATCGCGGCCACCGTCGTCGACGACAACGGCGTCGAGGTCCCGAACGGCTCCGGCGGCTACCTGGTGCTCACCGAACCGTGGCCGTCGATGCTCCGCACCATCTGGGGCGACGACCAGCGGTACATCGACACCTACTGGTCGCGCTTCGAGGGCCGCTACTTCGCCGGTGACGGTGCCAAGAAGGACGAGGACGGCGACATCTGGCTGCTCGGCCGGGTCGACGACGTCATGCTCGTCTCCGGCCACAACATCTCCACCACCGAGGTCGAATCGGCCCTGGTCGGCCACTCCTCGGTGGCCGAATCCGCCGTGGTCGGCGCCACGGACGCCACCACCGGCCAGGCGATCGTCGCCTTCGTGATCCTGCGCGGCGGCGTCACCGAGACCCCTGAGCTGGTCGAGGAGCTGCGGGCGCACGTCGGCCGCACGCTCGGCCCGATCGCCAAGCCGAAGCAGATCAAGGTGGTCGGCGAGCTGCCGAAGACCCGCTCCGGCAAGATCATGCGCCGCCTGCTGCGCGACATCGCCGAGGGCCGCGAGGTCGGTGACACCACCACCCTCGCCGACAGCACGGTGATGAGCCAGATCCAGGCCCAGCTCCCGCCCACCGGCAGCAACGGCTGAGCACGCTGACTCCTGAGTGAGGCGACGGGCGGTGCCCCGGGCGGTGATGACCGCCCGGGGCACCGTCGTCTCGCGGGCGTCGTCGTCAGGCCGGGACAGGCCCGAGGTGTGGGTGGCCAGGTGGAGCAGGGTGATCGGCCGCGCGTGCGGGTAGCCGGAGCCGACGTCGGCGGGCAGACAGCGGTCGATCGGATCGTCGTACCGGACCTCGCCCTGGGCGGCGGCCGCCCGGCGAGCAGCAGCTCGGTGAACGTCCTGGTGACGGAACCGCATTCGAACCGGGTGTCGGCCCGGGCCGGGCGGCGCCTGCACCCGACGGCAGGAACGCGTTCACTCGTCTGCACGCGGCCGGGGCCATTCGGGTGCGGCGCCGGTGCTCCGCGAGGGTGCAGAACGCGCGGCCAGGGCTTGGGTCCTCAGCTGGGACAAATCCGAATGTACTCGAACGTTCCAGCTAGACTGTCAAAGACGCATCAAGATCCTCGAACGGGAATCCGGGCGTCAAAGGGCGCGCCGGGAAGTCTGGTCGGCACTTCGCACCACGAGTGCATCCGATTGCCGTTCCCAGCCCGCAGGAGGTCCGAGCGTGACCCGACAGCCGCCCGTCAACGAGCCGACGACCCACCGCCGGCAGCTCCTCGGCCGGCTGCCCCTGCCCGAGCGCGCGTACATCACCGACGCGCTGCGCACCGAGACGGTCGGCGGCATCCTGCTGCTGGCCGCCGCCGTGGTCGCGCTGATCTGGGCCAACGTCTGGCCGCACGCGTACGAGAGCGTCCTCGACCGCACCGTCGGCCCGTCCGCCCCGCTCCACCTCGACCTGACGCTCGGCGGCTGGGCCAAGGACGGCCTGTTGACGATCTTCTTCTTCGTCGCCGGCATCGAGCTCAAGCGCGAGTTCGTCGCGGGCGAGCTGCGCAGCCCGAGCGCCGCCGTGCTGCCCGTGATAGCCGCGGTCTGCGGCGTCGCGCTTCCCGCGATCCTGTTCGCCCTGATCAACTCGGGCGACGGCGGCCATCCGACCGGCTGGGCGATCCCGACCGCCACCGACATCGCCTTCGCCCTCGGCGTCCTGGCCGTGGTCGGCAGCCACCTGCCCTCGGCGCTGCGCGCCTTCCTGCTCACCCTGGCCGTCGTGGACGACCTGATCGCCATCCTGATCATCGCGATCTTCTACAGCTCCGGCATCAGGTTCTGGGCGCTCGGCCTGGCCTTCGCCGGCCTGGTGCTGTTCTGGTTCCTGCACCGGCGCGGGGTGCACGGCTGGTACCTGTTCGTGCCGCTGGCCTTCGTCGTCTGGGCACTGATGCACGAGAGCGGCGTGCACGCCACGGTCGCGGGCGTCGCCATGGGCCTGATGCTGCGCTGCCACCGCGAGGGCGACGAGGAGCACTCCCCCGGCGAGCACATCGAGCACCTCGTCCGCCCGCTGTCGGCCGGGCTGGCCGTCCCGGTGTTCGCACTGCTCGCGGCCGGGGTGACGATCTCCTTCCCGGCGCTGCGCGAGGTGTTCACCCAGGCCACGCCGCTCGGCATCGTCATCGGCCTGCTGGTCGGCAAGACGGTGGGCATCTTCGGCGGCACCTGGCTGGCCGCCCGGTTCACCAGGGCGGAACTGAACCCGCAGCTCAAGTGGGCCGACATGTTCGCAGTCGCGGTGCTCGCGGGAATCGGCTTCACCGTCTCGCTGCTGATCAGCGAGCTGGCCTTCCCCGGGGACCCGGCGCTGGCCGACCGCTCGAAGACGGCCGTCCTGGTGGGCTCGCTGCTCTGCGCGGTGGTCGCGACCGTGCTGCTCAAACTGCGCAACCGGCACTACCGCGCGCTGTGCGAGGAGGAGGACCGGGACCTGGACGGCGACGGCATCCCGGACGTCTACCAGCCGGACGACCCGGCCTGGCGGGCCCGGGTGGCGAAGCTCGCGCCGCACCCCGGCGACGACCGGCCGGACGCCGGTCGGGGCACGGCCCGCTGATCCCGAATCCGTCCCACCGAGCCCGCCCGTCCCGATGACCGGGTCCGCCCTGACGACCGGGTCCGTCCCGTTCACCCACCCGTTCGCGCCGAACAGCTGCTGAGAGTCGCTCAGGGCCCCTGTGGCCCGCCGGGCGCCCGCCCCGCGCTCCCGGCACCCACGAGGACCCCTGCAGCCCCGCAGGGGCCCTCCACGGGCTCCACGGGGCGTCGGGCCACCGGGACACGTCGCTCCGGCGGGGCCCCGGAGTGGTGTGCGACTGGCCGGTAGGGGCATGATTCTGAGCTGTCGACAGTCCACTGACGCCTCCGGGCCCCCTCCGGTCCCCGGAACCGCACCGAGCGGCGGCGTCACGCCGCACAGCCGCAGAGGAGAACCGCTGATGCCCGCAGGAGCCGCAGACCCGTCCAGCAACGGCCGGGCGCCCTACGAGGGCGAGCGTTCGGTGGGGCAGCTGTTCGCGGCGGCCACCGCCGACCTGTCCGCGCTGGTCCACGACGAGATCGCGCTCGCCAAGGCCGAGCTGCGGGCGGACGTCAAGCGCGGCGTGTCCGGCGGTGTGTCGCTGACGGTCGCCGGGGTGGTGGCGCTGGCCGCCGTCCCGATGCTGAGCGCCGCGGCGGCCTTCGGCATCCACGCGCTCGGCCTGTCGCTCGGCTGGTCGTTCCTGATCGTGGCCGGCGCCTACCTCCTGCTCGCGGCGCTGCTCGGCATGCTGGCGTGGCGTTCGTTCAAGAGGATCGAGAAGCCGGTCCGCACCATCGAGGGCGCTCAGAAGACCGCCGACGTGCTGAAGAACGCCCGTCCGCGGCCGGCCACCAAGGAGGAGATCGACCGCGCGCTGGGCCGCATCCCGTAAGGGCGCGCCCCCGTCGGGTGCACCGACAGCGAGTGCCGGGCGCGTGTTCGACGCACGGATGTGACACGCTCTCGGTATGCCGCTTGACCAGAAGCCCGTGCCCGCGCAGCCGTCCGCCGACTCCGGCCCCGACCAGGAGCCCGGCCGGGAGGCTGTCGACAGGGCCGCGGAGACAGCGGAGGCCGAGGCCTGGAGCATCCGGCAGGGAGGCCCGTGGACGCACCGCGACCTCGCCGCCAACGGCGCCCGGTTCCACATCGCCGAGCTGGGCGAGGGCCCGCTGGTGCTGCTGGTGCACGGCTGGCCGCAGTACTGGTGGGCCTGGCGCCACCAGCTGACCGCGCTCGCCGAGGCCGGCTACCGGGCGGTCGCGCTCGACCTGCGGGGCATCGGCGGCAGCGACCGCACCCCGCGCGGGTACGACCCGGGCAACCTCGCCCTGGACGTCACCGGGGTGATCCGCTCGCTCGGCGAGCGCCGGGCCCACCTGGTCGGGCACGCCTCCGGCGGCACCCTGGCCTGGGTGGCGGCGGTGATGCGCCCGTCGGTGATCCAGAGCCTCACCGTGGTGTCCGCCGCGCACCCGCGGGACCTGCGCCGGGCGCTGCTCACCGACCGCCGGCAGATCGCCGCCTTCGAGCACGTGCTGGGCTTCCAGCGGCCGTGGATACCGGAACGCCGCCTGGTCGCCGACGACGCCGCACTGGTCGCCCGCTACCTGGACGAGTGGACCGGGCCGGACACACTGGACGAGGCCGCGGTGCACGCGTACCGGCAGGCGATCCAGATCCCCAGCACGGCGCACTGCTCGATCGAGCCGTACCGCTGGCTGCTGCGGTCGATGGCCCGTCCGGACGGCATCCAGTTCGCCCGCCGGATGAAGAAGCCGATCAGCGCGCCCACACTGCACGTCCAGGGGGCGTCCGACCCGGTGCTGCTGTCGCACACCGCGCTCGGCGGCGGCGAGTACGTGGCGGCGCCGTACCGCTGGCGGCTGATGCCGGGCGTCGGGCACTTCCCGCACGAGGAGGCGCCGGAGGAGTTCACGACGGAGCTGCTGGACTGGATCGGCGGGCACAAGGAGTGAGCCGCTGAACAGGGCCTCTGCTCCCAACCCCCGTGATGTTGTGTTCATATGACAAACGCATAGGACACTTTCGATGCCGCCTGGGCGGTTACCCCGACCGGCTCAGGGGCATCCATTCCGGTATGACCTGGATGCCCGATCGCGGCGGCGCGTCGCGCGCCCGACGCCAGAACAGCTCGCACCGGTCCGCCCCCCGTTCCGAGTGGGCGGACGACCTCGGCTACGACGGCACGGACCGCCGTCAGCGCTCGGCGCAGCGACAACTCGGCATCCCGCGCATCCTCGGCCGACGCGCCCGCTGGGTGGGCGCACGACTGCGGCGCGAGACCTGAGGTCCCGCGCCGCGGTCGTCAAGAACGCGCCGCTCGGTCCGCACTTTGGACGCCGCCCGGTTCGCGATCGTCGCGTCAGTTCACGATCGTCGGCGACAGTGCCGTGAACCAGAGCAGGGCGAAGGTCGCCACCGACATGATCGGCACCAGCACCTTGGTCTCGACGTCGTTGCCGCTGCGCTTGATCAGCACGATCTCGTAGCGCTCCTTGTGCGGCCAGAGCAGCGGCGCGCCCTTCTTCGTCAGGCAGTCGCCCAGCAGGTGCGCCAGCGTGCCCAGGCCGACCGCGTACGGCAGCCAGCCGGGGGCGTTCGGCATCCAGGTGTTCATCCCGAAGGTGCCGAGCGCGGCCAGGCCGACGACGGTGATCCACGCCTCCGGGCCGTCGCCGGGCGGGCAGAGCCGCAGCGCCCGGACCGCGAGCGCCAGCAGGAAGAACGTCACCGCGAGGGTGAAGTTGCGGCCCAGGAAGGTGACGCCCGCCCAGGTGCCGCCGCCCATCAGCGCGACGAACAGCAGCGAGTGGGTGGCGTGCCGGTGACCGCCGGAGGCCCAGGCGACGAAGCGGCAGAGCGCCTTGGAGACCGGGCCGAGGAAGTTGGCGATCGAGCCGTCGTGGTGGTCGAGGTCCGGCAGCAGTGCCGCGCCCGCGCACAGCACCGTGCCCATCAATATGTCCGCCGGCTGCAGCGTGGTGTGCAGCAGCAGCGGGGGCAGGAACGGCGCCGATGCCGCATACAGCATCGCCCCGCTGACCGCGTGCGAGTGACCCATCATCGGACTACCACGACCTCCCGTTGACTCACTCCGGAACGGCGCCGGATTGAGCCGAACGGGTGAGCGCGGCCGAGGCTACCAGGGCGGACTGACGGTCCGACGGATATCCGGTCTCCGCCGCACCGGCGCGCCGACCGGCGGTGATGAACCGGACGGGCCCGGCGAACCGACCGGTCCCGGTGCGCCGGCAGGCCCTCGCGCGCCGGACGGCGTCAGAGCGCGCAGCCCTGGGTGTCCACCCGCGCCGTCGCGGAGCTGCCCTTCTCGGCGTCGTCCTTCACCTCGGCCGCCGTGAGCACGTACCCGGTGTCGGCGCTGTCCAGCGACTTGGCGAACACCACGCCGTACACCTGGCCGTCCGGGGCGAGCAGCGGGCCGCCGCTGTTGCCCTGGCGGACGAGCGAGCGGACGGAGTAGACGTCGCGCACGACCTGGCCGCGGTGGTAGATGTCCGGGCCGTTGGCCTGGATGCGGCCGCGGATGCGGGCGGGCTGGACGTTGAAGGCGCCGTTCTCGGGGAAGCCGGCCACGATGGCGTTGTCGTTGGTCCTGGCCTCGCCCGCGAAGGCCAGCGGGGGCGCGTTCAGCTTGGGCACGTCGAGGACCGCGATGTCGCGCTGCCAGTCGTAGCGGACCACCGTCGCGTCGTAGAGCTGGCCGACGCCGCCGATCTGCACGGTCGGCTCGTCGACCCCGCCGACCACGTGGGCGTTGGTCATCACCCGGTGCGGGGCGAAGACGAAACCGCTGCCCTCCAGGGTCTTGCCGCAGGAGGTGGCGGTGCCGACCACCTTGACCAGGCTCTGCCGGGCCTTCGCCACCACCGGGCTGGCGGCCAGCGCGGGGTCGGGCGTGTCGACCTGGGTGATCGGCTCGTGCTCGAAGGGGTTGAAGACCTGGGGGAAGCCGTTGCGGGCGAGCACCTTCGAGAAGTCCGAGAACCAGTTCGGCGCGTCGCCGGGCAGCGCGTCCTGGACGCCGCCGAGGATCGCCGAGGAGCGGACCTGCTTGGAGACCGTCGGCAGGGACGTTCCCGCGAGCGCGGAGCCGATCAGCCAGGCCACCAGCAGCATCGAGATCACGTTGACGACCGCTCCGCCGGCCGCGTCCAGCACCCGCGCGGGACGGCGGTCGATGTGGCCGCGCAGCTTCCAGCCGAAGTGCGTGGTGATCGCCTGGCCGATCGCGGCGAACACGATCACCACGACGACGGCCACCACCGAGGCCGTCGTGCCGGGGCTCAGGTGGTCGAGCAGCAGCGGCAGCAGCTGCACCGCGAGCAGGCCGCCGCCGAGGAAGCCCACGACCGACAGCACGCCCACCACGAAGCCCTGCCGGTAGCCCGACACGGCGAAACCGACGGCGGCGAGGATCAGCAGCACATCCAGGACGTTCACCCGGACACCCTCCCACGACCTGCGGCACGACCGCGCGGACGGGCCCTCACGAGGGACCGGCTTCGCCGCCCAGCAGCGCGCGGGAGCGCTCGGTGTCGCCCTGCACCAGGGCCAGCGCGTCGTCCGAGAGGTCGACGATCCGGGACGGGTCCCACGGCCGCTCCAGGCCGCTGTGGTGCAGCACCCGGTCGATCACCCCGGCGGTGAAGCCCCAGACCAGCCGCCCGGCCACCGCGAACGCCGGGCCCAGGTGCCCGGACGGATGCCGCAGCCGGACCCGGTTCGCCGGGTCGGCGAGCTCCGCGATCGTCACCCGGAACACGGCGCCCGTCTCCCCCGCGTCCACCGGGCGCACCGGCGACTCCTCGCGCCACCAGCCGAGCACCGGGGTCACCACGAAGCGGCTCACCGGGATGTAGAGGGCGGGCAGCGCGGCGAACACCTGCACCCCGGCCGGGTCCAGGCCGGTCTCCTCCCAGGCCTCGCGCAGCGCCGCCGCGATCGGGCCGGGGCCGTCCGGGTCGCCGTCCTCCGGGTCGAGCGCGCCGCCCGGGAAGGACGGCTGCCCGGCGTGCGAGCGCAGCGAGCGGGCCCGCTCGATCAGCAGCAGGTCGGGGCCCTGCTCGCACTCCCCGAAGAGCATCAGCACGGCGGCCGCCCGGGCGTCCTCCACCGGCGGCAGGAAGCGGCTCAGCTGCTCGGGCAGCACGCGCTCGGCGGCGTCCCGGACGGGCTCCAGCCACTCCGGCAGACCGTCCCGCTCGATCTCCCGCGCCATCGGCTCCGGCCCGCTCACTCGCCCACCGCCAGGTCCGCGACGTGTCCCCGGTGGGCGGCGGCGTCGGCGCGCGCGGCGGCCTCGCCGGGGAAGTCCCCCGGGGGCTTCAGCCGCTGACCGGGATGGCCGCCCATCTCGTACTTGAGCAGTTTCCTCGCCTTCTCCGGGTCCGTCTCGCCCTCGCCGTACGACGGGCAGAGCGGCGCGATCGGGCAGGCTCCGCAGGCGGGCTTCTGGGAGTGGCAGATCCGGCGGCCGTGGAAGACCACGCGGTGCGAGAGCATCGTCCACTCGGACTTCGGGAAGATCTCGGCGACGGCCAGCTCGACCTTCACCGGGTCGTCCTCGGTGGTCCAGCCGAACCGCCTCGCCAGGCGCCCGAAGTGGGTGTCGACGGTGATCCCCGGGACGCCGAAGGCGTTGCCGAGGACGACGTTGGCGGTCTTGCGGCCGACTCCGGGCAGGGTCACCAGGTCGTCCAGGCGGCCCGGGACCTCGCCGCCGAAGTCGTCGCGCAGCGCGATCGACAGGCCGATGAGCGACTTCGCCTTGTTCCGGAAGAACCCGGTCGGGCGGATGATCTCCTCCAGCTCCTCCGGGTTCGCCGCCGCCATGTCCTCCGGGGCGGGGTACCGGGCGAACAGTGCGGGCGTCGTCTGGTTCACCCGCAGGTCCGTCGTCTGTGCCGACAGCACGGTGGCCACCAGCAGTTGGAAGGGGTTCTCGAAGTCCAGCTCCGGGTGCGCGTACGGATACAGCTCCGCGAGCTCCCGGTTGATCCTGCGCGCCCGCCGCACCATCGCCAGCCGGGACTCGGGCTTCCTCGGCTTCGCCGCGGGCTTCGCCTTCGGAGCCGCCGTCTTCCGGACCTTGCTCTCTGCCATGCACGAAGGCTACGCCGGACAGCCGGACCCGTGCGCCGCGTTGGCCGTCCCCGACCGCACCGGCCCGGGTGGTGGCGGGGGTTACGCCGCGGAGGGTGCGGGCGGCCGGCGTCGCGGGCGTGGTCGAACTCAGCCGCAGTGTGCTTCTCCCGCCCGAGATCGAGGAGTTGACGCTGGTGCGCGAAACGGATCCGCGGTACTGGAGGTACGACATCGAGGCCCGCGTGCGCGAGACCGTCCACAGGCTGTGGACGGTCTCGCGGCCCGGCGCGGCGGTCGCCGAGCAGCTGGCCGCGCGCCACACCGTCTACACCTACGACCGGCGCGGGCGCGGCGGGGGCGCGGACACCGCGCCGTTCGCCGTCGAGCGCGAGATCGAGGACCTCGCGGCCGCCGGCGACTCGGCCCACGTGATCGGCGTCTCCTCCGGCGCGGCGCTCGCGCTGCGGGCCGCCGCGAGCGGGGTCGCGATCCGAGAAGGCCCTGGGCGAGCTCGGTTTCACCGACTGACGCGCCCGCAGCACCCGTGCGCCCCGGAGGGATCCCTCCGGGGCGCACCGGTTTCCCGGGCGTCAGGCCGACTGCTCGCGCTGCCGGTGGTAGTGGCGGGCGGCGCGGGCCCGGTTGCCGCAGCCGGGCCCGCACCACTCGCGGCGCGGGTGGTCCTTGACGAAGAACTGGACGCAGCCCGGCCCGTGGCAGGCCCTCAGGTCGGCCGCGAGCGGACCGCCGAGCAGGTCGGCAGTGCCGTGGGCGAGCGCGGCGAGCGCGGCGGGGAACCCGTCGCGGCCGGTCCGCTGGACGACGGTGAGCCCGGTTCCGTCGGCGGTCAGGACGGGCCAGCGCGGCGCGGCGGCGGACGCCTCGTTGATCCGCTCGACCTCGACGGCAGGGGCCGGCTCGCCGTCGACGAACGCGCGCAGAACGGTACGGACCGCGTCGCGCAGCACCCGGAAACCCGCCAGGTCGGCCTCGTCGGCCGACAGCCCGGGAGCATCGGCCTCGGACGCCAGCCAGGCGGCGAGCTCCTCCGGCGTCCCGACGGTGTCCCGGACCTTCCCCCGGACGGCGATCAGCGTGTTGGCGAACGCGACGGCGAGCGGCAGGCCCGGTGAGGACTGTGCCGTGCGCTCCTGAGCAGTGACGGAATCCATGGACCTAATGGTAGCCACCCCTTGCAACCATCAAGTCCAGCTGCCATGATTCTAACGGTTGATCAAGCGCCAGCCGTAAGAATTGACTCAGGGGGAGTACCACCGGATGACCGCCACCGCGATCGGGCCCGACCCGCAGACCCGTTCGGCCGACCAGCAGCAGCCGGCCCGGCTGCGACACAACCGGGACTTCCTCAAGTTCTGGTCCGGCGAGACCCTCTCGCTGCTCGGCAGCCAGGTCACCACGCTCGCCCTGCCGCTCACCGCCGTCATCGCCTTCGACGCCACGCCCGAGCAGGTCGGCCTGCTGCGCTTCCTGCAGCTGGTCCCCTACCTCGGCCTCGCGCTGGTCTTCGGCGTCCTGGTCGACCGGATGCGGCGCAGGCGCGTCATGCTCCTGGCCAACGGCGCCCGGATGGTGCTCATCGGACTGATCCCGCTGCTGGCCGCGACCCACCACCTGACGCTGCCGGTGCTGCTGACGCTCGCCTGCGCGATCGGCGTCTTCTCCGTCCTGTTCGACGTCAGCTGGATGTCCTTCGTCCCGACCCTGGTGAAGGACCCGAAGCACTACGTCGAGGCCAACCAGAAGCTCGGCGTCACCTCCTCCACGGCGGACGTCGCAGGGCCCGGCCTGGCGGGCGTGCTGATCGGCACCCTGACCGCGCCGGTCGCGCTGGCGGCGGACGCCCTCTCCTACCTGGTCTCGCTGCTGACGCTGCTGTGGATCCGCACGCCCGAGCCCCGCCCCGAGCCGCCGGCGGAGGGCCGGCACCTCGGACGGGAGCTGGCCGAGGGCCTGCGCTGGGTCTTCGGCGACCGCGTCCTGCGCCCGCTGGCGCTGGTGGGGCCGTTCTGCAACTTCTCGATGATCTCGGTGTGGACGGTGTTCGTCCTGTACGCGGTGCGCGACCAGGGGCTGACACCCACCCAGATCGGCGTCGTCTTCTCCGCCTCCTCGGTCGGCGGGCTGGCGGGGGCGGCCGTCTCCGGGCGGGTGATCAAGCGGTTGCGGCTGGGCCTGGTCTACGCGGTCTCGATGGCGGCGATCTTCGCGAGTCCGCTGCTGGTCGCGTTCGCGGACGGTCCGAAGCCGGTGCGGATGGCCCTGTTCGTCGGCTCGTTCTTCGTCGGCTACCTGGGGCTCGGCGTGGCCGGCGTGGTGATGGTCAGCCTGCGCCAGACCCTGACGCCGCAGCCGCTGATGGGCCGGATGAACGCGGCGTTCCGCACCCTGCTGTTCGGCGGCGGCTCTCTGGGCGGCCTGCTCGGCGGCGTCATCGGCGGGGCCCTCGGGCTGCGCCAGGGCCTCATGGCGATCGCCGTCGGCTCGGCCCTGATGCTCGTCCCGCTCGCCCTCTCGCCGGTCAGCCGACTGCGCGAACTGCCGCCGCCGGCCGCCTGATCCGCACCCGCCCCGGACCACCGGGGTCGTCCGGCCCGCTCGGGGGAGGGGCCGGGCGACCCCGGTTCGACGCGTCCGCCCGGCCTCGGCGCCTCCGCCCGGGTTCGGCGCGTCAGCCCCCGTAGAGGGAGTTCAGCTCGCCGAAGCCGAGCGAGCCGTCGAGCTCCGTCAGCGTCCCGGCACCCAGCAGTTCGGCGGCGGCCCGGCGCGCGGCGGTGTACGCGAGCTGGGCGAGGCCCGTACCGACGCTGACGCGGCGCACCCCCGCGGCGGCGAGTTCGGCGACGGTCGGCCCGCCCGCGACGGCCATCGCGTTCACCGGCAGCGCGGTGCGCCCGCACAACTCGGCCAGCGCGTCGAGGTCCAGCAGCCCGGGGACGAACAGTCCGTCCGCACCCGCCTCCGCGTAGGCCTCGGCCCGCTCCAGCACGTCGTCGAGCCCGCCCAGGCCGAACAGGAACACGTCCGTCCTCGCGTTGACCACCAGCTCCGGCAGGCCCCCCGCGGCCGCCGCCCTCCGGGCCGCCCGCAGCCGCGCGGCCTGCTCGGCCACCGGGAACAGCGGACCGCCGACGGCCGTCGAGTCCTCCAGGTTGACACCGACCGCGCCCGCGCCGATCACCGCCTCCACGGTTGCGGCGACGTCCGCGGGCAGCGGACCGTAGCCGCCCTCGGCATCGACGGTGACCGGCACGTCCACCGCCGCGACGATCCGGCGGGCCGCCTCGACCATCTCCGCCCGGCCCAGCCGCTGGCCGTCCCCGGCCCCGAGCGACCACGAGACGCCGCCGCTGGTGGTGGCGACCGCCGGGGCGCCGGCCGAGGCGATCACGGCGGCGCTGCCCGCGTCCCAGGCATTGGGCAGCACGAGCACGCCGCCCTCGACGAGCTTGCGGAGCTTTCCGGCACGCTCGCGCAACTCCGGTGCGGTGGTGGACATTCGAAGCACCCGCTTTCGTACGGACCGATGGCGTCGAAGGCATCCTGCGGCCCGGCCCCGCGCCGCCACCAGTGATTAAGCTGGGGCCGAATCTTCCGGGAGGGCGGCCGCCGAGCGGCCGGAGAGGATGCCCCGCATGCGGACCGAGCTGACGTTCTCCGCGAACGACGTCGCCCAGACCCGTTTCGCCGTCTCCCCCATGCAGGAGGTGGTGACCAGCCTCCGCGCCCTCGCCCACTCCCCCGTCCCCGCGCTGCACCGCCGCTGGGCCGACCAGGTCGGCGGCCGGATCGCCGCCGCCGGGCTCGACCGCGGCCGGCTCGCCGCCATGGTCCCGCCCACCGGCCACCTGCCCGACTTCCTCAACCCGACCCCGACGGGCTCCGCCCCCACCCTCGCCGAGGAGCTGGCCGCGATCACCGCGACCGGCCCCGACCAGGTCCGGGCCGACCTCGACATCGTCGCCGCCGAGGCCCCCGGCGGCCGGCTGCCCGCCGTGCTGGAGCCGCTCCACCGCGACCCGCCCGCCCGGCTCCCGCAGCTCGCCGCCGAGATCGAGGCGTACTGGGAGATCGCGCTCGCCCCCTACTGGGCCCGGATCCGCGCACTGCTGGAGGCCGACGTCTTCCACCGCTCCCGGCAGGCCGCCGAGCACGGCAGCGCCCGTGTGCTCGACGACCTGCACGAGACGGTCCGCTGGGACGGCACCGCGCTGCGCATGGAGGGACGGCACTGCCTCGTCTCCCGGCTCCACACCGGGGCCGGCCTGCTGCTCCTGCCGTCCGTGTTCGCCTGGCCGCGCATCCTCACCCGGGTGCTCCCGCCCGACCCGCCGCAGCTGGTCTACCCGGCGCGCGGCGTGGCCACCCTGTGGGAGCCCCGCACCACGGCCTGCCCGGACGCCCTGGCCGCCGTCCTCGGCAGGTCGCGCGCCCGGCTGCTGGCCGAGCTGGAGTCCCCGGCCTCGACCACCGAGCTGGCCCGCCGCACCGGCCTGTCCGCCGCGGGCGTCTCCCAGCACCTCACCGCCCTGCGCGCCGCCGGGCTGACCAGCGCCCACCGGGCCGGGCACACCGTCCTCTACGCCCGCACGGCCACCGCCGAATCCCTGCTCGACCAGCCCGGAGGGACATTCGACCGGACCGGCCCCGCGGCGCGGCCCGGCACCTGACCGAACCGTACGAATGGCCCCGCGAACCACACCTCGGTGTACCCCCTCCTCATATGATCGGAGCGACATGCGCCATGCTTGGTGATGCAGAACACTGAACGGAACTTGCGCCGGACGGCCCACCCGCCAACCGGCCGAGAAGGAGGAAGCACGTGGACGACGTTCTGCGGCGCGCCGCACTCTTCGCGGCACTCGACGACGAACAGGCCGGCGAGCTGCGCGCTTCCATGACCGAGGTCACCCTCGCCCGTGGTGAGTCGCTGTTCCACGAGGGCGACCCGGGCGACCGGCTGTACGTCGTCGCCGAGGGCAAGGTCAAGCTGCACCGCGCCTCGCCGGACGGGCGCGAGAACATGCTCGCCGTCCTCGGCCCCAGCGAGATGATCGGCGAGCTGTCGCTGTTCGACCCGGGCCCGCGCACCGCGACCGCCAGCGCGCTGACCGAGGTCAAGCTGCTCGGCCTCGGCCACGGCGACCTCCAGCCCTGGCTGCACGCCCGTCCCGAGGTCTCCATCGCGCTGCTGCGGGCCATCGCCCGCCGCCTGCGCCGGACCAACGACGTGATGTCCGACCTGGTCTTCTCCGACGTGCCCGGGCGCGTCGCCAAGGCCCTGCTCGACCTCTCCCGCCGCTTCGGCGTGCAGTCCGAGGAGGGCATCCACGTCGCCCACGATCTCACCCAGGAGGAGCTCGCCCAGCTGGTCGGCGCCTCCCGCGAGACGGTCAACAAGGCGCTCGCCGACTTCGCCGGCCGCGGCTGGCTGAAGCTGGAGGCGCGTGCCGTCGTCCTGATGGACGTCGAGCGGCTTTCGCGCCGCTCGCGCTGACGCTCCGAGCGTTCCGAAGGGCCCGTCCTCCGCACCGGAGGGCGGGCCCTTCGGCGCTCCGAGGGTCAGCCCAGGTCCGGGATCAGCCCGTGCTCCTCCAGGTACTCCAGCTGCGCCCGCACCGACAGTTCGGCGGCCGGCCACAGCGAGCGGTCCACGTCCGCGTACACCCGGGCCACCACCTCGGCCGCGGTCCGGCAGCCCGCCTCGACCGCCGTCTCCACCTGGGCGAGCCGGGTGGCCCGGTGGGCCAGGTAGTAGTCGACGGCGCCCAGCGCGTCCGCGAGCACCGGCCCGTGACCGGGCAGCACGGTCCGCACGCCGTGCTCGGAGGCCATCGTGTGCAGGCGGCGCAGCGAGTCCAGGTAGTCGCCGAGGCGGCCGTCCGGGTGGGCGACCATCGTGGTGCCGCGGCCGAGGACGGTGTCGCCGGTGAGAATCGCGCCGTCGGCGGGCAGGTGGAAGGTCAGCGAGTCCGAGGTGTGCCCGGGGGTGCCGACCACCCGCAGGTCCAGTCCGCCCACGTCCAGGCGCCGCCCGTGCACCAGGCCCTCGGAGCCGAGCCGGTGCGCCGGGTCCAGCGCCAGGACCTTGCTGCCGGTGAGCTCGGCGAAACGGGCCGCGCCCTCGGAGTGGTCCGGGTGGCCGTGGGTGAGCAGGGTGAACGCCACGCGCTTGCCCTGCTGTTCGGCGAGGTCGATCACCCGGCGCAGGTGGCCCTCGTGCAGCGGGCCCGGGTCGATCACCGCCGCGAGGTCCGAGCCGGGCTCGGAGAGCAGCCAGGTGTTGGTGCCGTCCAGCGTCATCGGCGACGGGTTCGGCGCCAGCACGCACAGTGCCCGCGGGGTGGCCTCGCCGCCGACCTCGGCGGCGGGGTCACCCGGGAGGAGTCCGCTCACCGGCTGCCCTCGCCGTCGCGGTGCAGGGCGCGCAGCGGCAGCACCCGGACGAGGGCCCGCTGGGCCACCTCGACGAACGGGACCGGCTCGTCGCAGGCCGGGGTGCGCGGGATCAGGCGGCGGGCGGGCATCTCGGGTGCCGTCCGGCGAGCCACGTCGTTGTGGGTCATCGGGCGTCGGTCCTTTCTCTGCGGTGAGGCTCGGGTCTTTTGTGAGACCCGGGTCTGCGGTGGGGCTCAGGTCTGCGGTGGGGCTCAGGTCTCGGGGAAGTCCCCGTCGATGGTCAGCTCGTCATACCCGGGCCATCGAACGGTCATGCGGTCGCCGCGGACTTCGGCCCGGCCCAGGACCGGGTCCAGCGTGCGCCGCCCGGCTGCGGTCAGCGCGTCGTCGGCGGTCCGCACCGACGACAGCTCGCGCAGCACCGTGACGGTCGGCGGCAGCATGCCGAACCGGCCCTCGTCGTAGCCGCGGACGGCTTCGGCGGGCGCCATCCAGGCCACCCGGTCCGCCTCGCCGACCTCCAGGGCGGCGCGCTGGCCGGACGGCAGGGCGGCGACGAAGAACCAGGTGTCGTACCGGCGCTCCTCGAACTCCGGGGTGATCCACCGGGCCCAGCCGCCCAGCAGGTCGCTGCGCAGCACCAGGCCGTGGGCGCGGAGGAAGTCGGCGAAGGACAGTTCGTGCGCCTCCAGCGCGGCCCGCTCGGCGCTCCAGTCGCGCGGCTCGGCGATGCTCCGCGCGTCCGGGCCAGCCAGCAGCACGCCGGCCTCCTCGAAGGTCTCGCGGACGGCCGCGCAGACCACCGCCTGCGCCGTCCGGGCGTCCACGCCGAGGCGCCGCGCCCACTCCTGCGGGCCGGGCCCGGCCCAGGCCGGCTCGGCCTCGGCGTCCCGCGGGTCCACCCCGCCGCCCGGGTAGGCGTACATGCCGGCGGCGAAGGCCATCGAGGTGCGCCGGCGCAGCAGGTAGGCCTCCGGCCCGGTGGCGGCGTCGCGCAGCAGCACCACCGTCGCGGCGGGCTTGGCCGCCGGCGGGGTCACCGCGCCGGAGTCGACCGCCCGGATCCGGGCGGGCCAGCCGGGCGGCATCGGGAGCGTCGTGGCTCGATGGTCCATGCCCGGATGCTAAGCGCACGAAGGCGGGGTTGGACAGGCCCGACCCCGCCTCGTGATCACGACCGGAGCGGTCAGGCGCTCTTGACCCGCACCTGCAGCTCGACCTCGACCGGGGCGTCCAGCGGAAGCACCGCGACACCGACCGCGCTGCGGGCGTGCACGCCGGCCTCGCCCAGCACCTTGCCGAGCAGCTCGCTGGCGCCGTTGATCACGGCCGGCTGGCCGGTGAAGTCGGGGGCGGAGGCGACGAAGCCGACGACCTTGACGACCCGCTCGATCAGGTCGAGGTCGCCGATCACCGACTTGATGGCGGCCAGGGCGTTCAGTGCGCAGGTCCGCGCGAGCTCCTTGGCCTCCTCCGGGGACACCTCGGCGCCGACCTTGCCCGTGCTCGGCAGCTTGCCGTCGACGACCGGCAGCTGGCCGGAGGTGAACACGAACTCGCCCGCGCGCAGGGCCGGCACGTACGCGGCGACCGGCGCGGCCACCGGCGGCAGGCTCAGCCCCAGGTCGGCGAGCTTGGACTCGACCTTGCTCATGCGTTCTTCTCCCGCTTGAAGTAGGCCACCAGGGTCTCCGGGTTGGGGCCCTGCACGACCTGGACCAGCTCCCAGCCGTCCTCGCCGAAGTTGTCCAGGATCTGCTTGGTGGCGTGCACCAGCAGGGGCGCCGTCATGTATTCCCACTTGGTCATGGCCAGACTCTAGACGAGCCGCCGCGGCGATCGGCCCCGCCGGCGGACCGGCGTGTGAGGTGGCCCACAAAGGGGGCATGATTCAGGCCCGGTCCCCCCAGTGCTCCGGGCATCCGGCGCGCTCCCTGGTTACTCTCGCGAGAGGGCAACCGGAGAGCGGGCCGGCCGACGGAGCGGCCCCCGGCCCTCGGAGACGGACGGAGACGGAGCGTGGCACGCACCCCCGGCCAGGCGGCCCGGCGCGACCCCGACTGGGAGGGCGTCCGGCTGCACGTGGTCAGCGGCAAGGGCGGCACCGGGAAGACCACGCTGGCCGCCGCGCTGGCGCTGGCCCTCGCCGCCGAGGGCGGCCGGGTGCTGCTGATCGAGGTGGAGGGCCGGCAGGGCATCGCCGAGCTGTTCGGGATCGCCGCGCTGCCGTACGAGGAGCGCCGGATCGCCTCGGTCTCCCGGAGCCAGCTCGGCCTGCCGGCGAGCGCCGACGGTCCCGGCGGCGGCTCGACGGGCGGCAGCTCGACGGGCAGCGGCTCGACGGGCGGCAGCGGCGAGGTCTTCGCGCTGGCCATCGACACCGAGCAGGCACTGCTCGAGTACCTGGAGATGTTCTACAAGCTCGGCCGGGCCGGCAAGGCGCTGCAGAAGGTCGGCTTCGTCGACTTCGCGACCACCGTCGCCCCCGGCGTCCGGGACGTCCTGCTCACCGGCAAGGCCTGCGAGGCCTCCCGCCGCAAGGGCCCGGACGGCCGCCGCAGCTACGACGCGATCGTGATGGACGCGCCGCCGACCGGCCGCATCACCCGTTTCCTGAACGTCAACTCCGAGGTGGCCGGACTGGCCAGGATCGGGCCGATACATACCCAGGCGCAGGCCGTGATGCGGGTGCTGAAGTCGCCTGAGACCGCGGTGCACCTGGTCACCCTGCTGGAGGAGATGCCGGTGCAGGAGACGGTCGACGGCTTCGCCGAGCTGCGCGAGGCCGGTCTCCCGGTCGGTGGCGTGATGATCAACATGGTCCGGCCGCCGCTGCTGGACGCGGCCGCGGTCGCCGCGGTGGACGGGGACCACCGCGAGGAGGTGGCCCTGGCCCTCGGCGAGGCCGGGCTCGGGGGGCGCTCGCGCAAGCCGGACACCGTCCGGGCCGCGGTGGACCCGCTGCTCGACCCGCTCCTGGAACAGGCCAGGGAGCACGCCGAGCGGGTCGAGCTGGAGCGCGAGCAGCGCGCCGACCTCCAGCAGCTGAAGCTCCCCACCTACGAACTCCCGCTGCTGGGCGAGGGCGTGGACCTCGGCGGGTTGTACCGGCTGGCGAGCGAACTCAAGCGGCAGGGGGCGGCGTGAACGCGATGGGCGACGACAACGGGGTGCGCGGCACGGGCAGCCGGCTCGCGGTGGACGCGCTGATCGACGACCCGAAGACCAGGATCATCGTCTGCTGCGGCTCGGGCGGGGTCGGCAAGACCACCACCGCCGCGGCGATCGGGCTGCGCGCCGCCGAACGCGGGCGCAAGGTCGTCGTCCTGACCATCGACCCGGCCCGCCGGCTCGCCCAGTCCATGGGCCTGACCGAGCTCGACAACACGCCTCGCGTGGTCAAGGGGGTCACGGCCATGGAAGGGGCGCCGCTCTGCGGCTCGGACGAGGGTGGCGGCGGGCGGCGGGAGGGCGAACTCCAGGCCATGATGCTCGACATGAAGCGGACCTTCGACGAGGTCGTGCTCGCCCACGCCGAACCCGAACGGGCCAGGGCGATCATGGAGAACCCGTTCTACCAGTCCCTGTCGGCGGGCTTCGCGGGCACGCAGGAGTACATGGCCATGGAGAAGCTCGGCCAGCTGCGCGCGGCCGAGGAGTGGGACCTGATCGTCGTCGACACCCCGCCGTCCCGCTCCGCGCTGGACTTCCTGGACGCGCCCAACCGGCTCGGCTCCTTCCTCGACGGCAAGGTGATCCGGATCCTGACCGCCCCGGCCAAGGTCGGCGGCCGCAGCGCGATGAAGTTCCTCAACGTCGGCATGGGCCTGCTCACCGGCACCCTGGGCAAGATCTTCGGCACCCAGCTGCTCACCGACGTGCAGACCTTCGTCAGCGCGATGGACTCGATGTTCGGCGGCTTCCGCGAGCGGGCCGACCGCACGTACCAGCTGCTCAAGGCGCCGGGCACGGCGTTCCTGGTGGTGGCCGCGCCGGAGCGGGACGCGCTGCGCGAGGCGGCGTACTTCGTCGACCGGCTGGCCGCGGACCGGATGCCGCTGGCCGGGCTGGTGCTCAACCGGGTGCACGGCTCGGGTGCCCCGCAGCTCACGGCGGAACGGGCGCTGGCGGCGGCCGAGGCGCTGGAGGAGAACGGCTCGGAGCACTCGTCGCCCGAGGCGGAGCTGCTCGCGGCCGGACTGCTGCGACTGCACGCCGAGCGGATGCAGATCATGGCGAGGGAGCGCAGGACCCGGGACCGCTTCGTGTCGGTGTACCCGGACGTGCCGATCGTGGAGGTCGCCGCGCTGCCGGGCGACGTGCACGACCTCGACGGGCTGCGGGCCATCGGGGACAGGCTGAGCGGCGCGGTGTAGGAGGCCGCTGGGCGGCGTAAGCCGCGGCGTGGCGTCGCGGGGGGGGCAGCACCGTCGCGGGGACGGCGGCGTCGAGCGGACGCGCGTTTCGGTGCGAAGGCGTGGGGCGTCGCACGGGTGCGGGGCGTCGCACCTGGTGTGGGCCCGGGCCGGTGGGGCGGCCCGGCGCGAGTGATCGCGTGCCGGGTCAGCCCGCCTGGGCGTAGTCCGTCAGTATCACCCCGGTGGCCAGGGACTCCTCGTACTCCGTCCGGGCCGTCTCCAGCAACTTGCGCCAGGAGATCACCGTCGGACGGCGGCGCAGCAGCGCCCGGCGCTCGCGCTCCGTCATCCCGCCCCAGACCCCGAACTCCACGCGGTTGTCCAGCGCGTCCGCGAGGCACTCCGTACGGACGGGGCAACCGCTGCACACCGCCTTCGCGCGGTTCTGCGCCGCCCCCTGGACGAACAGTTCGTCCGGATCACTCGTGCGGCAGGCGGCCTGCGCACTCCAATCGTCAACCCAGCCCATGCCGGCGCCGTCCTCTCCCGCTGTTTCGAGGCTCCCCCACGGCGGCAACGGCATATTCACCGTTGCCAGTTGAGGACGTTACGGAAGAACGACAGCTTGCAACAGCCCCTTCGGGCTCAATCTCGAATGACCCGATTGGACTATGGGTGTCGGCCAGCTCACTCGTTGGAGTGACCGCAGGTCGCAAGCCTTGCCGACCGCAACACGGCAACGCTCTCCACGCGCGCCGTCACGGAGCGCTACCGTTCACCCGGATACAGCGGGCCGCAGCCGCCTCAAAATCCACCAGGAAAAGGGCAATTCGGGCAAGTCTCCCCACTCACAAGAGTGAGTCATGCTGACGCACCGAAGCTGTCGCAAGCTTGTGACAAGCCTAGGCGAACACCTGCCCCTATGGAGGGGATTCGGCGACGTAGGGTTCTCCCCATGGCACCGAAGCGCCCCCAGGCACCCCAGCCCCCAGGCAACACCGGAGCTCCGCGCGGCAAGCGGCGCGGGTCACCGCTGGACTTCGCGGGACACGGAGTGAAGTTCCTGGGCGTCAGCGTGCTCTCCGGAGTCCTGCTGGCGGGCCTCGCCCTGCCTGCCGTCGGCGCACTCGGGCTCACCGCCAAGGACACGGCCGAGAGCTTCGAGAACATCCCCGACGATTTCAAGACGCCTCCGCTGACCCAGGCGACGCAGATCTTCGACGCCAAGGGCGGCCTGATCGCCAAGGTCTACGAGCGCGACCGCACCGTCCTCACCGCCGACCAGATGTCGCCGTTCATGCGGCACGCCCAGGTCGACATCGAGGACGCCCGCTTCTACGAGCACGGCGCCGTCGACCTCAAGGGCATCCTTCGGGCCGTCAGCAAGAACGCCGAGAGCGGCACCGCGTCCCAGGGCGCCTCGACGCTGACCCAGCAGTACGTGAAGAACGTCAACGTCGAGAAGGCCGGCGACGACCAGGCCGCCGTCCTGGAGGCGCAGCGCAAGACCCTGGGCCGCAAGATCCAGGAGCTGAAGGTCGCGATCAAGCTGGAGGAGGACCTGACGAAGGACCAGATCCTCACCAACTACCTCAACATCACCTTCTACGGCCACCAGGCCTACGGGGTCGAGGCCGCGTCGCAGCGCTACTTCAGCAAGAGCAACAAGGACCTCACCATCGCCGAGGCCGCCACCCTCGCCGGCATGGTGCAGAACCCGTCGTCGTACGACCCGGTGCGCTACCCCGACAACACGGTCAAGCGCCGGAACGTCGTCATCGACAAGATGCTCGAGAACAAGCACATCACCGCCGACCAGGCGAAGGAGGCGAAGGCCGCCCCGCTGGGCCTCAAGTACAAGGACCCGCAGAACGGCTGCATCACCGCCCAGGCCGGCATGGGCTTCTTCTGCGACTACGTGCGCCACGTGGTCAAGCAGGACCCGGCGTTCGGCAAGTCCGAGGCCGACCGCAAGAAGCTGTGGGACACCGGCGGTCTGAACATCTACACCACGCTGGACCCGGACAAGCAGGCCGCCGCGCAGAACGCGGTGACCAAGCTCGTGTACGTGACCGACCCGGTGTCGGCTGCCGCCACCATGATGGAACCCGGTACGGGCAAGATCCTCGCCATGGCCCAGACCCGTCCGTACGGCCTGGACCCGAACAAGAACCAGACCGTCGTCAACCTCAACGTCGACGCGGCCATGGGCGGCGGCAACGGCTTCCAGCCCGGCTCGACGTTCAAGCCGATCGTGGCCGCCGCCGCTCTGGAATCCGGGGTGCCGCCCACCCAGCAGTACAAGTCGGAGAACCGCATCGAGTGGCCGACGATGAAGACCTGCGAGGGCACCTGGAAGAACACGGCGAAGGGCAAGGACCGGACCGTCCCCAACGAGAACGAGAACGAGAAGGGCCCCTACGACCTCAAGTCGGCCATGGCCCTCTCCGTCAACACCTACTTCGTCGAGATGGAGGCCGACATGGGCCTCTGCCCGGTGAAGCAGATGGCCAACAAGCTCGGCATCACCACCAAGGCCAGCGGCAAGGCGCTGGAGGAGGTCCCCTCGATGGGCCTCGGCGTGCAGGAGATGTCCCCGCTGACCATGGCGAACGTCTACGCGACGTTCGCCGCCCGGGGCAAGTACTGCACCCCGATCGCCATCAACAAGATCACCACGGTGGGCGGCAAGGACGTCCCGGTTCCGCAGGCCTCGTGCAGCCAGGCCTTCTCGGAGAACACGGCCGACGCCATGAACACCGTGCTGAGCGGCGTGACCGAGAAGGGCACCGGTAAGGACCTCGGCCTGGACGACGGCCGTCCGATCGCTGGCAAGACCGGCACCTCGGACGAGAAGCGCGCCGCCTGGTTCAGCGGCTACACCCCGCAGCTGGCCACCTCGGTCTGGCTCGGCGGCCCGGCCGGCGGCGTGCCGATGAAGAACATCAAGATCGGCCCGACCACCTTCCCCGAGGTCTTCGGCGCCACCGGCCCCGGCCCGATCTGGCGCATGGCGATGAACCAGGCGCTGAAGGGCGCTCCCGTGGAGCAGCTGCCCACCGCGAGCATCCCGGACATGCCCAAGCCGGACCCGACGCCCAACCCGGCGGCCGGTGCCACCGCGCCGGCCGCCGACCCGGGCCCCCAGCCCGGCGGCAACCCGCCGCCCCCGGCCAACCCCGGCGGCAACCCCGGCGGGGGCAACAACGCCGGCGGGATGATCGGCGGCGGGTTCACCTTCCCGCCGGGCTTCATCGGCGGGAACGGCAACGGCGGCAAGCACGGCGGCGGCGGTAACGGCGGCTGAGCCGGGCGCCGGCAGGTAGTAGGTAGTGGTACGACGAAGGGCGTCTCCCGAGTGATCTCGGGAGACGCCCTTCGCGTTCTCCTGTGCTCTTCGGCCCGCGGTGGACCTGCGTTCCGCGGCTCAGCCGGCCAGTGCGGCCTTCACCGCGGCGGCGACGCGGCCGCCCTCGGCCAGACCGTCCACCTTCGGCCGCAGCAGCTTCATCACGGCGCCCATGCCCTGCGGACCGGTGGCCCCGCTCTCCGCGACGGCGGCGGCCACGATCGCGGCCAGCTCCTCGTCCGAGAGCTGCTTGGGCAGGTACGAGGCGAGCACCTCGCCCTCCTGCCGCTCCCGGGCGGCCTGGTCGGCCCGGCCCGCGGTGTCGAACGCCTCGGCGGCCTCCCGGCGCTTCTTCGCCTCGCGGGTGACCACCTTGAGCACCTCGGCGTCGGACAGCTCGCGCTTCGTCTTGCCCGCCACCTCCTCTGCGGTGAGGGCGGCGAGCGTGAGCCGGATGGTGGACGAGCGCAGCTCGTCCCGGTCCTTGATGGCAGCCGTGAGGTCCTCCTGCAGCTGCTCCTTGAGCGTCGTCATGGCCCAGAGTCTCCCACCTGCGGCGTTCGGGTGCCCGGCATTAACCGCCGCGGGCTGTCGGCAAGTCCTGTAACCCATTAGAGTGGTTACATGACCGAAGGTGCCGAGGCCGAGCCGACCGCCGCCCCCGGGCTGGTGCTGACCACCCCCGGAGGCGCGAGCTTCCACTTCGACCCCGGCGCGCTCTGCCTCGAACTGCTCCCCACCGGCGGCCCCGGCGCCTATGCCCGCCGGGAGGTCCTGCACGAGCCCGCCGACCTCGCCGCCTGGCTGCCCGGCACACGGCTGCGCCTGCCCCCCGACGCCGTCCGGATCACCCCCGCCCAGCTCACCACCGCCCGCACCCTGCGCGACGCCCTCTGGCGGCTCACCGCGGCCCGGGCCCACGGCGAACACGGCGACGCCGCCGACTACGCCGTCCTCAACCGGGCCGCCGAGCACCCCCCGCTCGTCCCGCGGATCGCCCCCGACGGCACCGCGGCGGCTCCCCTGCCCGCCGACGGCGACCAGCTGGCCTCCACCGTCGCCCGGGACGCGATCGCCCTGCTCACGGGCCCGTACGCGGAGCGGATCCGGGAGTGCGGCGCGCACAACTGCTACCTGATCTTCGTCGACACCTCCCGGCCGGGCCGGCGCCGCTGGTGCTCCATGGAGCGCTGCGGCAACCGCAACAAGGTCCGGGCACTGCGGGCCCGACGGGAACCGGAGCAGTCGGGGGATACCCCGCCCCGGCCCGTATCCCTTCCGGGCGGACAGGCGTTCACCAGCTGATCCGCCGTCTGAGAGCATGGAGCGATGCGACCGCTGTACTCCGTCCCCCTCGGAATCGCCGCCACCGGCGCCGCCTGCCTCGCCTACTCCGCCGGGTACGAGGTCCGCTCCTTCCGGCTGCGCCGGGTAGAGGTCCCCGTCCTGCCCCGGGGCGCCCGTCCCCTCCGGGTACTGCAGGTCTCCGACATCCACATGGTGAGCGGCCAGGGCAAGAAGCAGCGCTGGCTGCAGAGCCTCGCGGGCCTGCGCCCCGACCTCGTCGTCAACACCGGCGACAACCTCTCCGACCCGCTCGGCGTCCCCGCCACCCTGGACGCGCTCGGGCCGCTGATGGAGTTCCCCGGCGTCTACGTCTTCGGCTCCAACGACTACTACGGCCCGGCCCGCAAGAACCCGGCCCGCTACCTCCAGGCCATGCGCAGCGGCATCCACGGCATGAACAACCCCGACGGCACCGCCCGCCGCGGCATCACCGGCGCCGTCCACAACCCCTGGGAGAAGCTCCGCGACGGCTTCGACGCAGCCGGCTGGCTCGACCTGACCAACACCCGCGGGCGCCTCACCGTCGGCGGCCTCGACCTCGAGTTCACCGGCCTCGACGACCCGCACATCCGCCGCGACCGCTACAGCGAGGTCGCGGGCGGCCCGTCCGCCGACGCCGACCTCTCCCTCGCCGTCGTCCACGCGCCCTACCTGCGCGTCCTCGACGCCTTCACGGCCGACCGCTACCCGCTGATCCTCGCCGGCCACACCCACGGCGGCCAGCTCTGCATCCCCTTCTACGGCGCCCTGGTCACCAACTGCGACCTCGACGCCAAGCGGGTCAAGGGCCTCTCCACCCACACCGCCGGCGGCCGCCGCTCCTACCTCCACGTCTCCGCCGGCTGCGGCACCAACCGCTACACCCCCGTCCGCTTCGCCTGCCCCCCCGAGGCCACCCTCCTCACCCTCACCCCGGCCCCCCACTGACCTGCCCCGGACGCCCGCCGGGAATCGGATTTCGTGTCTCGGCGAGCGTCCGGTAGAGTTCTACTCGTCGCGAAGGAGACGGAGCGACAAACCGCAAGACCGGGGTGTGGCGCAGCTTGGTAGCGCGCTTCGTTCGGGACGAAGAGGCCGTGGGTTCAAATCCCGCCACCCCGACCCAGTAAGACCAGCTCAGGGCCGGTCTCCCGCAAGGGAGATCGGCCCTGACTGGTTTCTTGGCGCCCTTGAGGGCCACTGGGGAGTGAGTTGGGGAGTGGATCTTGGAAGGTCGCTCAGGAGCGCGACTTCTACTGACTCCCCCTCAGTAGGGCGTCGAGCACGGCCACGGGTGACCGAGGACACATCCGCCGACGGGCGGCGAGCGCCTCCTCCCAGATCCGGGTCAGACCCTCCATGAGTTCGTCGCGCATCTCCTGAGTGACGTGGGAGTAGCGGGCCCCGACCGAACCGTCGAGATGGCCCATCCGCTCGTCGGTCAGCACCTTCGGGGTCTTCAGCCAGTCCAGCATCACCTTGTGCGCGTGGCGCTCGCCGTGCGGCGTGAGCCCTTGGGCGATCGGCAGCCAGCAGGCCTCCGCCCGTGCCGCCGCGCCTCGTCCCCGGGCAGGGATCCCGGGCCAGGGTTCGGCCAGCACCGGAACCGGGTGCGCCGGCTGCGGGGACTTCTTGGGGTACCACCCGGTCGCCGTCGGCTGGAACAGCCACTGCGCGAAGCCGCTCCGCCGCCAGTGCGCCGCGTTCTCCCCGCCGACGCCGTTGCGGAGGTAGCCGAGATCCGCGATGGCCTTGGTGACGCGCAGCCGCGTGACCTCCGGGACCGTCTCGGGCCGGTTCAGCACGTTGGAGACCGTGCCGGCGGAGACCCCAGCCCGCTGGGCGACGTCGACGAGCTTCACGCCGGTGCGGCGAGCTGCGCCGTTGGCGGCCCCGTGGCCGCTGAAGACGTAGGTCCGCCCGTGGCAAGCGCAGGGCTTCGGCTGGTTCCGCTCGATCTGCCTGGCCAGCAGGGCCGAGAGGAAGGGCGGGGTGTCGATCGTGCGGTACGAGTCGTCCTTGGGCGGACAACGGTGAAGTTCACCGTTGTCCAGCTCGTAGAGCTGCCACTCGATCCGCACGCTCGTGGGCCGGACGTACTCCGTCTCCAGCCCGACCAGCTCGCCCCACCGCTTGCCCGTGAATCCCTTGGAGACCACCGCGACGAACTCGTCGTCCCGTCCGGAGAGCAGGGAGGCGCGCTCGCCGATCAGCAGGATGCCGAGAGCATCGGTCACTACCTTTTCGGGACCGCGGTTGCGCGACCGGCCGGCGCGCTTCCCACGGCCCCGCCGCCGGGCCGCCGGGTTCGAGTCGCGAATGCCGTCCTCCACCGCATCCCCGAGGACCAGGTGCAGCGTGCTGCGCCAGGTCTTGATGCTGCTCACCGCGTAGCCGCGCTCCCGCTCCGCCTTGGCCCACGCCTCGATCCGGGCGCGCGTCATCTCCACGATAGGAACCGACTCGAACTCGGGGAGGAGGTGCTGCTCGATGTGTCGCTTGTAGTTCTGCATGGTCGAGGCCGCCAGGTCCTGCTCGCCGTACCAGGTGCTGGCGTACTCGCCGAAGGTGAGCGGCGTCGGCGCGGGCTCCGGTTCCGGCGCGGGCTTGGGCGCCGGCGGCAGCGTCCCGGCACGGACCAAAGCCTCCTTGTCGTTGGCCGCCTTGGCCGCCTCCCGCTTGGTGCGGAACCGGATCGTGGCACCGTTCTCGTCCGCCACGGTGGCGAGCTTGCCCGGCGCCAGCCAGTACCTGCCGCGGTAGTAGTCGCCGCGTTTCTCTCCGAACCCCATTGTTGTTCCCTCCCCCTACGCAACCGCGGCCGTCTGGAGCTCACGAAGGCGCCGACGCGGCGGCCTCGCCTTGAGGCGCGTCTGCGGCGCGGAAGCCCGCTCAGGGCCGACAGGACAGGCCGAGCGAGCCGGCTGCGGGTCGACGGCGACCGGGGGTGGGCTCACCTGCGGGCGCACTTCGAGGAGCCTGACGATCTCGGCCAGGTGCTCGGCCGTGAACCGGTAGCTGTTGCCGACCCGGCAGTACGGGATGCGGGTCTTTCTGGCCTGCTCCCTGACCCACCACTCCGAGCGTCCGAGCATCGCGGCGACCTGGTCCGGGTGGTACAGCGCTTGCGGCGTGACGGGTGTGACACTGTGACGGCTGTGACTGGTCATCCCTGTCCCCCGTTCTCGTCCGGGACGGCGTAGCCGCCGGCCCGCCTCAAAAGCTGAGCGTCGTTGGCCATCCGGGAGCAGGTCTGTCGGACGAGGGCCGGCTCCAGGCCGGTCCCCTCGGTGATCTGCTTCGGCCTGGCCCCGGGGTTGGCGCGCACGTAGCGCAGGATCGTGGCGCGGGTGTCGCCGATGGTGTGGTCGGCCGCGGTGCCTTCGAGGAGCTGCCAGGCACCCGCCTCCGGGTGGAAGCGGAGCGCGTACTCGGTCTCGTCCACGTCGCGGCCGGTGACGTGAAGGACCCCGTCGGCCTGACCCCGGGCGCGCTTGAGGACCAGGGTCGCGTCGGCGGCGCCCGCCAAACCGTTGGTGCCCGAGACCTCGGCGAGGAAGTCGTCCGAGCCGGCCTTGCGGACGTGGTGGACGAGCACGATCGCGATGCCGTAGTGGTCGGCGATCCGCTTGGCGTGCCCCACGGCCGCGTAATCCGCGTCGTAGGCGGAGGCACCAGGCATGGACGGTCCGCGCATCTTCGCGAAGACGTCAATGATGACCATCCGGGCGTCCGGGTGGCGCTCGACCCACTGCGCGATGGCCTCGCTTCCGCCCTGCGGCAGCGCGGGGCACGAAGTGGCGAGCGTCAACGTGGACGGCGCCGGAGTGGTACCGAGGATCTTGCGCATCCGGGTCTGCAGGCGGCGCGCGGTGTCCTCCAACGCCAGGTACAACACCGGGCCGGAGTCCACCCGGACCCGCTCAAGGGCCTGGCCGCCAGCGGCGACCGAGAGCGCCAGTCCGAGCGAGAGCCACGACTTGCCGACCTTGGGCGGCCCGGCGAGGAGGTTGACCCCCTCCGAGATGATGCCGGGCACCGCCCAGCGCGGCTCGGGGAACTGAGCCGCCATCAGCTCGTCGGCGGTCCAAGCCGTACGGATGCGCTGCTGCGCAGGCTGCAACGGCAGGGGGTCCGGCGAACCGGCTCCCGGGATGTACGAGGACTCGCTCACGCCGCCCGCCCCCTCGCGACCGTACGCGGACGCTTGGCCCCGGCGCGGAAGCCCGAGGCGACGGTGGCGCGGGCTTCCCGCTCGGTCAGACCCTTCGCCAGGGCCGTCGAGACGAGCCGCTCGGCGACCTCGGAGGCGGGCAGCTCGCCACCGGCCACAAGCTGCCCCAGCGCCGCGGAGGCGAGGTACAGGGCCTGGTTCCGCTGCCCCGGGCGGGCGCTGGTGACGCGCTCCAGCTCACGTGCCTCCGCAGCGTCCAGGTAGGCGCGGTGGCGGTCGCCGACCGTCAGCTTCGTGGTGACGTGCACCTGCGGCGGCAGCGACCTCGGCACGAGAAGCTCGCAAATCCAGTCCGGCAGCGGAGCGGGTTCTTCGTCGCGGAGCACCAGGTAGCGGCTGCCGTCCACCGTGCTGCCGGCGCCGACCACGTAGCCGCCACAGGCCCGGGTGTCGACCTTCCACCCGAGGACCGAGACGGTGTTCCGCAGTTCCACACCTGCGGGGGCCGCGAAGTAGAGGTGGAGCCCGCGGCGGGTTCGAACGGTGTGGGTCTCGCCCGGGAACGGCTTCCCGGCTCGCTCGGCGAGGTGAGCAAGGGCGTCACGGCCGTCAGCCACTCCGGCCGGTGTCCCGGCCGGCGGCCGGTCCTGGCTGTGCTTGGGCACGTCCAGGTCGATGACCACCAGCCGGGAGGGACCCGTGGCGACACCGACGTTGTAGCGACCCGCGGTCCAGCACCGGGCGGCACGGTGGCGGTCGATCGTGGCGCGCGATTCCCAGTCCCTGACCGCCGGACGCTTCTCGCCCGGCACCAACGGGAAGACGCGCCAACCGCGTTCGATGGCCTTGAATGCGGCCCGCAGCAGCGGGGAGGGGGTGGTGTGGTGCATCCTTGGAGCACCTCCTTATTCCTGGATGGGATGGAGGCCGGGGCAGCGGGCTTCCTGATCCGTCGTCTGCTGCCCCGGGTATTGCCGACGCGTCAGCGGCCGGGCTTGGTGCCGGTCGGGCGTCGGCTGTCACCGAGTCGGCTGGTGGCTCAGTGCCCGGCCGTGGTGAGCGCGGTGAGCAGGGCGTGGATGGGGCTTGCCACCACGGTCGCGGCAGCGGTGAAGCCCGACAGCCAGATCGCAGCGGCGGCGAGGATGCTGACTCGCTTGGCCCAGACAAGGACCGCGGTGATGGCGAAGAAGATCAGTGCGGTGGAGACGGTGACGGCCAAGGCCGGACTCCCTTCGTGAGGACGTCAGCGGGCGCCGGCCCGAAGGCGGCGCGCGAGGTTGTAGAGGTGGCGCCCGACGCGGATGCGCTTGCCGATGCCGTCGCAGCGACGGCAGTGCTTCCCGCGGGAGGGTCGACCGCGGCGGTCGTACTTGAGGTGGAAACCGAAGCCGCGGCACCTGCGGCAGTCGCCGAACGGGCTGGCCACACAGAGCAATGCGTAACCAAGCGTGATGAGCAGCAGGACGGGGCTAGCGGACAGCAGGGCGCTGGACATGCGTCCTCCCTGGTATTTACGGGCACCCCGAGATGCGGGGCGCTAGGCGATAGATCCCTGTTCAGGGCGGTTTGAGCGTGCTAGCGGGGCCGCTAGGTCTAGCGAGTACCGGTGCTAGACCTAGCGCCGACGGCGGTCAGGCCGCGTCGCGCTTCTGATCACGCTTCGTAGCAGCGGCGACGATGTGAGCCCGGGTGATTCCGCGCCGGTTGGCGCCCTTGCCGTCCTCGGCGGTGCCCCAGACCTGGCCGGTGCTGATGCCGTGCGGCTTGAGCGCGGCGGTCAGCTGGTCGGGCGCCCACCCGGCGTAGACCTCCGAGCGGAGCTCCGCGAGCCGGGCGACGACGGTCTCCGACCACACCTTCGCCTCGGAGGCCGGGACGACGGCGAGGATGTCCGCCAGCAGGTCGTAGGACGGCCCGGCGGCCGACTCGCTGTCCTTGCCGGCGGCGTATCCGGCGAGCAGGCCGGCCCGCTCTCGCACTGCTCGGGCGCGGGTGGCGATGGCTTCGGCCGTGGGGGCGTCGATGTTGACGGCCCGCACGATCCGGGCGTCCGCGCCTTCGCCGACGAAGTAGGCGATGCCCTTGTCGGCCCACGCGAACGTGGTGGCCCGGATGCCGTTGCGGTAGGAGCTGGTGCCCAGGACCATGTCGTTCTCCAGCTGGCCCATGACCTTGAGGCACAGCCGGACGGAGGCATTGGCGCTGATGCCGGTCGGCAGCGACTTGGCGTCCGGGCGCTGCGTGGCGAGCAGGAGAACGATGCCGGTCGCCGGACCGCGCTTGACGAGGTCCGTGCAGATCTCCTCCAACTCACGCCCGTAGAGCTGGTGTTCAAACCATTTCTGGCACTCGTCGACGCCGATGATAATCGGGTGCAGGCCCAGCGACTTCTTGTCGGCCAGCTCGCTGGTGACCTTGGACTCCGGGCAGATGTCTCGCGGAAGGGAGCGGATCACCTTGGCGCGGCGGCGCAGTTCCTCGCGGATCGCGCGCATGTCCTCCAGGGCGTACTTGATGTCCTCGTCGTCCTCGCCGGCCCGGTGGCGGTGCGAGACCTTCTCCCCGACCGGGTCCAGATCGCCGGTGCCTTTGAGGTCGTAGGTGTGCAGCTCGGCACGCGGGTCCAGGGCCGCGATCAGCAGGAGCAGGCGCAGTAGGAAGGTCTTGCCCATGCGCGGGATGGCGCCGATGACGCCCGCGACATACATCAGGGTGACGTCGACCCAGCGCCCGCGCTGGTCGGTGGCGAAGCCCACCGCCTTGAACAGGTCCACGGTCCCGGCCTTGAGCAGCGGCCACTCCGGCTGGCGCGTCTTGTTCATGTCCTGGTCGCCGACCCAGAGCGCCATCATGCCCGGGTGCTCGCCCGCCATCGGCTCCGGCCACACGCAGCCCAGCGGCCGGCGCAGACCGGAGGCCAGCTTGTCGCGCTTCTCCATCACCTCGCCGACCGTGACTCCGGGCGGGAGTTGGACGTCGGCGCGCCAACCGGGCCCGTCACGGGTGATCGGGGCCGTGAACTCCATGCGGCCACCCTTGGAGAGGTACTGAGTGATACCGCTGATGGCCAGCACGGACAGCGCCCGTTCAACCATCTCGGAGGTCAGTCGCTGCACCGTCGCCGCGATCACCGCGCGGGAGATCAGCGGCTGATCGGCCGGTGCCCCTGCTGCGCCGAGGCCGAGCACAATGGCGGCGACGAGTGCCAGTTGGATCCAACCGGGAGTGCCCAGCACCAGCAGCGGGACGAACGCAGCGGCGATCAGGATGTACAGGACGGTGAGCCAGCCCCGCGCGGCAACCCGCCGGTCGCGTTGACGGGTCAGCTTCAGGTACAGCTCGGCGTCCTCGGTGGCAACGGCGTACGCGCGGACCGGCTCGCCTTCGAGGTCGCGCGTCCACCGACGGAACTCCCGCATCGCGCGGGACGCACCGCGGGGCGAGCGCACCGCGAGCTTGCCCGCGTAGGCTGGCAGACGGGCCGCGTGGAAGGCGATCGTGTGGGCGTAGTGGCCCACCGTCCAGCGAGCTGCAGCCTGGAACTCGGCCTTGCTCCGGAGCCAGGCCGGGACCACCGGGCGCCGCTTCTCCGCCTGGACGCGCTCCAGCCACCCCGGACCGGCGGGCGCGGGCTTGTCGACCGGCGCGGCAGGTGCGCTCTCGTACACCGAGTCCGTCTCCGGGTTGCCGTGGCTGACGGCCAGGGCCGGACCGGCGCCGTGCTGCTCGCCCTGGCCGAGGCCGGCCGGGCTGCCGGTGCGGTCGGCGTTCAACTCGGCTTCGAGGCGCGCGAACAGCTCGCGCGCGTCGTCGTCCTCGTTGTCATGGTTCACTGTGGATCCTTCCTCACATCGGTGGCGAAGGGGACCCGGAACGCGCTGTGCTGCCAGGCGGGGCGCGTTCCGGGAGTTCGTCGGCGTCTCAGAGCGAGCGCGCCGTGTCGGCTTCGGCGACGACGTCCGGGACGTTCTCCGGCTCGACTCCGCCCGGCCGGTCCAGCTGCCACGGCTGCGCCCCAGCGGCGTAGTCCCGAGCCAGCTCCAGGAACGTGTTCGCCGCCCTGGCCAGCGACTCCGCGAACGCGAGGTGCGCGGCGGGACCGTCGAACCTCGGGTTCGGGCCGAAGATGTCGACCTCACTCGTCGCGGTCGCCAGTGTCAGAACGGGGCAGCCGTCGGCCTGTCGCTTCCCGGTGACAGCGAGCTCGGGAGTGGCGTGCACGTACGTCACGATGAGGCTCATCGCATAGTCCATTCAGCTTGGGTATGACTCGGTCACTTGCTGGTCGCGTCGACGGGGCCGGATCGACGTTCCGTCCGCACGGTCCGGATCTGCTTGGCACCCCACTCGGGGGACATGCCGTGGGTCCGCCCGATCTCGGTCGGCGAAGGAACGCGGCCGTCGGCGAGGGTGCGCCGGATCGAGGCCCGTGCCGCACGGCGCTTCGCCTCCATCCCGGCGTCGTCCGGCGCGGCCGGTACGGAGGTTGTACGGGGCGTACGTGGTGCGCTTGTACGGCCCCTGAGCTGGCTGTACGGCGTTGTACGCCCTGCCGGCGGCACGGCCGGTGCGGAGCCGCTGGCGTCGGCCCGCAGGAGTTCGGCGACCGGACGGGCAACAGCGAAGCCGGCTTCCACAGCAGTCCGCACATCGGTCGTCCCCAGCGTGGGCCAGCTGGCGGCTGGCCGGGCGAGCAGTTCCACGCCGGCCCGGTCCCCCGGGCGCAGATGCTTCGCCACGGCCCCTGACGCCTTGGCGTGCGCGACGAGCAGGTCCGCGGTGACCCCCGGATCGGCGCCGTGCACCGCCCGCCAGGCCAGCGCCCACAACTCCTCCGGCGTCAGCTCCGAAGGCAGAGCGCTGGCTAGCCACCTCGCGGTCTGCGCCACCTTGCGGTGATGGCGCCTCCGCTCGCGGTCGCGCCGTGCCTGGCGCGGGTCGCTGACGTCCTGCCGCTGCGAGTGCAGGTACATGTGCCAGGTGATCGGCGCGGCGAGCGAGCCGCACGCGGCCACGACCGCGAAGCCGGTCCCCCACATCTGCGCGCCGTGGGTGAGATTGATGCCCGCGGCGACCAGGGCGGCGACCCAGATGCCTGCGTGGTGCACTGCCGCGGACAGGCCGCGCGCGTCCCGCACCCGGCCTTGCAGCGCGAAGACCCACGTCAGGGACTCCAATGCGCCCCCACCGGCCAGCGCCATCGGCAGCGGCCAACGCTGGGCGAGAAAGCTGATCTGCCCCGGCAGCGCCACCACCACGAACAGCGCGATCACCGCCAGAGTGACCAGCAGCACCGCACGACCGGCCAAGGCCTCCCGGCGGACGGCCCACCTTCGTGCCCGCTCGGCACGCCGCCGCGCCCTGCGCCGCTCGCGCTCGGCCTCCGCGACCGCCCTCAACTCGGCCAGCACCTCCTGGCGCTCCCGCTCGGCGGCCATACGCGCGCTCAGCGCCAAGGCCTCGGCCTCGGCGCGGTCCCGCCCGGCCTGTGCCCGCGCGAGCTCCACGGCGACCGCGTCCAACTGCCGTGCGGCCCGCGGACTGTAGACGGTCGGCCGACTCATGCGGCCCTCCCCGCCCGGAAAGACCGGCAGTCGGCGCAGCGGGTCACGAACGTGGCGGCGTCCAGCAGCAGCTCCGCGACGTACGCGACCAGCTCAGGCGCGTCCTCGCGGAGATCCGCCAGGATGCCCCGGGCAGCGTCCACGCGAACAGCGCGCTCAGTGTCAGACTCGCCCGCCCGGCCGACGAACAACTCGCGGAGAAACTCTGGGAGTTGCTCGCCGTCCGACAGCGAACCGGCCTGCCCCTCGAACTCATCAGCCCTGTCGGGCCGTCGATCGTGTAACGAAGTGCGCATGCTTCTCCTACTCCTGGAGGGATGGAGAGAGCCAGGGCAGCGGGCTTCCTTGATCCGTCGACCGCCGCCGCCGGCAACGAATTACTCAGACGTGGATGCGCCGAGGGGCGGCCATCCGCTGCACGGCCTGGAAGGCCGCCATGACGGCAGAGGAGGACCCGAGGCCGACCAGGAAGGCCAACAGCCAGCCACCCCCGGAGGCCAGCTCGGCTCCGCCGCCGAGCGTCGCCACGGCGAACGCGACCGTACGGACGCCCCACGACGCCACACTCCCGCCGTCCGGCTCCGACTCGGGTCGGCGGCCCACCAGCTCCAGGTCGTAGCGCCGAACCTGGCGCAGCTCCCCGCCGGAGAGCTGGATCACCACGACGCTGCCGTCCGCCTGTTCGGCGGAGCCGGCCACCGTGCCCAGCGCCATGTCACTCCGGTCGCGGACGACGTCACCGATTGCGAGTTGCATTTGGCCCCCCTCGGGATCGGAAGCGGGTCCAGCCGTGCGCAGCCGCCCGCAACTCCTCAAGAGATCATGTCTTCAGGTCCTCTTTAGGAGTTCCATGACTATGAGCTACGCCACCCCAACTCGTCAAGTCCTCTTGAGGACTCGTATGCTGGTGTCCGCTAGCCGACTAGGACGGTGAACACCATGGCGAAGGCGTACGAGCGCATCGCGGACGACCTGCGCCAGCTCATCCGGGCCGGCGAGCTGAAGCCCGGCGACCGGTTGCCGGCAGAGACGAACCTCGTCGAGCGGTACAGCAAGAGCCTCCCGACCATCCGCCAGGCCTTGGCCCTCCTGCAGTCCGAAGGGCTGATCGAGAAGCAGCACGGCCGCGGCAACTTCGTCCGCAAGGCCCGCAAGCTCGTACAGCGCAGCAACGACCGGCACCAGTGGGAGAAGGACCGAGCGCGCGGCTCGCTGACGGAGCGCCAGCAGACTGGTGCGACGGAGCGCGACACCGGCCTGGAGCTGGACGACCTGGTTTTCGCTGCCGAGTATCGGCGGATCACTGCGGATGCCGAGTGGGCCGACGCCTTCGGAGTGTCGGAAGGAACGACGCTGCTGGAGCGCACCTTCCGTACGCGCTACCGCACGGAAACGGCCCCCTTCAACCTCACCCGTTCGTACCTGGTCCACGACATGATCGCGGGCAACCCCGACCTTCTGGACTCCACGAAGGAGCCCTGGCCCGGCGGAACGCAGAACCAGCTCCACACGGTCGACATCGAGGTCGACCGGGTCGTCGAGCGCGTCACCGCCCGGCCCCCGACGGCCGAGGAGACCGAGGAACTGGAGTTGCCGCCCGGCACCGCCGTCCTGGTCCTGCGCAAGACGTCCATCGACGTCAAGGGGCGCGTCGTGGACATCGCTGACGTCACCCTCCCGGGCGACCGCACGGAGCTGACCTTCACCACTCAACTGGAAAGGTGGTGAGGGCCGTGCAGCGGCGCATCATCATCGTCACCGCCGTCCACCCGCCGGCCGCGCCGTTCCTGGCGGACGCCTACAAGTCACTCTGCGAGCAGGAACTGCCGGAGGACTGGGACTGGCTCTGGTTGATCCAGGAGGACGGCAAGAGCGACCAAGTCGCCCCCTACGTCCCCGACGACGTCCGGATCAGCTTCCGTCAGGGCCGACCGGGCGGTGCGGGCATGGCCCGGACCATGGCGCTGGCGCGGGCCGAGGGCGAGTACGTGAAGGTGCTGGACGCCGACGACATGCTGGCCCCCGGCGCCCTCGCTCGCGACATCGCCGCGCTCACCTCGAACCCCGAGATCGGCTGGACGACCTCCCGCGTCCTTGATCTGCTCCCAGACGGCTCGTTCGTCGGCTTCGACCAGGACCCGCCCGCCGGCCCCATCGAGCGCGGTGCCGTCCTGGATCACTGGAAGGCCCACAACTACCGCGCCCAGGTCCACCCAGCGACGCTCTGCATGCGCCGCGACCTGCTGATGGCCCTCGGCGGCTGGATGGCCCTCCCTGCCTCCGAGGACACCGGACTCCTCCTCGCGCTCAGCGCGGTGAGCCGCGGCTGGTTCGCGGCGGAGGTCGGCCTGCACTACCGCAAGTGGCCCGGCCAGGTGACCAGCCAGGCCGCCCACGTCGAAAGCGCGGAGCGCGAGGCCCGGATGGCGGTCATCGAGGCCAGGGCGGAGCTGCTCGCGGGGCTGGCGTGGCAGTACCCCACCGGGGCCTGAGCGTTTCGTCCCGCGACCGGAGCGGCAAGAGCCCGGACACCTCTCCGTCCTGGAGATGTCCGGGCTCAGCCGTAGTCAGCGCCTCAGGGATGGGGTGGCCTGGCCGGCCTCCGGGCACGATCGGCCCGGAGCGGCTGCACTTCCCCTCCCTGTTCGAAGTCCGTCAGCCGAGTGCGCTGGGCTGAACAGAAGCCTGCGTCTTCATCTCGGTGCCGCCCGTATGGGCCGGACGGATCCTGATCATGTGGGGCTCCGCAGGCTCCGACAGGTCGCCGACGTAGAGCGCCAGCGCCCAGCTACCCGTGCCCCACACCTGACCCGCGATGAACTCCGCCGCACCCGGGCGACCGAGGCCGCACTCAATGAAGTCCCGGTGCCATGCCCACACCGTCAGCTGCTTGACCTCTCCGAGCAGCGCCGCAAGCGCGTCGGGGAGCCGGTCGAACTTCGCCTCGGGCATGATGCCGTCGATCGAGGCCATGACCGGGCCGAAGGCCTTGATCTCTCCGTCGTTCATGCTCAACACCGGCGTGTCCTCCTCGGCCTCTCGCTGATGCTGCACGGTCTGATCAGTGCTCACGACGCACCCCCATCCGCCGGGGCAACCAACGCCCAGACCGACTTGCCCACACCCTCACGGGGAAGCACGCCCCACTCCTTCGCGAGTTGGTCAACCAACCGCAGACCGCGGCCGGACTCGTCCTCACTGCCCGCCGTGCGCATCTTCGGGATCTGCCGACTGGCGTCGTGAACCTCGATGCACAGCAGCCCGGGCTCCATGTCGAATCGGACGAAGATCAAACGACCCGGCACCCGAGCGTGTTGCACGGCATTGTTGACCAGCTCGGACAGGACCAACTCTCCGGTGCCCAGGAACCGGTGGCCGTCATCGACATCGGCCAGAAACTCCCGGAGCAGGCTCCGGGCGGCGCCAACCGACTTCTGATGACGAGACAGCCAAGCCTGAGACGTTCCGATGAGCCTCGTCACTTCCCGACTCCCGTCAGCTCTGGCCCGCCGGTCGAGAAGACCGCCTCGGCTCGGTCGCTGGGGAGCACCAACAACACGCCCATCACCACGCGACCGGCGCTATCAGTCGACGTACGCTCGATCGCCAGGACGGGAATCCGGGCAACGATGCGAAGCGCATCGGCCTCTTCGGCGCTCGGAAAGCGCGCAGTGACGCGCTCGGCAGTCGCCACGCACGGGATGCCGCGCGCGAGCAGATGCGCGCGGACGTCGTCGCCCCAGGGCGACCACGGAGCTTCCGGGAGGGGAGCGTCCAGCGCACGCGGCACGTAGACCCGCGCCAGACTGCACGGGCGACCGGCGTGCTCGCTGAGGTAGACGCGCTCGACCACCGGCGTCTTGGCGCGGACCCTGAGCAACGACTGGAGTTCGCCCTCCGCCTTCACCTCGGTCTCGGTGACCTCGATCCGCAGCGCAGGCGAGTAGGCCGCTGACGGGTCCTGCGAGTGGCGCCCGCCGGCGTAAGTGATCGGCTGGACCGGGCGGCGAACGAAGTTCCCGTTGCCGTGGAACTTCTCGATCAACCCCTCGGACTGGAGCTCGTCCAGAGCCCGACGGAGGGTCGGCAAGCCGACTTCGTAGGTCGCGGCAAGCTCACTCTCCGAGGGCAGCTTGCTGCCGGCCGCGAGTACCCCGGAGCCGATCCGGCGCCGGAGGTCCTCGGCCACGCGTACGTATCGGACAGCCATGGCGCGCTCACCACCTCCGGCTGTCATCGGTGGAACTGCAGTACTGCGGCAGGGCGGGACAGATAAGGTCGAACACGCTGATCAGCTCCCATACAGCTGACGGCACTGCCCCGCGACGGCGACTGCATCGTCCGTCGCGGGCGCATCCATGCGGACGGCGGCCCATGCGATCAGGCCACGGCTGGCGCTGCTGACAAGTCCGAACTGGTCGGCCGTCTCCAGCAGCGCCAGAAGAACTCCCCACGACTCGGCCGTTGTCGAGTCCGGCACCTCCATCTCTATGCAGGCGTGATTGCCGTGATCCTTCATCTGCGGATCGAGCCCGAGGGCCAAGAGACCGGCAGCGATGCCGTCAGCACGTGCCTGATCGCACGAGGACACAGGACACCCCTCCGTAGCTTCTTGGCCACCTAGAGCGAAGCTAGTTAACTAGATTAGACCTAGTGGACTAGATTTTCCATATGCGTGAGCAACCTCCGTACCTGCGCATCGCAGACGCCCTGCAAGAGCGCATCGCCAGCGGGGAATGGTCACCGGGCGACCGTCTGCCCTCGCGCGCTCAGCTCGCACGCGAGTTCGGCGTAGGTGACAACGTCGTGCGTCGCGCGCAGGAACTGCTCATCCTCCAGGGCGCTTTGGAAGGCCGTGCGGGCTCGGGCACCTTCGTCGCCGAACCGCGCCAGCGACTGCGACTGGTCCGCTCCCGGGCACGCGAGGACCGCGGAGGCTCGCCCTTCCAGGCCGACATGACCAGCCTCGGTCGACGGGGAACCTGGGAGAGCCGCACCGACGCCAAGGTTCCAGCGCCGGCGGACATCGCGGCCCGCCTCGGCATCGGCGAAGGCGACCTCTGCGTCCGCACGTCCTACGAGTACTTCGCTGACGGCAAGCCGATCCAGCTGTCCACCAGTTGGGAGCCCTACGACCTCACCGCGGGAACGATCGTCGTCCTGCCGGAGGGCGGACCACTGGCCGGCCGCGGCGTCGTGAGCCGCATGGCGGAGATCGGCATCACGGTCAGCCACTTCACCGAGCAGCCCGAGCCGCGACACGTAACCGACGAGGAAGCCTCACTCCTCGGCGTGCAACGCGGCTCGCTCGTCACGAACATCCGGCGCACGTACGTCGCCGACGACGGCCGCGCAGTCGAGACAGCCGACATCGTGCTTCCCGCAACCCTCTGCGAGCTGGTCTACGAGGTACCGATCAGCCCCTGAGCAACCCCGGACCTCCGCACGCAGCGGGATTCGCCTCCGTCCGAGGTCCGGCTGAAACATCGGGCGCGGCCGTCACAGCTGTCACAGTGTCACGCGCCCGTCCCGGATGCTCCAACGCCAGCTGACTCAGTCCCCCAATGTTTCAGCCTGGATGCCCACAGCGTGAGCCGACAGACATGCGCCAAGTCAGCCGTTCGTAGGGCGGCGCATCCCGTCCAACTCCTAGAATCCCCAAGACATCAAGAGAACTTCATGTCTTGGGGGGCGACTTGGCCGCGGCCGAGCAGCTTGTGACGATCGCAGCCGTCCTCGTGGGTGCGCTGACGACGCACCTCACCAACCACGCGATGGAGCGGCACCGGAAACAACACGAGCTGCTGACCCGGTGGGACGAGAAGAAGCTCAACGCGTACGAGGGCTATATCGACAAGATCAGGTCGTGCGTCTACCTCGCCGTACAGCTCTACGAGCACAAGGAAGGCATCCACACAAGCAACAAGAGCGAGCACGAGCTCACCGTCGAATTAGCCGAGGCCAGTTGGCAGCGGGGCCGCGCCTTCGAACGCATCATGCTCCTCGGCGGAGACGATGTCGTAGAGGCAGCCCACCAACTCAACGCCGTGGCCATTCAGGTCGACTGGCAGGCCGGCGGTAAGGTCCACGGCACACTTGACGAGTGGCGCACTCGCAACCGCGCCGTCTTCGGCGCCATCAACGAGTTCCACGATGCTGCCCGCCAGGACCTCGGCGTCCAGGGCAACGTCACCGGCGAGAGCCACCCGGAGCGTGACCTGTTGTTGCCGCCCCCGCGAGGTTCCGCGCACGGCACCCAGCCTTAGCAAGACTTGTTAACCACCTACAGGCAAACGTTCGACATTCGAACGGGAAGCCTGGTCTCCGATCGGCGGCTACCAGAGGCGCCATTGCACCACCACAGGCACCCGGGCTCACCTTGATCAAATCTGGACATATAGGTTAAAATTCACATGATCTCCTTCACGGTTTGACCAAACACCGCCGCGGGCAGAAGAAAAGCTCTAGCATGCGGATACCGCCTACAAGCGCTGCACGGAGGTTCCTCAGTTGATTTCCCCAGGGCTATTTAGCAGCCTTTCCGGCCTGAGTGGGAACCTTCTAACGCTTTACAAGATGAAGCAGGACGGGAGTTTCAGCGCCCAACAGGAGTTGCTGCACACCCTGCGCGATCAGGAGTCCGAAAGCGCCCATGATAGGGCTCTAGAGAGAGACGAGCGAGCTGCAGGCGACAAGCTTCGCGAGCTAGGGGTGTCAGCCGAGTACGAAGCGCAAAGAGACTGGAGACTCGCACAAATTGGCCTTGATGTAAAGCAGATTCAAGGCCGGATAGACCGAGAGCTCGGCGAAGCCCCCTTCGCCTTTACGGCCGACGAATTCTACGGGCTGGTCCACGCGGCTACCGAGGGCGGCAAAGTGCCCGCCCTGCTAATCGCCCCATTTGTGCGCGACGATCTAAGTGGGCAAGAGAATGATTCAGCCCCGCACTCGTTTCGCGTCTCCATTAGGCGATCCTGGCTGCGCGAATCTTGGTCTAACGATCTAGTCCCCTTGGATGGCTTCCTTAAGCGACCCCTTCGAAACACAGATCTGGACATTCTGATCATCCAAAGGGCTCTGCGCGATCTTCCTGTGGTACTGGTTCACGGCGAGGTCCAGTCTAATCAGCGCGCATGGTATTCATTGCACGCCTGGAACATCGTCGACTCGCCGGAGCTTCGCTCAGTTCAGATGAACTTTCCGCCCTTGTCTCTGCCTCAAGCGGATCCGCCTGAGGGGCGAGCTGCTCGTCTACTAGCTTTCGAGGATGAGCTCGGCGGGTCCACGGCAATTATTGCTGGACTTATTGCCGAGTGGTTCCATCTCGTAAAATATGGCAGGCGACCGCGGCTGCATACGCTCATACCCGACAGCATGGGGCCAGAACAACGGGCTATTGCCGCAGGACTTGCCGCCTCATACGAGGTAGCGCTGGAGCGCCAGCGAATCGATACCTTGGCGGCGCGAGTGGGTCAAGCACAGATCTACCGGGAGGCCGGACTATTGGATCGCGCCTCTGAATTCGCAGAGCAGGCCCTATTTGAAGCAGAGTCCGCCATCAGAGTACGCGAATCTTCGGTTTCTACCGAGGCTCTGCGCGAGCTGATAGCAGTGCTGGATTCCGTCGCCTCCAATGAAAACATGCTCAGGGCGCAATCAATTCTTGAGCCATTGGCACGTGACGCCGTCCGTCGTAGTTTCGGTTGGGGGAGCAGTTGAAGAAGCAGCGGGTAATCGTCGCCGTTGATTTTGGTACACATGGCACGGGTTTTGCGTGGACGACTATTGATGACCTCCACAAGGATCCGAAACGCCGGCAGATCTGGGTCCGAACACGTTGGAAGGACCACCCCTCTCCGTACCCCAAGAATCTTTCAGCATTGCTGCTTGACGAAAATGAAGCAATTATTGCATGGGGCTATGAGGCCCGTCGGCGATGGGCAATGCTTTCGGCGCAAGGCAAGCCTGAGGAATGTCGATATGTCAGCAGCTTTAAGATGTCGCTGGCTCCAGACCCCGAAAGAAGCACTGGCGAGATCTCCGGGGGAACTCTTAAGCCCGAGGAGTCTCGGGCACTTGCCACGCTAATTCTCAAGAGTATCTCGTCGCTGGCCATCGAGGAAGTGCAAAAGAGTGGGTTCTCTGCTGACGAAATCCGATGGTGTCTCACAGTTCCGGCTATCTGGGACGACTATCAGAAACAACTGATGAAGGAAGCTGCCGTTGCTGCCGGTCTCCCGGAGGACCCACGCAGGATGCAACTCGTTCTAGAGCCCGAAGCTGCTGCGTACCACGCGCGTGTATCGACCGTGCGAACTGCACATGCTAGCGGTGGACGGGCAAGCCTGCTGTCACGTGGCTCAAGGTTTCTCGTGGCGGATTGCGGCGGTGGGACGGTGGACCTGACCGCCTACCGCACAGACAACACGAATAAGCTGGTAGAAATTGGGCGAGAATATGGCGGAAAATATGGCTCGGAATATGTAAATCAGGCTTTTCTGGAGATGGTCCTAACGCAACGCTTCGGGTCTTATGCCGCCATAGACCAGATCAACTCTGCCGCTCCCGCGTCTCTGCTCGAACTCATGGACTCGTGGGAGAAAGCAAAAGCGGTATTTGACGGGAACAGCGACGACGACATCTACCTTCCGCTGCCGGCCGCTATTGATCGCCTGCTCGACGACGAATCGCGCAAATCGCTCCGGGAGCAGCAGGATGGTGTGATCGACTTCATCGTTGTCAAGGCATCGGAGGCGAGGGCAGTATTCGAGGTCGTAGTTCCCGAAATTCTTTCCCTTGTTGATAAGCAGCTGGCAGAGATGAAGCTTCAGCGGAGGAATGCCCCCGGGCGAGAACTGGTGATCCTTGTCGGGGGCTTTGGAAACTCTCCGTATCTTCAAAAGAGGTTTGAAGGGCACCTGGCCGGACGGGCAGACCTTCTTGTGCCCCCGGAGCCCGAAGTCGCGGTTCTCCGCGGCGCCGTTCACTACCTCTACGACCCGCAAACTAAGTCTCGTCGGACAAAATACACGTATGGCTGCGACTCGGCTCTTCCGTTTGAGCCCGGCCGAGACCCTGTGGGGTCAAAGTTCATTTCTCATGATGGCAGGGTGCTGTGCAAATCCCGCTTCAGTAGGTTCGTTCATGCTGGCCAGAGCATTCGGGTCGACGAGGCAATAGAGCATTCCTTCCTGCCGTTGCGCCCTGATCAGGAAAGTCTTCGGTTCGACCTCTTTATTACCAATGCTGTCTATCCTCGATACGTCACCGATGAAGGTTGCCGCAAAGTGGGTGAGGTAGAAATCGACCTGTCTGAGGTGATGAGCCTTCCCCTCGACGAGCGATCAGTAGATCTGCAGATGTTGTTCGGCGAGGTTCAAATCAGAGTTACGGCTACGGTAGCAAAGACCGGCAAGTCAACCACAGTCGATCTCGACTTCATGCCGGCATAGGAAGTTTTCGCCGAAACGGAGGACCGGGTGGGTCAATCGGAAGAGAACAAGACCGAGATCGCATCTTCCCAGCTTGACGCGGTAATTCATGAAGTTAGACAAGTCCAGGATCAAATCCGGGGTTTGGAAGAAAAGCTCCATGCCGTATTGGCTGAGTGGACGCGCAGCCGAACAGACCTGACTGGCAGTTCAGATGAACTCCATCGTCGAACTGCTGGAGAACTTGAGCAGTTTATCAATCAGAAGCTTCAACCACTGGCTCTCGTGGCATCTGCAAACATCAATGACGGGACTCGCCGGAGGAAGAGGATTGCTCAACTGATCAACCGGCTCTTCCTTTGTTACCTGGCTCCGTCTGGGGTTGACCTTCGACGCGCGCGACGGATCCTTCAGTGTCGGAAAGGAGACGACATTTGGCTTTCTGCCGGAAATGCTGCACTTCGCGCCAAGCAGATCCTTGATACCGCTAGGAATCTCGGGGTGGAATTCGTCTGGGACTACGGGTTCGATCCAGAGTTCCCCGTAAATGACGACCGGCAGAAGGTCTGGTCAAGCTGCGACCCGTCTGGCGACATCGCCTTCGTAGTGACGCCGGCATACGTTGCCGATGGTGAGTGCTTCCTGCACCAGCAGGTCTATACCGACTCTGGAAGCAGGTAGCTCGGCGCGGGCCTGGCAAGAGTGGGGAGTGCGCTGGGAGTAGATCTTGAATCCTGGTCCACGAAGGCGCGATGGAAACCAACGCTGCCCAACGGTCTTATCTGCGTGTTCTTCGACTCGCGCTGGTCGACGAGACAGTCGGACCTCATTCGGGACGAAGAGGCCGTGGGTTCAAATCCCGCCACCCCGACCCAGGTCAGAGGCCCTATCGGAGAGATCCGATAGGGCCTCTGGCGTTGTGTACAGCACGAAAGTACAGCAGCCGCTCCGACCCTCCCCGACCGCCGGCAACGCTCGCTGAGGAAGCGTCGGCAGGGCGGGTGGCTCTGCCAGCGCCGCCCGAGTGATTCAGGACACGGCAGGGCTACGGTGTTCAACGAGGGTGCCGGCACGCCAGATGCCGTGGTGGTTGCCGATGCGTTCGCGGGTGCCGATGACGCGGAACCCGGAGCGGGCGTGGACGGCGAGGCGGGCGGTGTTCTCGGGGAAGGTGCCGACGGCCTCGGTGGAGGGGACCGGCGAGTCCAGGAGCGCGGCGCCGAATCGGCCGCGCGCGTCGGGGTGGACGTAGACGGAGCGCTCGACGACACCTGCGTACGCGCACCGCTGCCTTGATGCCGAGGCCGACCATCAGGCCGCGGATGCGCTGCTCGATCTCGTCGCGGGGTGGGGTGGGGCGCAGTGCCAGCGGCTGCAAGGCCGAATCAGCGGGAGCACCGGACAGGCCGTCCGATGGTCCCGCACACGGTCTCGGAAGCGGGGCAGCGTGTGCCGATCAGCTCGATGAGGTTTTCCGTTATTCGGATCACTCTCCTTGGTCCCCTGAACGTCGGCAGCCCCCTGTCCCTCATCTGCCGACGAGGAGAGTGATCGTGGATCAGAACCAAACGGCCCACCGGCACCGGCGTCGGCAGCGGCAGCGGCAGCGGCGTCCGTTTGCCCTGATGGTGGCAGCGGTCGCGGCGGGAGCCGTCGTCGTCGGGATCGGTGTGGCGAGCGGCTCGCTCGAGTCCCACCCGGCGGCCGCCACCAAGGCGGCGGGAGCGGCCACCCGAGGCGCGGCCGCGCCTGGGAAGCCCGCGCACGACGATGGCAACCATGTCCCGCTGACGGTCGTTCCGAAGAGCGATCCGGCCAAGGGGCTGGTGTACAGCGGGTTGGTCATCGCGCCGGCGAACGATCCTTGCGCGGGCGAGCTCATACCGGCCAGACGCATCGCTCTCTCCTCGCAACCGGCGCCACGGCCCCGCGCCCCGACAGCGAGCCGCGATGATCTGGGATCGGCAGAACCGTGAGCTGTGAAGAACTGGGAACAAGCGATGTATACGTCACACTGGCGAAGAGTCGGCGAGACACGCCCCCACCACGGCCGAACGAGGATCACCCCTTTATCCAGGCCACTTGACGTTCCCTCACCCATCAGGGGTAGGCCCTGGAAGGATCTGCAAGGAACAGCGGGCCGTCCGGCACTGGCCGCCAGTGCAAGGCCCGGCGCCCCTGGGGTGGGGCACCGGGCCTGCGGTGGGTTCGGGGTGTGGTGCGGGTTACTGCATCCCGGGCGGGGCGACCGAGGTGATGGCGAACACGGAGTCGGCAGCGCCCGCGTAGGCGTTGTCGAGGGCGAAGACCGCGCCGGCCGGGCGGTAGATGCCGAAGGTGGTACGGCCGCGGCCCAGCCAGTCGCCGACGACCGGGAAGTCGCCCGGGGAGCCGTAGGTGGCGGTGGAGATGCTGCCGTCGTCGTGGCGCAGGGCGAACGTGTTGGTGCTGACCGGCTGGTTCCAGCGGAGGATGCCGAGCTGGGCGTGGCCGACGCCGTCCCAGTCGCCGACGACCGGGAGGTCGCCCGTGGCGCCGAAGGTCGCCGTGGTGACGCTGCCGTCGTCGTGGCGGACGGCGAAGGTGTTGGTGCTGGGCCGGTAGATGGCCAGCTGGGCGTGGCCGTTGCCGTCCCAGAGCGCGGGCACCGGGATGTCGCCCGGCGCGCCGAAGTTCACCGCGGTCACGCTCGCGTCGTCGTGGCGCAGCGCGAAGACGCCGTTGCGGTAGATGCCGAGCTGGTCGTGGCGGCCGTCCCAGGAACCGGTCACGGGGACATCGCCGCTCTGGCCGAAGTTCGCCTGGGTGACCGGGCCGCTGTTGTCGTTGGTGGTGGCCAGCGACCACGAGCCGTTGTAGAACACGCCGACGTGGGTGCTCGCGCCGCCGTCCCAACGGCCCGTCACCGGGGTGCCGCTGCGGACCCAGCCGTCGATCCGGACCTGCTGCGAGTACGTCAGCGAACGCCCGTGGTCGTCGAGGAAGGTGGCGGTGACGGTGTAGGTACCGAGGTGGGGGTAGGTGTGCGGAACGTCGGCGGTCCGGCCCTTCACGACCGTGCTGGTGCCGTCACCGAAGTCGACCGTCGTGCCGGCCAGCGGCCACGGGCTGGTCACGCCGGCGTAGAGCTCGACCTGCGTCACGCCGTTGGCGCTGTTCTGGACCGCCGAGATGGTCGGCGAGGACAGCGGGCCCACCTGGGCGACGGTGATGTCGGTGGTGGCGGTCTTGGTGCTGCCGAGCCCGTCGGTCGCGGTGAGCACGGCGTGGTAGGTGCCGGGGCCGGGGTAGGTGTGCGTCAGCGAGCCGCCGGTGTAGGGCTGGGGGCCGCTGCCGTCGCCGAGGTCGAGCGTCGCGGTGGCCCGGGACCACGGCGACCAGATGGTGCCGTAGACGGCCGCGTCCAGCGGGTGTCCGGCCGGGACCTGCGTCTGCCAGTCCGGGCGCACGCCCACCGCGAACGGGTTCTGGTACTCGATGGCGCCGCGGTCGTAGTACGTCGCCGTGCCGGTGCCGGTGTTGTCGACCAGCGGGTCGTCGACCCGCTGGTTGCCGAAGAGGTCGGTGGTCAGCTCGCCGGGCGCGTCGGCGTCGGCGGAGTCCATGGCGGCGCCGTCGCGCAGCGGGGTGAGGTCCTCGTTGGCCGAACCGGAGAGCCTGAAGCCCGGGTCGGTGGCGAGGTCGTGCGCGCCCTGGGCGGTCGCCGCGGTGAAGGCCGCGGGCGAGGCGTAGGCCGTGCCGTTCCAGGAGTAGCTGGTGCTGCTGGGGCCCGGGTGGACGACGTTGTAGTCGGCCTTGGTGCCGGTGACCGAGCCGGCGGAGACGGCGAGTTCGGTCGGGCTGCTCTGGGGGCACCTGCTGGTGCTCGGGTTGGTGGCGGTGACGATGTTGTTCTCGATCACCGCACCGCTCGACGCGCCGGCCAGCGAGATGCCGGTGCCGCAGTTCTCCGCGACGGAGTTGCTGGTCACGACGGTGCCGGGGGCGTCGGTGACGAGGATTCCGCCGCCGTTGTTGGCGGTCAGGACGTTGGTCGTGACGACGGCGCCGGAGACCTTCGGGTCGACGACGATGCCCGCGGTGCCACTGCCGCCGATCCGGTTGCGGCTGACGGTGCTCGCGGTGGTGGCACCGGTGAGGCGGATGCCCGGCGCGGACTGCTGCCCGGCGGCGACCAGCATGTTCCCGTCGATGACGATCCGGTCCGAGTCGGCGACCAGCACGGCCTCCTGGCCGGTCGCGAACACCAGGCCCTGGATGGTCACGTCGTGGACCTTGGAGAGCGAGAAGCCGTGCGCCCCGGTGCCGCCGATCTGGGCGGTGGGGAGCTTGTCGGTGTCCGGCAGGCCCTGGAAGGTGATCGGGTGCCCGGGGGTGCCCGAGTGGGTGACGGTGACCTGCTCGGCGTAGTTGCCGGTGCCCTCGGCGATCTGGACGGTCTGGCCGGGCTGGGCGGCGTCGGCGGCGGCCTGCACGGTGCAGTACGGCTGGGCCTGCGTGCCCGTCCCGGCGTCCGAGCAGTGCGCGGACGGGCCGTTGTTCACGTAGAGCGTGGTCGCGTCCGCGTTCGCGGCGCCCGCCGACAGCGTGGATCCGGCGATCGCGGAGCTCACCAGAGCTGCGGCGATGCCGATGTGACGTCTTATGGACATGTCCATCCCCCAGAACGTTCCAGGAATTTCGAGTGACGCGGAACAGCGCCGACGCGTCCCGGCCCGGGACCGCGCGGAAGTGATCATCGACCGGCGCGCAGAGCAGTATCCACCCTGCTCGTCCGCGCGTTCCATCGGGATTCCCCTCTGAGCGCGGCGGCGTGGTCCAACGGGCGTCCGACGGTGGGTCAGAGCAGGTCGGCCAGGGCGGTTCGGGAGGTAATGCCCAGTTTGGGGTAGGCCTTGTAGAGGTGGTGCCCGACGGTGCGGGGGCTCAGGAAGAGCTGGGCGGCGATGTCGCGGTTGGTGAGGCCCTGGGCGGCGAGGCGGGCGATCTGGAGTTCCTGCGGGGTGAGGGCCGCGAGTGGGGAGTCGGTGGCCGGCGCGACGGGGGCGGTGGTGCCGGTGGCGGTGAGTTCGGTGCGGGCGCGGGCGGCCCAGGGGTGGGCGGCGAGGCGTTCGAAGGTTTCGAGGGCGGCCCGCAGGTGGGGGCGGGCGTCGGTGCGGCGGCGGGCACGGCGGAGCCACTCGCCGTAGAGGAGGGCGGTGCGGGCCTGTTCGAAGGGGCGGTGGGTGCCCTCGTGCCGGGAGAGGGCGGCGCGGTAGGCGGATTCGGCGAGCTCATCGGGGCCGAGGAGGGCCTGGCAGCGCAGGCGCAGGGCCTCGGTCCAGGGGCGGCCGGCGGCGGCGCTCCAGCGGGCGAAGCGTTCGTACGGCTCGGCGGCGCGGTCGGGCGTGCCGAGGCGGACGGCGGCCTCGACGAGGTCGGGGACGGCGCGGGTGGCGCTGACGTGGTGCCGGTAGCGGCCGGTGGCGAGGGTGTGCAGGCGGTCGGCGGCGTCGCCGGCCCGGCCGTGGCCGAGGTCGTGGAGGGCGAGCGCCCAGTGGGCCCAGGGTTCGCCGGAGGCGGGGGCGGCGGTCTGCGGCCCGGTGGTGGCGAGGGCTTCGGCGGCGAGGCCGGTGCAGGTGTCGGTGGTGCCGGCGAGGGCGGCCAGATAGGCGAGCAGGGCGGTGAGTTGGCTGACCCACTGGTGCTGGCCGGTGTCGCGGGCGAGGCCGAGGGCCTCGGTCGCGGTGACCTCGGCGTCGCGGTGGCGGCCGTGGAAGAGCTCGGCCTCGGCGAGGAAGAACCCCAGGGTGGGCAGCACGCCGACGGCGCCCTTGGCGCGGGCCTCGGCGACGAGTTCGCCGGCGAGTTCGGCGGTCTCGTCGTCCCGGCCGAGGACGAGGGTGGCGCCGCACAGCTGGACGAGGTCGGCCGGGGTGTCGGCGCCGGCCGCGCGGGCGGCGTCGGCGGTGGCGCGGGCGGTGGGCAGTGGCGGCGCGGGCCGGCCGAGGGCCGGGAGGACGGCGGCCGACAGGTGGCGGGCGAGCGGGGTGAGCGGGTCGCCGTCGGCGAGCGGGAGGGCTGCGAGGCGGTCGAGGACGGCGGCCACCGGTTCCTCGCCCGCGTACCAGGCGGCGTGGAAGGCCTGGAACAGCATCCGGGCGGCGTGCGGCGGTTCGACGGCGGTGCCGGCGGCGTCGAGCAGCAGGCGGTAGGCCGTCGGGTAGGAGCCGCGCCAGAAGTGCGCGGTGGCCCGGACGTGGTCGAGCATCGCGTGCGCGAGGACGCTGTCCGTACGGGCGGCGGCCTGGTCGGCGAGCGCCTCGGCGTGCGCCAGCCTGCCCTCCTCGGTGGCGGCTTCGGCGGCGAGGACGAGGCGGCGGGTGGCGGCGTCGCGGTCGGGGGTGAGCCGGGCGGCGCGCTCGTAGGCCGCGGCGGCGCCGCCGTGGGCGCCGCGGGATTCGGCGCGGACGGCGGTGTGTTCGAGCGCGTCGGCGAGGTCGGCGTCGGGGGTGGTGGCGGCGAGGGCGAGGTGCCAGGTGCGGCGGTCGCCGTCGGGCAGGGCCGCGCCGATGGCCCGGTGGGCGGCCAGGCGCTGGAGGTGCGGCGCGCGCTGGAGGACGGCGGCACGCAGGAGCGGGTGACGGAACGTGAGCCTGCGGTCGGGGGCGATCGCCACCAGTCCCGACTCCTCGGCGGGGGCGAGGTGTTCGGCGCCGACGCCGAGCGTCTCGGCGGCGGGCAGGACGACGTCGAGTTCGCCGTTCTCCTCGACGGCCGCGACGAGGAGCAGCGTCTGGGTGTCGGCGGGCAGCCCGGTGACCTGGCCGTGGAAGGCGATGAGGAGCCGGCTGGTGAGCGGCAGACTGCCGGGGGAGGCCGTTTCCGGGCCGGTGACGGGGAGTTCGGTGAGGGCGAGCGGGTTTCCGGCCGCCTCGGCGAGCAGCCGGCGGCGGACGGGGGCGGGCAGGTCGGGGCCGGCGCGGCGGGCGAGCAGCCGGGCGGCGTCGGCCTCGGCGAGGGGCGCCAAGTGCACTTCGGGAAGGCCCAGTTGTGCGACCGGTTCGGTGCCGTCGGTGCGGGCGGCGAGCAGGAGGACGACCCCTTCGGCCTGGAGGCGGCGGGCGGCGAGCAGCAGGGCGTCCCACGAGGCGCGGTCCAGCCACTGGACGTCGTCGACGATGCACAACAGCGGCTGGTCGCAGGCGAGTTCGGCGAGCAGTCCGAGCGTGGCGAGCCCGGTGAGCAGGCGGCTGGTGGAACCGGGCGGCGCGGCGAGGCCGAACACCGCCTCCAGCGCCAGTCGTTGCGGCCCGGGCAGCGCGGACAGCCGGTCGAGGCCGGGCGCGAGCAGCAGACTCAGTCCGGCGAAGGGCAGTTCGGCCTCGTACTCGATGCCGGCCGCCCGGATCACCCGGAATTCCTCCCCGGCCTCCGCGACCGCGTGGTCCAGCAGGGCGGTCTTGCCGATCCCGGCCTCCCCGGCCAGCAGCAGCACCCCGCTGCGGCCGTCCCTCGCCCCGTCCAACAGCCCGTCCACGACGGCCTGCTCGCGTTCCCTCCCGTACAGCATGGGTCCGACCCTACCCACCCCCGGTGGACGGTGACCGGCGAACGTACGCACCCCCTTACCCATACGTGACGGATTCGCCCGCGCCGGCCCCTCCCTACCTTTGTGAGCAGCGGGAACGACCCGCCAACACCCCACCGGGACAAGGACGAAGACGATGACCGAGATCACCACCGCCGCCCTCCAGCAGCTCGCCGAGCGCTACCTCGCGGTCTGGAACGAGACCGACCCGGCCGCCCGCCGCAAGCTGATCGACGAGGTGTGGGCCGAGGACGGCCGCTACACCGACCCGCTGGCCGCGGTGACCGGCCGGGAGGCGATCGACGCGCTGATCGGCGCCGCCCAGGCGCAGTTCCCCGGACTGGAGTTCACCCTCGGCCCGGTGGACGCGCACCACGACATCGCCCGGTTCACCTGGAACCTCGGCCCGGCCGGCGCCGAGCCGATCGTGATCGGCTTCGACGTCCTGGCGGCCGGCCCGGACGGGCGGATCGCGTCGGTGTTCGGCTTCCTGGACCGCGTCCCGGGCGCCTGAGCGGCCGCGGCGGGTGCCGGTTCCGTGTCGCCCGGACTCCGAGACGGCACGGAACCCGGCGCGGGATCGACGCGGAACCGGCGCGGGACCGGCGCGGAACCGGCGCGGAACCGGCACGGGACGGACGCGGAACCGACGCGGAACGGACGGACGGTCCGAAACCCACCCGCCCGTTCCGCTTCGTCCCACCCATCGGGTTGGATGGTCGGATGAGCGAGGAGAAGAGCGCCGTCCCGGCGTGGGAGCAGCGGTTCCGGGCGGCACGGGTGTCCCTGCCGGACTGGGCCGAGGACGCCCCCGACCGGGCGCTGTACGTGTCCAACGCGACCGGCACCTACGAGGTCTACGCCTGGGACCGCGCCACCGGCACCCACCGGCAGGTCACCGACCGCCCGAACGGCACCACCGACGCCGAGCTGTCCCCCGACGGCGACTGGATCTGGTGGTTCGACGACCACGACGGCGACGAGTTCGGCGTCTGGCGCCGCCAGCCGTTCGCCGGCGGGCCCGACGAGCCGGCCGTACCCGGCCTCGAACCCTCCTACTCGGCCGGACTGGCCCTCGGCCGCGACGGCACCGTGGTCGTCGGCCGATCCACCGACGAGCACGGCACCACCCTGCACCTGCGCCGCCCCGGCGCCGACGGGGCCGTCGAGATCTACCGGCACGAGGAGTACGGCGGCGTCGGCGACCTCAGCCACGACGGCACCCTGCTCGCGATCGACCACACCGAGCACGGCGACGCGATGCACTCCGCGCTCCGGGTCGTGCGCCTGCGCCCCGAGGGGGGCGCGGTCATCGAGACCGTCGCCGAGCTCGACGAGGTGACCGGCCGGGACGAGCCGCGCGGCGTCGCCTGCCTCGGCTTCGCCCCGGTCGCGGGCGACACCCGTCTGCTCGTCGCCCACCAGCGCACCGGCCGCTGGGAGCCGATGATCTGGGACGTCGCCACCGGCGCCGAGACCGCCCTCCCGCTGCGCGACGAGCAGGGCCGCGAGCTGCCCGGCGACGTCTCCGCGCAGTGGCGCCCCGGCGCCGGGGCGCTGCTGATCGAGCACGAGTACGAGGCGCGCAGCGAGCTGTTCTCGTACTCGCTCGCCGACGGCCGGCTCACCCGCCTCGACACCCCGCGCGGCACCGTCGGCGGCGCCACCGCCCGCCCGGACGGCACCGTCGAGTACCTCTGGTCCTCCGCCGCCGAGCCGTCCGCCGTCCGCTCCACCGCCGGGACGGTCGTCCTGCGGGCGCCCGGCCCGGTGCCGCCCGGCTCGCTCCCGGTCGAGGACGTGTGGGTGGACGGGCCCGGCGGGCGCGTCCACGCCCTCGTGCAGCGGCCCGCCGGGTTCGGCGCGGGCCCGTTCCCGACCGTGTTCGAGATCCACGGCGGCCCGACGCACCACGACAGCGACTCCTTCGCCGCCGGCCCCGCGGCCTGGCTCGACCACGGCTTCGCGGTGGTCCGGGTCAACTACCGCGGCTCCACCGGCTACGGCCAGGCCTGGACGGACGCCCTGCGCGAGCGCGTCGGCCTGATCGAGTTGGAGGACATCGCCGCGGTCCGCGAGTGGGCGGTCGCGAGCGGCCTCGCCGACCCGGAGCGGCTGGTGCTCACCGGCGGCAGCTGGGGCGGGTACCTGACCCTGCTCGGCGTCGGCGTGCAGCCGGAGCTCTGGACGCTCGGCGTCGCCGCCGTGCCCGTCGCGGACTACCACACCGCGTACGCCGACGAGATGGAGGCGCTCAAGTCGCTCGACCGCACGCTCTTCGGCGGTACCCCGGAAGAGGTCCCGGAGCGCTTCACCGCGTCCTCGCCGCTCACGTACGTCGAGCAGGTGCGGGTGCCGGTCTACATCAGCGCCGGGGTCAACGACCCGCGCTGCCCGATCCGGCAGATCGAGAACTACGTCGAGCGGCTGGAGCGGCTCGGCAGGCCGCACGAGGTCTACCGGTACGACGCCGGGCACGGGTCGCTGGTCGTGGAGGAGCGGATCAAGCAGCTGCGGCTGGAGATCGGCTTCGTCCGGCGCCACCTGGGCGGGGGGTCGGTGTGAGACGTCGGCTGACGCTGGCGGGGGTGGGGGTGGCCGGGGCGCTCGTGCTCACCGGCTGCCACGGCGGGCTCCGCGACGAGGCGGACTGCCCGCCTCCGGCGGGGCCGGCCGGCCCTTCGGCCACCGCGACGGCCCCGGCCGTGGCGACGGCTTCGGCCGGAGCGGCGGCCACGGCGACGGCTTCGGCCGTGGCGACCCCGGCGAGCGCGCACTTCGGGGCCGCGGTGATGCCGGCGGCCTACCTGGCGAAGTCGGGTGGCAGGTCGAGGGGCTCCGGCGGGGGCGGGTCCAAGGGCTCCGGCGGGGGCGGGTCCAAGGGGTCCGGCAGCGGCTCGAAGGGGTCCCGGGGCGCGAGCGGCGGACGGTCGGTGCACCACCACATCGACCATTACGAGTCGGCCGACGGGTACGGCGCCCGCAGCCGGTGCCACAACGGCCCGACGCCGGGACCGTCCGGCACGTCGACCTTCGCTCCGTGGGGCCCCCCGTCCGGGGCGCCCTCCCCCACGGCTCCGGCGGCTCCGGTGACCGCGGCAGCTCCGACGGCGCCGTCGCGGCCGGCCGTGCCGCCCGCAGCGCCGGGGAAACCGACGCGCTGACGGCCCTGCCGAGTCGGTGCCGTCAGTCGAGGACCGGGTCCAGTCCGAGGGCCCGGTCCTGCTCGGCCTCGCCCTCGCGGCGGACCAGGCGGTACCACATGAAGACCACGAAGCCCGCGAAGACGAACCACTCCAGGGTGTAGCCCAGGTTCTGGAACGCGCGGAGCGTGAGCCCGTCGCCGCCCTGCGGCTGGACCGTCGGCACCTCGGTCAGCCCGGCCGGGGCGGTGTCGGCGGCGACCCAGCCGTCGTACCAGCCGTCGTACGACAGCACGTTGAGCAGCGCCGCCCGGTTGATCGTGCCGAGCTGGCCGGCCGGCAGACCGCCCGCCACGGCGCCGTCGCTGCCGGTGGTCTCCCCGGCCTGGAGCCGGCCGACGACGGTCACCTCCCCACCGGGCGGGGGCACCGCCGCGGACGACCCGTCGGTGGGCGTGCCGGGGGCCCAGCCGCGCACGACGGCGACGGCGTGGCCGTCGGCGGTGCGCAGCGGCGTGAGCACGTAGTAGCCCTGCTTGCCGTCCACCGTGCGGTTGGGGACGAGGAGTTGGTGCGCGGTGTCGTAGCTGCCGGTCACCGTGACGGGCTTGCCGACGGTGTCCGTGGTGACCTGCGGGCCGGCCGGGGTGAGCAGGGCGTCGATCGGCCTGGTCTCACTCGTGGCGGTGACCGCCTTGCCGGCCTCCTTGTGCGAGGAGACCCGGTCCTCGAACCGGCCGAGCTGCCAGGAGCCCAGCCAGAGGCACACCGCGATGGCCACCAGGGCCAGCACGGTGCCGCTGAGCCAGCGCGGAGTGAGGAGGAACCGGTACACACCCCCACGGTAGCCACTCTTCACACGCCCTCCGACCACAGGGTGGCCGACACCACGCCCAGGCCCGTCGCCCGGGCCCCGCCTACCCGGCCGACGGCGTCCCCGACGGCTGCGACGCCGGCGCGCCCGTCGTCTGCAGGCCGCCCCGGTACACCGTCCCCGCGCACGCCCCCGGCAGGACGGCCGTGGCGGCCGACGGGCTGCCCGGGGCCGGGGTGTGCGCGATGGTGGCGGAGGGCGGGTTGGGGGTGGTCGGGTTGGGGGTCGGAGTGCCCGTCGGGGTGGGCGCGGTGGTCGGGCCCGCGGTGGGCGACGTGCTGGGCTGCGGGTTCGACGAGGGCGCCGCCGACGCGCCGGACGCGGGGGCGCCGGACGCGGCGGGGGCCTGGGTGGTCAGCGAGACCTGGCTGGCGCCGGTTCCGCCGGTCGGCGCCGCCGTGGCGATGCCCTGGCCCGCCGCGGGGCAGACCGGGTCGGGGATCCAGGCGAACGGCACCCGGTAGCCGCCCTGCGGGGCGAGGACGCGCGGGTCCGTGTCGGCGAGGGGCAGCCCGGTGGCCGGGTCGCCCGCGGTGTGGTCGGTGACCCGGATCCGGCTGCGGTCCGTCCCGGTGACCGCCGTCACGAAGACCGCGCCCGGCCCGCCGAGCCGGCAGGTGCGCCCGGAGACGTTGGTCACGGCGAACCACCCGTAGATCCGCCCCTCGGCGTCGGCCGGCCCGACCTGGGCCGTGCCCTGGCCGAGGTCGCCGCGGGTGCAGAGCGGGACGATCGGGCCGTCCCCGCTGCTGGCGGCCGTGGCGGGCGCGGTCGTCCCGTCGTCGGCGTGGACGCTGCTCGCGCCGGCGCTGGGCGCGGTGCTCGCGGTGCCGGACGGCTGTCCGGCGGCGCCGGGGACCGGGCCGGGGTGCGGGGAGGCCCCGAACGGGCCGGAGCCGTCGGCCGTCGCCCCGGCGGGAACGCTCGCGGAGGGGCCTTCGGCGTGCGGCGAGCCGGGACCGCCGGAGAGGCCGAGGTGGTCGGCGGTGTGCAGGGCGGGCAGCCCGATGGCGACGGCGGCGGCCAGCGCGACGGCCCCGGTCAGGGCGCCGCGGCGGGCGGCCCGGCGACGCGGTACGGCGGTGCGGATGCGGGGCAGGCCACCCGGGGCGGGCTGGATGCCGGCGACCGCACGGTGCATCAGGTCACGGACGATCAGTTCGTCGGTCGTGAGATCCGACGCGGGATCCGACGTGAGACCGGAGGCCGCCACGATGAGGTCGGGACCGGCCGCGGCTTCCTCCGCGCCGACCGGTTCCCGCTCGCCCGCGCCGTCGGCCTTGCCAACGCCGTCACCCATGGCCGGCCTCCATCTGAGTGCGCAGGGCGGCGAGTCCGCGCGAGCCGTACGCCTTCACGGAGCCGAGCGAGATGCCCAGGGCCTCGGCGACCTGCGCCTCCGTCATGTCCACGAAGTAGCGCAGCACCAGAACCTCCCGCTGACGGCGTTGCAGGCCACGGAGCGCGGCTTTCAACTGGTCACGCTCCAGCGCATCGTAGGCGCCTTCTTCTGCACTGGCCATGTCAGGCATCGGTTTCGGCAGCAGCCGCAGGCCGAGGATCCGGCGGCGCAGCGTGGAGCGGGACAGGTTGACGACCGTCTGCCGCAGGTAGGCCAGGGTCTTCTCGGGTTCGCGCACCCGGCGCCGGGCGGCGTGCACCCGGATGAACGCCTCCTGGACGACGTCCTCGCAGGTCGAGAGGTCGTCGAGGAGCAGCGCGGCGAGCCGCAGCAGGGAGCGGTAGTGGGCCTGGTAGGTCTCGGTGAGCAGATCCTCGCTGGTACCCGCGTCGGTACCGGCGCCGGAGTCCGCCGCACCGGGTGCGACCGCGGTCATCTGGCTTTCTTCCGGCCTACTCGCAGGCCACTGGGCGCGCGGCGGGAAGGTCACCGCGGCAGCCGCCGAGATGCCCGCCCCTGCCCCCACCATCACGTTCGCCACGCCCGTTGGACACTCGATCCCCTGTCATGGTTGCCCAGCCCGGGGGACATTCTTCCGTATCGGCGGAAGTGGCCTCCAGGGAATTCGAGAGGGTTTCCGGACGGATTGTGGGGAGGACGAGCCCATATCGGACAGGCCGGCCCCACATCGGGCGCACCGGAGGAGCCGATCCGGCATCAGGCGGACCTGCGCCGGAGCGAGGCCCGACCCCGGCGGGCTAGGCCGGCCGCAGTTCGCCCGCGACGAGTTCGGCGATCTGGAGCAGGTTGAGCGCCGCACCCTTGCGCAGGTTGTCGCCGCACAGGAAGAGGTCCAGCGCGGCCGGCTGGTCGAGTGCGCGGCGCACCCGTCCGACCCACACGGGGTCCGTTCCGACCACGTCGTTCGGCGTCGGGAACTCCCCCGCCCCCGGCTCGTCGTAGAGGACGACGCCGGGCGCGCCGCTGAGGATCTCCTGCGCGTGCTCCTGCGTCACCTCGCGCTCGAACAGCGCGTGGACGGCGAGCGCGTGGGTGCGGACGACCGGGATGCGGACGCAGGTCGCGGAGACCCGCAGGGCGGGCAGGTTGAGGATCTTGCGCGACTCGTCGCGGATCCCGACCTCCTCGGAGGACCAGCCGCCGTCCGTCAACGTGCCCGTCCAGGGCACCGCGTTGAGCGCGAGCGGGGCGGCGAACGGCCCGTGGTCGGCGATCGCCGCGCGCAGGTCGCCGGTCTGCCGGCCGATCTCCTGCCGCCCCACCTCGGTGCCGCCGACGAGCGCGGTCTGCTCGCGCAGGGCCGCCTCGCCGCGCCGGCCCTCGCCGGAGGCGGCCTGGTAGGAGGCGACGACGAGTTCGACGAGCCCGTACTCGGCGTGCAGCGCGCCGATGGCCGCGATCATCGCGAGGGTGGTGCTGGCGGGGCTGGCGACGATGCCGCGCGGACGGATCCGCAGCGCGGCGGCGTTCACCTCGGGGACGACCAGCGGGACGTCGTCGGCGGTGCGGAACGCGGCGGAGTCGTCGACCACGACGACGCCCTTGGCGGTGGCGATCGGCGCCCAGCGGGCGGAGACCTCGTCGGGCACGGCGAACACCGCCACGTCGATCCCGTCGAAGGCCTCCTCCGTCAGCGGGACGACCTCGACGGACTCCCCGCGCACGACCGGCTTGCGGCCGGCCGAGCGCGGGGAGGCGACGAGTCGGACCTCGCCCCAGACGTCCTGGCGCAGCGAGAGCAGGCCGAGCAGCACCTCGCCGACCGCGCCGGTGGCGCCGACGACGGCGAGGTTCGGCCGCCGGGTCATCGCCCGGTGCCTCCGTAGACGACGGCCTCGTCCGTCTCGCTGTCCAGCCCGAAGGCGCTGTGCACGGCGCGGACGGCCTCCGGCACGTCCTCGGCGCGGGTCACGACCGAGATGCGGATCTCCGAGGTGGAGATCAGCTCGATGTTGACGCCGGCGGCGGACAGCGCCTCGAAGAAGGTCGCGGTGACACCCGGGTTGGAGCGCATACCGGCGCCGACCAGGGAGATCTTGCCGATCGCGTCGTCGTAGCGCAGCGACTCGTAGCCGATGCCCTCCTTGACCCGGCCGAGCGCGTCGATGGCCTTCTGGCCCTCGGTCTTGGGCAGGGTGAAGGAGATGTCGGTCAGCCCGGTCGACGCGGCGGAGACGTTCTGCACCACCATGTCGATGTTGACCTCGGCGTCCGCGATGGCGCGGAAGATGCGCGCGGCCTCGCCCGGCTTGTCGGGCACGCCGACGACCGTGACCTTGGCCTCCGAGGTGTCGTGGGCGACTCCGGAGATGATGGCCTGCTCCATCTCGCCCCCTTCGGGCTGGTTCGGGTTGTCGTTGCTGACGATCGTCCCGGGAAGTCCCGAGAAGGACGAGCGTACGTGAATCGGGATGTTGTAGCGCCGGGCGTACTCCACGCAACGGTCGAGCAGCACCTTGGAGCCGGACGAGGCCAGCTCCAGCATGTCCTCGTACGCGATCCAGTCGATCTTGCGGGCCTTCTTCACGACGCGCGGGTCGGCGGTGAACACGCCGTCCACGTCGGTGTAGATCTCGCAGACCTCGGCCTTGAGGGCGGCGGCGAGCGCGACCGCGGTGGTGTCCGAACCGCCCCGGCCCAGCGTGGTGATGTCCTTGCTGGTCTGCGAGACACCCTGGAAGCCGGCCACGATCGCGATGTTGCCCTCGTCGAGGGCGGTGCGGATGCGGCCCGGCGTCACGTCGATGATGCGCGCCTTGTTGTGGACGGAGTCCGTGATGACACCGGCCTGGCTGCCCGTGAAGGACTGGGCCTCGTGCCCCAGGGATTTGATCGCCATGGCCAGCAGCGCCATGGAGATGCGCTCTCCAGCGGTCAGCAGCATGTCGAACTCGCGGCCGGCGGGGAGAGGTGACACCTGCTCCGCGAGTTCGATGAGCTCGTCCGTCGTGTCGCCCATCGCGGACACCACGACGACGACCTCATGGCCGGCCTTCTTGGCGTCAACGATTCGACGGGCCACGCGCTTGATGCCCTCGGCATCCGCAACGGATGAGCCGCCGTACTTCTGCACGACAAGGCCCACGTGCGCTCCTCGACTTGTGTCGTTTTCCGGGGGCGGATGGGCCCCCGGACCCCCGGGGGAGGGGGATCTGCGGTCCGCGCCAGTCTACCGAGCAGGGGTGCCGCGACCGGCGCCGCCATCCATATGATGAGACGTCCGTTTCAGTACGTGGTCGGCGGGCGGGCGGGGCACCGGCAGGTCTGCGGGGCATCCGGCACGGTTCCGAAGAATCGACGGACGGGCGGACGGCGCCACGGCCGGATTTCCTTCCGGGGCCGGTCGGTGAGGCCTTCGTCACAATCCGTCCCGGGGGGCCGGGCCCACGGCCCGACCGCTCGGGGCCTGGTCCACCGTGCCCCGCTCTACCGTCCGCCCAGCTCGGCCGCCATCAGGTCGCCGGCCTGCTGCTCCAGCTGCTCGTCGGTGAGCCCGTCGTCGTCCGTGTCGGCGCCGTCCGGCACCGCGCCGATCGGGCTGTCCAGCCGGACGTGCGCGATCAGCGACTGCAGCGCCCGCAGCACCGCCGAGCAGGTCGTGCCCCAGTTGGAGAGGTACGAGAACTGCCACCACCACAGCGCCTCGCTGACCCGGCCCTCGCGGTAGTGCGTCAGCCCGTGCTGGAGCTCGCTGACCACGCCGGCCAGGTCGTCCGAGATCCGGAACGCGTTCGGCTTCTCCGGCGGACCGTACGGGTCGAAGACCTCGTGGTAGACGTCGATCGGCGCGAGCAGCACGGCCAGCCGCTCGCGCAGTTGCTCGCCGTCCGGCTCCGGACCGGCGTCGGGCTCGAAGCGGTCGTCCGGGAGGACGTCCTCGATCGCGCCGAGCCGGCCGCCGGCCAGCAGCAGCTGCGAGACCTCCAGGAGGAGCAGGGAGACGGCACTGCCCGGCTCGTCGCCCTTGGCGACCTCGGTGACGGCGAGCACGAAACTCTCCACCGAGTCCGCGATCTGCACGGCGAAATCGTCCGGCTCCGAGCCGTGCGCGTGGGTGTGCGGGGTGTGGCTCTGCGGGTCCCCGTACGGCTGTGCGTGTGCTCGGCCGTGTGCCTCACCGTGGGACGGCTGGTGGGGGGTGTGGGGCTGCTGGTTGATCGTCCGGTCAGACATCGAGCAGTCGTCTCCCTTCGAAGGCGCGGCCGAGGGTGACCTCGTCCGCGTACTCCAGATCCCCGCCGACGGGCAGACCGCTCGCCAGACGGGTCACCTTCAGGCCCATCGGCTTGCACAGCCGGGCCAGATAGGTGGCGGTCGCCTCCCCCTCCAGGTTGGGGTCGGTGGCCAGGATCAGCTCGGTGACCGTGCCGTCCGCGAGGCGCGACAGGAGCTCGCGGATCCGCAGGTCGTCCGGGCCGACGCCCTCGATGGGGCTGATCGCGCCGCCCAGCACGTGGTAGCGGCCGCGGAACTCGCGGGTGCGCTCGATGGCGACGACGTCCTTGGGCTCCTCCACCACGCAGATGACGCCGAGGTCGCGGCGCGGGTCCAGGCAGACCCGGCACTGCTCGGCCTCCGCGACGTTGCCGCAGACCACGCAGAAGCGGACCTTGTCCTTGACCTCCAGCAGCGCGTGCGCGAGGCGGCGGACGTCCACCGGGTCGGCCTGCAGGACGTGGAAGGCGATCCGCTGCGCGCTCTTGGGCCCGACGCCGGGCAGCCTGCCCAGTTCGTCGATCAGGTCCTGAACCACGCCCTCGTACAACGTCGCGCCTTCCCTCGGATGGTCGGTGGTGCTCCGGCCGGTGCTCCGGTCGGTGGTGCTCCGGTGCCATCATCCAACGAATCGGGCGCCGGACACACCGCCCGACGCCCGACTCCCACACAAATCACACGGGCCCACCAGCCGAACTCCAGACCTGATCGCCCGGCTTCAGACCTGATCGCCCGCCCTCGAACCCGATCGCCCGGACCGGACCGGCCCCTCGACCGGCACCGACTAGAACGGCAGACCGGGGATGCCGCCGCCGCCCAGGCCCTGGGTCAGCGGGCCCATGCGCTCGGCCTGCATCTTCTGCGCGGCCTGGTTCGCGTCCCGGACCGCCGCCAGGACCAGGTCGGCCAGGGTCTCGGTGTCCTCCGGGTCGACGGCGGCGGGGGCGATGGTCAGCGCCACCAGCTCGCCGGCGCCGGTCACCGTGGCCTCGACCAGGCCGCCGCCGGCCGTACCGTTCACCTTCGCCTCGGCCAGCTCCTGCTGCGCCTTGGCGAGGTCCTGCTGCATCTTCTGCGCCTGCTTCAGCAGCTGCTGCATGTTGGGCTGGCCACCACCGGGGAACACGGCTCACTCCTTGCTGTCGTGCCTGTGCACGGGCTCGTGCGCGGGTCGTACGTCGTCATCGCCGAGCCTACGTGCTGCTCAGTTGCCGCGGTGGTGGATCTCCTCCAGGACCGTCGCGCCCAGTTCGCGGATGATCAGCTCCTGGCCGGAGAACGCCTCCTCGTTGAGGTCGGGGTCGTCCTCCTCCGGGATGTCGTCCTCCGGGGCCACGTGCGGCGCCGGGGGCGCGGCGGCGGGCGGCGGGCTCTGGACGGGCGCCGCCTGGACGGGTGCGGGGGCCGGGGCCTGGGGCTGCGGCCGAACGGGTGCCGGCGCCGGAGCGGAGGCCTGTACCTGGGGCGCGGCGGCGGCCGGACGCGCCGGGGCGCCCCAGCCGCTGGTGGTGGCGGCCGCGCCGGGGGCTCCGCCGCCGATGCCTCCGCCGGCTCCGCCGGACGGATCGACGATGCACTCGATCCGCCAGTCCACGCCCAGCGCGTCGCCGAGCGCCTGGCGCAGCACGTCGTCGCTGTTGCTGCTGACGAAGCTGTCGCGGGCGCCCGCGTTGACGAACGACACCTGGAGCACGCTGCCGTCGAAGCCGGCCACCTGGCCGTTCTGGCTGAGCAGGATCCAGGTGAAACGGCGGCGGTTCTTCACCGCCTCCAGGATCTGCGGCCACAGCTGCCGGACCTGCGCGGCGCCCTGCTGGGCGGCACCGGACGGCTGGCCGCCGGCGGGAGCCGGGGCCGCGGGCGCGGGGGCCGGAGCCGCAGGGGCCGGAGCGGGCGGGGCCGCCTGCGGCTGGGGCTGGGGCGGGGCCGCCACGGGTGCGTCCGGAACCGGTGCGGGGGCCGCGGGGGCGCCACCAGCCGGCGGGAAGCTGCGCGGGATCGGCCACGCGCCCGGCGCGGGCCCGGCGGGCGCCGGGGGCGCCACAGGGGCGGAAGCGGGGGCGGGGGCTGCCTGGACGGGCGCGGGGACGGGCGCCGGGGCGGGAACGTCCACCGGCGGCGCGGCCATCGGCGGTACCGCCATCGCGGACGCGGCCACACCGGGTGCGACCATCGGTGCGGCGAAGCCGCCGGCCGCCGCCCGCCGCTCCAGCTTGTCCAGCCGCGCCTGCAGCGACAACTCGTCGCTGTACGCGCCCGGCAGCATCACCCGGGCGCAGATCAGCTCCAGCTGCAGCCGGGGCGCAGCGTTGCCGCGCATTTCGGTCAGCCCGGTGTTGACGATGTCCGCGGCCCGGCTGAGCTCGGCCGCCCCGAAGGCGTCCGCCTGGGCCTGCATGACGGCGACCCGGTCGGCCGGGGCGTCGATCAGCCCCTTCTCCCCCGCCTCCGGCACTGTGGCGAGGATCACGAGGTCACGCAGGCGCTCCAGCAGGTCCGTGACGAACCGGCGCGGGTCGTGCCCGCCCTCGACCACCCGGTCGATCACCTGGAACACCGTCGCACCGTCCTGCGCGGCGAAGGCGTCCACCACCTCGTCCAGCAGCGCCGAGTCCGTGTACCCGAGCAGCGCGGTCGCCATCTGGTACGTCACGCCGCCCTCGGCGGCGCCGGCCAGCAGCTGGTCCATCACCGACATCGAGTCACGCACGGACCCGGCGCCGGCCCGGACCACGAGCGGGAACACCGTGTCCTCGACCTGGATGCCCTCCCGGCCGCAGACCTCGGCCAGGTAGTCGCGCAGCGTGCCGGGCGGGACCAGCCGGAACGGGTAGTGGTGCGTCCGGGACCGGATCGTCCCGATGACCTTCTCCGGCTCGGTGGTCGCGAAGATGAACTTGAGGTGCTCCGGCGGCTCCTCCACCACCTTGAGCAGCGCGTTGAACCCGGCCGAGGTCACCATGTGCGCCTCGTCCAGGATGAAGATCTTGTACCGGCTGTGCACCGGCGCGAAGAACGCCCGCTCGCGCAGCTCGCGCGCGTCGTCCACGCCACCGTGCGACGCCGCGTCGATCTCGATCACGTCGATCGACCCGGGCCCGCCGGTGGCCAGGTCGCGGCAGGACTGGCACTCACCGCACGGCGTCGGCGTCGGGCCCTGCTCACAGTTCAGGCAGCGGGCCAGGATGCGCGCGCTCGTCGTCTTCCCGCAGCCGCGCGGGCCGCTGAACAGGTACGCGTGGTTGACCCTGTTGTTGCGCAGGGCCTGCTGGAGCGGAGCGGTCACGTGCTCCTGCCCGATGACCTCCGCGAAGGTCTCGGGGCGGTAGCGGCGGTACAGGGCTAGAGACACACCACCGACGATATCGGGACGGACCGACAAACGCGGCACCCCTCGTCCCTCGTCCCACCCCGCGAACCCCCATGCCCCGGGTACGCAAAGACCCCTCGTGCACCCGCCAGAGCCCTCCTACCCTTGCTGCCTTCCGGCCCTGGGGGGGTTCAGAGAGATGACGCCACACGAGGGGCTGTTCCCAACAGTACCGGATCCGGGCCCCGACGATCCACAGGCCACCCCCGCCTCCCCACCTACGGGATAGCTGGTCGCGACCACCCCAAAACATGTACTAAGCTCTCCCACGGAGGATTCGCCTAGAGGCCTAGGGCGCACGCTTGGAAAGCGTGTTGGGGGCAACCCCTCACGAGTTCGAATCTCGTATCCTCCGCCTTTGCCTGGCAAGGCAGTTGAAGGCCCCGACCGGGTTCCCGGTCGGGGCCTTCTTCGTGTCGTGGTCTCAGTTCCGGTCTCAGTTCGTCGGCACGGGGTGAGCAACTGCTCCGGACCACCCCAGCGGCACCGGAGTCCCGGAGAACCCGACCGCTGCCACGCACATGATCCCCGCTTGAACGGGTAGCCGCGTGGTTCCAGGAGCTGCAACGGGAAGCAGGCGAACCGCCGTGGAGAGTCACCTCGACCCAGCAGCAGTCCACCACCACTGCCATCTGGATTTCACCGCCGGAAGTAGAGCGTCCCCCGTCAGCGAAGGGCGGGCGTTCACCCGTCAAACCCTGTCCGGTTGGCATCTCGCCCCGTCCGTTCTCGGCGACGACGTCCAGCTCATCGTCTCGGAACTGCTCACCAACGCCGCCAGGTACACGGCGGGCCCACTCGCACTGGATCTGGACCAGAACGGCCCGTGCCTGCGCATCACCGTCACCGACCCCCGCTCCGGTACCGCGCTGCCCGATCCCGGCGCACACCAGCCGACCCGGGTCGGCGGCCACGGCCTGTTCATCGTCGACCGCCTCGCCCTCTGCTGGGGCGCCCTCCCGAACGACGGCGGCAAGGCCGTATGGGCCGAACTCCTCGTCCCTTCCGAACAACCACCGTCATCGCCTTGAAGCCCCGCGCCGTGACACGGATCCGCGGGCGAAAACTCGACCCCGCGTTCCACGGTGTGGCCCATCAGCGGATTCTCAAGTTCGGCATTGCAAAAGCGGAATCCGGGTTCACACTTGGGGTATGTCGGATGAGCGAGAGCCGCGAACGAGCTGGACGTTCCTGACGCAGCACGCGCGTGTGCTGTTGATGATCTCGCGGGACGCGGACATCCGCTTGCGGGACCTGGCCGCGATGTGCGGTATGACCGAACGGGCCGCGCGGGCGATCGTCACGGACCTGGAGAAGGCCGGATACCTGACCCACACCCGACACGGACGCCGCAACCGCTACCAGGTAGTTCGCGGCACGTACTTCCGTCATCCCGCCGAAGGCCACCACGAGATCGCCGGACTGCTGGCCCTGTTCGCCGACCTCGCCCCCGACCTCGGCCGCCAGCCAGCGACCGCCACCGGTGATCATCATGATGAGCATCCGTGAACCCGCGCCGTCCCGCCTCCCGCACCCCTCCGCACCTTGTGCGCATCCCGGCCGCCAGGCCACCGCCCCCTCCCGTTGAGGAGGCGAGTCCAGTGCCCAACACCATCGGATCCACCCGGCACGAGTGCCCCGACCCCCTGCGCGTTGTCACTCCGCACCTGCGGATCACCACCACGAAGCTCCCCGGGACGGCCGTGATCGTCCGCCTCGACGGCGAAGCGGACCAGGAAGAGCGCCGCAAGCTGGACAACGCCCTCTCCCGCGCTCTCCAGGACCGCCCACCCCGGCTGGTCATCGACCTGGCCGGCCAGACCTTCTGCTACTCCGTGTGCCTCAACGCCCTCCTCGCCGCCCGTCTGGACGCGAGGGCCGCAGGGGTGGAAATGGTACTGGCCGCCCCGCCGGCCCAGACCATGCGATTGCTGGAGATCACCGGCACCGACGAGCTCTTCACCGTCCGGAGCAGTGTGCGCGCCGCCCTGGCGGGCATCAGGGAGATCGGGTGAGGAGCTCCAGATGGACACTCCGTCTCGCTACGCGGTGACCCTTCCGGGTGTACCCGGCAGGCACAGTCCGCTCGAGGTCGTCGTCGTTCATGCCACGGACGAGGTGACCGCGGACGGGGCCCCGGTCTACGCGGACAAGGCCGGCACCTTCCGCGTAGAGATCATCGGGGAGACGGCCCGATCGCTCGCCGAGCCGACCGGACAGGGACGGCACACCTGCCTGCACGCCACCCCGCTGCCCTGACCTCGCCGCAGTTTCGCTCCGGGCGTGGCCCGACCTGCCACCATGCTCGATTCCTGACCGGCGCAAACAGCCCGGACTTTTGAACGCGGGTACTCAGCCTCAGGCAGCTTTGCCAGCGAGGAGGCTGGTGACACGGTCAGCCATGAGGACACCGAGGATGAAGCCGTCCTCGTCGACGACGGGCCAGACCGCCAGGTGCTTGATCTGCATCGCGATCGCGGCCAGGGCCAGGGCCAGGGTCGGCCAGGCGAACGGGCCGCGCTGGTGCGAGGTGGCACTGATCGTGGTCCGCTCGGTGTACCAGGAGCGGGCCAGGAACGGGTGGATCCCGGTACGGGTGACCAGCCCCTCGCACCGGCCGTCGTGGTCGCGGACGAGCAGGTACTCGATGTCGGCGCCGCGGAAGATGTCATTGGCCTGCTCGACGGTGTTCTCGTCGGCTATCTGGTAGTCGCAGGGGTCCATGGCGTCGGCGACCGTGAGGCCGTGGCCGGGCCGTGCCGACTGCGGGGAGTGGGTGGTCACGGTGTTCACCGTTCCCGTCCCCGGCTGTCCGCTGGGGGCTGCCGGGCTGTCCTTCACCCAGAACGAAGCCGGAACGGGTACCGGAATGCGACATGCCCTGGATGTCTACGGCCCTACTCCCGTGGCGGGCGGCCCGGAGGAGACCGTTGCGGAGTAGCGTGGGAGACAACCGAGGACATTCCGCACACCGGCATCAGCGCCGACGTCGCCCTGGGTCGTAATGGGTCCCTCGTGGACCGGACGGGCGGCTTCGCATGATGCCGATTCCTTTCCCCATTTTTTCCTCTCCCGGGTCGTGGTCGGTGCCCGGTACCCCGCTGCTGCCGCGGCTGGAACTGGAGCCGACGATGTCGCGGGAGGGCGTCTTCGACGGCGCCTGGTGGCCGCGCTCGAACCACGTCCTCGCCGAACTGCCGGACCTGATCACCGCGCTCGGCGCCCACTTCGGGCGCATCGTCCGGGTCGGCCTCGACACCACGGCCTGGGATGGCGTGCCCCGGTCCGTCGCGGCGAACGGCCTGACAATCAGGATCAACTGGTTCGCCGGCAGCGATGCGACGATCAGCGTCACCCGGGGCTTCCAGGACCACTTCCTGCTGCTGGTGGTACCGCCCGGCACCGACCCGGTGACGGCCGCCTCGGCGATGGCCGGCGCCTCGGCGACCGGGAACCACACCCCGGCGGCAGAACTCCTGCTCGGCTGAGCGGTCCGGCACCGCCGCGTACCGAACGCCGGCCGAAGTCTTCTCTGCCGGGCTGCACGGCGCTCCCGCCGTGCAGCCCGGCGTCATGGCCGCTCGTCCAGGCGGGCGGCCGCACCGGCGTCGACCGAGATGGAAGTCCGGGGGCGCGCGACATTCGAGAGCGGCCTGGGGCCATCGGCATCGCCCCCTTCCCAGAGGCGGATTCTTATCACCCGGGGGCCGGGAGCAGGCCGGGAGAGCGTGCGCACGAACACCTCCCGCAGGTGGTTGGCCGCCCGCTGGGGCGGCCCGTCGTACTCCAGCGGATTCTGCATGGGATTGCCGTCCTGCCGGGACCAGTGGCCTTCGTCGTCCTGCGTCTCCAGAACCCATCGGTAGTGCCGCATCCTGGCCTCCCGTGCCGACGATCCCGCCCCCGGACACGACGGTATGGGCGGGACGGAGCAACCGCGACCGGTGGACTCCGCCCGGCTACCGCTGAGCAGCCGGGCAACCGCCGCCGACGGCCTGCGGTTCGCCCGGAACGGATCGCCGTCAGTACTCGGAGCCGCTTCGCAGGTAGGTGCCCACGACCTGGAGCCACGCCCCGGCGCTGAAGCACGCCTCGATCCGGTGCGGCGTGTCCTCGAAGACCCGCAGGACGCGCAGCGCGCCACTCGGATGCAGGTCGTACTCGAAGGTGGCCCCATCGGAGACGTCCTCGTACTGCAGGTCCAGCGGCCCCTTCGACGGCTCCGCCGGCGCCCCGGCGTCGACCGAGAGTTTCACGTAGTAGACGGACATCTCCGCGTCCCGCCTTTCCTGTCTGCCCGAGGAGCCCGGCCCACGAGGCCGCCCCTCAGGACGCTTCGGCCGGTGGCTCGGGACCGATGCCGGTGGCGATGAGGATCTGCCGTGCCGAGTCGGTTCCGCCGGCCTCGACCGCGCGGGCCATCGCGGCCAGGGCCGCCTCCTGGCTCGCCTGCGGGGGGACGACGAGCAGGCTGAAGTGATCGCGGTCGCCCCGCGTGATGATCACGGTGTCGTCGCCGACCGGGTACCGGT
>NZ_JBSFGU010000025.1:0-108118 GCF_053596725.1 Kitasatospora sp. NPDC001660 | reverse complement strand
GCCGTTCCGGCCGCCTCCGGGAGGCGTCGTGCGGCGAGACTGCAGCGGGGAGTTCGCTGCCGAGCGGCTTCTTCGTCGGCCTGTCAGAACCTGCGGGCCGGATTGAGGTCCACCGCGAGCAGGCGCAGCGCGGCGTCGTGCGGGCTGTCCGGCTCGGCGTGGTAGAACTTCAGGATGTTCCCGTCGCCCAGGTCGGCCGACTGGTACATCAACTCGAACTCCCCGACGCTCGGGTGGTCGAAGGTCTTCGTTCCGACCGTGCAGTTCGCGACCCGGTGGCTGACCCAGAGCTTGGAGAACTCCTCGCTGCCGATGCTCAGTTCACCGATCAGCTCAGCCAACTGCGGGTCGTGCCGGTGGTTCCCGGCGATGAACCGGAGGTACGAGACGTTCGACCTGGCCTCCAGGGGCCAGTCCACGTACAGCCCGCGGACGTTGTCGTCCAGGAAGTTCAGCCGGATGACGTTCGGCCGCACCGTCGCGTTCTTCGGCGCGTCGTAATCCAGGTGCGGCGCGAACAGCCGATGGTAGAGCGAGTTCCAGCCGAGGATGTCACAGCGGTAGTTGAGCACCGCCACGGCCGCGTTCCCGAGGGAGTTGACCAGCATCCGGGTGTACGGGCTGATCTGGTCGATCTGGCGGGCCGGCAGCTCCCGCTCGGTCACCGGAGTGCCCACCTTCAGCAGGTACTCCTCCTCGTCCGGGCTGAGGTCCAGGGCGCGCGCGATCGCGACCAGGATGGCCGGTGAGGCGTGCGCGGTCTGCGACTGCTCCAGCCGCGTGTAGTACGTGGGGCTCACCCCAGCGAGCGCCGCCACCTCCTCGCGCCGCAGGCCGGGCACCCGGCGCGCACCGCGCACCGCCAGCCCGATCTCCTCCGGCCGGACCCGCTCACGCATCCGCTTGAGGTAGCTACCCAGGTCGGTGTTCACCGGTTTTTCCACGCTCCTAGTGTCACACGGGGGCCGAACGCGGGTCGGACGGTCGTCGGGCCACATCAGCCGGCGGTCGACGCGGCGCGACGGCGCAGCGCCGCCCACAGGAGCAGACCGGCCACGATGAGCAGCCCGGCGTCGACGGTCAGCGCGAGGTGGATGCCCGACAGCTCGTCGGCCGGGCCGCCCCCGTCGCCGATGCTTGCGGCGAACACGGCGCTCAGCAGCGGGATGCCGATGGCGATGCCGACCTGCTGCGCCTGGGTGGCCATGCCGGTGGCCATGCCCTGCATCGAGGAGTCGACGGCCGAGGTGGCGATCACCATGAAGGAGAGCATCGCCAGCATCGAGAAGATGCCGTTGACGAACTGCGCGACGACGACGGGGACGAGCCAGATCGGCTCGTTCGTCATCCACACCATGGGCAGCATGAACAGGCCCTGGCCCGCGAGCGCGGTGCCCAGCAGGATGCGCGGGGAGACCTTGCCGACGATCTTCGGGCCGATGGTGCCGCCGAGGATCTGGCCGGCGCCGACCCCGAGCAGGACCAATCCGGCGGCCAGCGAGGAGAAGTCCAGCACGTTCTGCACGTACAGGCCGGTGAAGAAGATCATCGCGGTCTCGCCGCCGAAGATGAACAGCGCGCCGAGGTTGCTCAGAGCGATGTCCGGCAGGCGCAGGATGCGCACCGGCACCAGGGCACCCTCGGTGCGGCCCTCGACCACCCAGAACACGGCGAGCAGCACGGCGGCGGCCACCAGGGTACCGATAGCCGGAGCGTCCAGGCCGGATTCGGCGGCCCGGGTGATGCCGTAGATGCCGGAGAACAGTCCGGCGGTGATCAGTAGGGCGCCCGGCAGGTCAAGCCGGTCACGGGTCTCGGCGCGGCTCTCCTCGACCACGATCGGCACCACGATCACGGCGGCCACGGCGACCGGGATGTTGATGAAGAACGCCCAACGCCATGAGAGCAACGCGGTGAGGACACCGCCGAGGATCGAGCCGACGGTGAAGCCCGAGCTCATCATGACGCCGTTGAGCCCGAGCGCCTTGGTGCGCATCGCGGGCTCGGTGAAGGAGGTGGTCAGCAGCGCCATCGCGGCCGGGGTGATCGCCGCGGTGGCCAGACCCTGCAGCGTCCGGGCCACCAACAGCAGCGTCGGGGACGTGGCGATGCCGCCGATCAGGGAGGCGACCGCGAGCACCACCATGCCGGCGACGAAGATCCGCCGACGGCCCAGGTAGTCGCCGACCCGGCCGAAGACCAGGGTGCAGCCGGCCGCGCAGAGCGCGAACATCGTGGTGATCCACTGCAGGTTGCCGGCCGTGAACCCGAGGTCCACACCGACCCGGGGCAGCGTCACGTTCAGGATTGAGAAGTCCGCCGCCATCATGAACTGGGAGGCGAGAAGGACCACCAGGACGGTGAGCTGGCGGCCGGTCATGCGGACGGAGGCGGACGGGGCCGGGGCAACGGCCGTATCGGTTGTCATGGTCCCAGCCTGGTGCGACCGGTGTTGATCAGCCAGAACCCGGCTGTGCCTATCCCCGGTCTGCCTACCACTGGCAATGACAGGCTCCGCACCGTGGCCCCGGGCACACTGGTCTTGTCACGATCTCGTAGCGCAGCCACCAGGACGATCGGCCTGCGCTCGGTGCCGGTGAGGTCGGGCGGAGTGCCGAAGGTCACGGTGTCTTCTCCGGCGGGGTGGTCGGGGCGGGTCGCGGCTGCTGCGGGATCGGTGCGCCCGGGGCGGCGAGGTGCAACAGCAGCCTCGGTCCGAGCCGTGCCGCCTGGTCGGTCCCGACGACCAGCACGAGGTCGCCCTCGGCGGTCGTCTCGAAGATCCGCTGCTCCGGGCCGGGTTCGCACGGTCCGGAGCGGACGCGGTGGACGGCTCCTGCTCCGAGTGCCCGGAGGGCGGCCTGCTCGACGGCGTCCAGCGGATCAGGTGCGAGGTGGGCGGCGAGCGGGGTGCTGACCGGCAGCAGCACCGCGTGGTCGGCATCGCCCAGAGCGGCGCCGAGTTCGGCGGCGTGCGCGCTGGTGCGGGCGATGCCGTCCGGCTCCAGGACCACGACCAGCGAGCCCTCGGTGAGCAACCGGGCGGCCGTGACGTCCTGGGCGATCTCGCGCGGGTGGCGGGCACGGGAGTCCACCACGGTGATGCCGGACTGCGTGCCGACCGTGGCCAGCGAACGCTCGACGCCGCGGAAGGCGCCGGCTCGCTCGGCGAGGGCCTGCGGGTCCTCGCCGAGGATCAGGGCGGTGGCGATGGCGGCGCACACGGCCAGGGCGTGGTGGCGGCCGGTGACCGGGAGGACGAAGGCGTGGTCCGTCCCCTCGTGTCGCAGGGTGACGCGGAAGTCCTCGCCGGTCCAGCGGGGCCTCATGATCCACACGGTGTCGGCCGGGTCGGTGCCGACGGTGACCACATGCGGTCCGGGCCGGTCGCCCAGGCGCTCGCGCAGGATCTTCGCGCCGTTGTCCCAGGTGGGCAGGACGACGGTGCCGGCGCGGCGGGCGAGGTGCTCGGCGGCGTCGAGGCCGGCGATGTTGTCCTCGTAGTGCGGGGCGTTCGCGCCGGTGGACAGGATGAGCGCGGCGGCGAAGCGGGGCTCGTGGTGGAGGAAGTGCGGTGCGGGGCGGTGCTGCCAGGCGCCGGGCGGAGCGGCTTCGTGGGTGGCGGTGTCCGGGCAGAAGTCCGCGACGATGCGGCCGTCCCCGGCGTGGCCGGCGCTGCCGCCGCCGGCCGGGGCGTTCAGGACCCAGCCCGTCCGGCCGTCATCCAGCACGGCGGCCAGGGCGGCTGCCGCGCTCGCGGTGCTGTGACTGCCCGCCACCGCCACCGCCTCGGACCCCGTCCGGGCACAGATGGCCATGAGCGCGACGGCCCGGCCGAGAATCGGCAGCCGCAGCACCTGGGCGTGGTCGAGCTCGGGATGCGCCCCGGCGAAGACACCCGACCACACCACGGCCGTCCGGTCGGTGCGCACGTGCTCAGGCTTGAAGCCCACCCGCACCTGGACGCCGACAGCTCCCAGCGCGGCCACCGCCGGGCTGTCCCGGTCGGCCTCGGGGACGCTGCCGGTGACGTCGGCGCCACTGCCGGCCAGCCACAGGGCGAGGCCCTCCATGCCGGGGGCGGCGACATCGACCAGGTGTACGGCCCTCAGCAGATCGGGCACGGCGGACGTGGCCGGGCCCGCGACGGGGCGGTGGCTGTCGGGGTGGGTGGTGGTGTCCATCGTGGTCTCCAACGGGAAGTCAGTGGAAGGAAGTTGGGCGGGCGGGGAGGGGGTCGACCCGCCGCCGACCCGGGGCTCATGCCTGGGGGAGACCGCGCTCCGGCTCGGCTCGCTGACGTGGGCGGCGTGGTGCTCCAGGTCCAGGTGGGCGACACCGGCCAGGTGCGCGACGACCTGCTCGCCGAGCAGATCGGAGGCGAGCCGGCCGGTCTCGAACGCGGTGAGCACCTCGGCCGGCGAGCGCGGCAGCCGGCGGTGGGCGTCGGCGCCTTTCGTCTCCGGGGCTCCGCCCGCGCCAGGGACGCATGGTCGGCGGCGGGCCCGTGCCGGACCGGAGCGCGTCCGATCGGTGGACCGTGCTGTGTCGCCCTGGTCTTCTGCCGACCGCCGTTCAGCGTTGCGCGGTACTCGGCCCCGAGCTCATGGCCTCCGAACGGTGAGGCATCGTCGGGGCTGTCCGTCCGGCCTTGGGCGCGCGGTGTCTTCCGCGGCTGCGGTGCCCGGGGGTTTCGGGGAGCGCCTGCGACCAGGCGGCTACCGGGTTGCCGAGCCAGCGAGTGGCCGGCGGCACCTCCTCGCCGCGCATCACCAGCGAGGCCGCGCCGACCGACGAGCCCGGCCCGAGGGTGGCCCCCGGCAGGATGATCGAGTGCGGTCCGATCGACGAGCCCTCGGCCAGGTGCACCTCGTCCAGCCGCATCACCCGGTCGTGGAACAGGTGCGTCTGCAGCACCACCCCGCGGTTGACGCTGGCGCCGTCGTCCACCCGCACCAGGTCGGTCTCCGGCAGCCAGTGCGTCTCGCACCACACACCCCGGCCGATCCTGGCGCCCAGGCTGCGCAGCCAGATGTTCAGGAACGGCGTGCCGATCAGGGCCGAGCCCAGCCACGGCATGGCGAGCTCCTCGACGAAGGTGTCGTACAGCTCGTTGCGCCAGACGAAGGTCGACCAGAGCGGGTGCTCGGCGGCCCGGAACCGGCCCAGCAGCAGCCACTTCACCAGGGTGGTGGTCACGCAGGCGAGGATGCCGGCGCCGAGCAGCACCGGACCGCCGCAGGCGATGGCGGCCGCCAGGCCGTCGGTGTCCAGCACGTCCTGCAGGGCGGCGAAGGCCAGGTCGCCCAGCAGCGCGGTGCACACCACCGGCAGGAACCGGCACAGCTCCACCGCGGCCCGCGCCGGCACCAGCCGCCGGGGCGGGTCGTAGGTGCGGCTCGGGTCGCCGGTGTCCGCGACCCGGGGCAGCGCGATGCCCGGCCGGCCGAGCCAGGACGAGCCCGGCGTGGCGTGCGGCGGCGCGTCGGCGAGCACGCCGACCAACGCGTCGTCCGGCAGCTCGCGGCCGGCCGCGACGATGCCGGAGTTGCCCACGAAGGCCCGTCGGCCCACCCGGGCCGCCCCGAGCCGCAGCCAGCCGCCGCGCACCTCGAACGGTGCGATCAGGGTGTCGTCGGCGAGGAACGCGCCGTCGTCCACCCGCATCAGCCCGGGCAGTGTGAGCACCGTCGAGGCCTCCACCCGGCTCCCGACCTTCGCGCCCAGCAGCCGTAGCCAGACCGGCGTGAACAGGCTGGCGTAGAACGGGAAGAGCGAGCTGCGCGCGGTGTCCATCAGCCGTGCGACCACCCAGACGCACCAGCCGACCCGGCCGTGCACCGGGTGGTACCCCGGCCTGATCGGCCGGCTGAACAGCCGGACCAGCAGCACCAGCAGCAGCGCGTAGCAGCTGACCCAGACCGCCACCAGCACCGGCGTCACCAGCATCAGCTGCAGCAGCGCGGAGCCCAGCGTCCGGTCGGTGTCCAGCAGCGGGCAGGCGAGCGCCAGGGTCGGCACCGCGGAGGCCAGCGGCAGCAGCCCGAAGCCGAACAGGCCGAGGCTGTAGGCGAGTTCCCAGCGACGGGACCGGTGATGCTCGGGGCGAGGCCAGCCGGAACCCGCAGGGGCGGCGTCCGGCACCGGGCGGGCCGGCGAGCCGTGCACGTGCGCGTCGGCCGGCACGGGGTCGAGTACGCAGCTGCCCGGGGCGATGTCGGCCCGGGCACCGACCCGGGCGCCCGGCATCAGGGTGGACCGGGTGCCGACCCGCGCGCCCTCGCCGACCTCGACCGCGCCCAGGTGCAGCAGGTCGCCGTCCAGCCACCAGCCGGCCAGGTCGACCTCGGGCTCGATCGAGCAGCCCGCGCCGAACCGGCCGAGGCCGCTCACCGGCGGCATCGCGTGCATATGGACGTCTTCACCGACCTCACAGCCAAGTGCTCGGGCGTAGTGGCGGGCCAATGGGGTACCGGCCACTGCTGCGACGTTGAACATCGCGACCGTCCGCTCGGCGGCCCACAGCCGCAGGTGCACCGAGCCGCCGCGCGGATAGCTGCCGGGCTTCACCCCGGTGGTCAGCAGCCGGGCCGTGCCGGCCCCGATCACCAGCCGCCCGGGGGCGCTGGACAGCACCGCCCAGCCGATGAGGATCAGCCACCACGGGGTGTACGGCGCCCGCAACAGGGTGCCGCCGGACAGGTTGTCCAGCGCGGCGAGGCCGAGCACCCAGCGCAGGCTGCTGACGGTGTACAGCACGGCGAGTACCAGGAACTGCACCAGACCGGCCCGGCGCGGGGTCGGCCGGACGGTCCGCCGCTCGCGCGGCGGGCCGCCCAACTCGTCCAGCCTGGCGGCCATGTCGAGCAGGCCGGGGCGGGCGTAGAGGTCCGCGACCGAGACGGCGGGGTACCGCTCGCGCAGCACCGAGACCAGCTTGGCGGCGGACAGGCTGGTCCCGCCGAGCGCGAAGAAGTCGCCGTCGGTGCCGACCGGGGCGCCCAGCAGCGCCTCCCACTGCCCGGCCAGCCAGCCGGCCGTACCGGCCGGGCGCGGGCCGTCGGGGGCGGCCGAGCCGGTGGTGGCCAGCGGCCAGGGCAGGGCGCTCCGGTCGACCTTGCCGGAGGTCTTGGTGGGCAGCTGGTCCACCACGCCGAGCACGGGCACCAGCGACTGCGGCAGTCGCTCCAGCAGCAGCGAACGGGCGGCGGCCGGGTCGAACGGGGCGCCGTCGTGCAGCACCAGGTAGCCGGCCAGCACCTCGCCGCCGGCCGGGGTCCTGCGCACGGCCGCCGCGGCGGCCCGTACCCCCGGCAGTGCCTGCAGCGCGGCGTCCACCTCGCCCAGCTCGATCCGCCGGCCGGCCAGCTTGACCTGCTCGTCGGCGCGGCCGACGAAGACCAGGCCCTCCGGCTCGGCCCGCACCAGGTCACCGGAGCGGTAGACCCGCGGGCTGCGCAGGTAGGGGCTGTGGCCGTACTTCTGGGCGTCCTTCTCCGGGTCCAGGTAGCGGGCGGTGCCGACGCCGCCGATCACCAGTTCACCGGTCTCGTACCAGGCGACCGGCTTGCCCTCGCCGTCCACCACGGCGATCTCCCAGCCGTCCAGCGGGGCGCCGATCCGCACCGGCTGCCCGGGAGACATCTGCGCGGCGGTGGCGACCACGGTGGTCTCGGTCGGGCCGTAGGTGTTCCAGAACTCCCGGCCGGGCACCGCGATCCGCTCGACCAGCTCGGGCGGGCAAGCCTCGCCGCCGACGATCACCAGGCGGACCTGGGCCAGGCACTCCGCCGGCCAGAGCGCGAGCAGCGTCGGCACGGTGGAGACCACGGTGATGCCGCGCTCGACCAGCCAGGGCCCGAGGTCGGTGCCCGCCTTGACCAGCGAGCGTGGCGCGGGCACCAGACAGGCGCCGTGCCGCCAGGCCAGCCACATCTCCTCGCAGGAGGCGTCGAAGGCGACGGACAGGCCGGCCAGCACCCGGTCGCCCGGGCCGAGCGGCCGGCGCTGCAGGAACAGCCGGGCCTCGGCGTCCACGAAGGCCGCCGCCGAGCGGTGGGTGACGGCGACGCCCTTGGGGCGGCCGGTGGTGCCGGAGGTGAAGATGATCCAGGCGTCGTCGGCCGGCGACGGCCAGGCCGGCTGCCCGCCGGGGCGGACGTGCGGGCTGGGCGCGATGGTGCGGCCGGCCCCGAGCACCGCGCAGACCTGGGCGTCCTGCCAGATCATCTCGGCTCGCTCGTCCGGGTCGTCGGCGTCCACCGGGACGTACGCGGCGCCGACCCGCAGCACGGCGAGGATGGCGAGGTAGAGGTCGGCGGTGCCGGACGGCACCCGCACACCGACCCGGTCGCCCCGGCCGATCCCCGCGGCGGCGAGCCGGCCGGCGAACTCGGCGACCCGGTGCAGCAGCGTGCGGTAGTCGAGCACCTCGCCGCCGGCGTCCAGCGCGGGGGCGTGCGGGCAGGCCTCGGCGGCCGCCACGAGGGCGTCGAGCAGCGTGCGGGCCGGCGCGGCCGGGGCGAGCGGCCAGAGTGCCCCGGCAGTGACGTCCGGAGTGACCTCGCCGGGACTTTCCGCCCCGAAATACTCGCATGTCTCCATCGAATGTCTCCATCGGCAGGGCTTCTCGACTCTCTGCCGACGGGACTCCTCATCCGCCGGCAGTCGAACGGGCGTGCAGACACCACGGCAACCACTCCGAAGCACACGGATGAACAGAGCATCAAATGCCATTCCATGCCGGGTCTGATCCGGGGTTCGATCTCACGAGGGTCGGATGCCGAACTGAGCGTCGTACCGCGGGCTGAGGTAGGAGTCCGGCGGGTGAGAGGTGTTCTCGTACCCGTTGAAGGGCAGTGGCTGGGGCTGGGGAAGGCCTGTCCTCGTGATCTTCGTACCTCCTGACGGCATCGACTGCGGAGGGTCGGCGTCGTGATCGCGGGTGCCGGCCGTGGCCGTTGCACCGCGATGGGTTGAAACCGGGTCGGTGTCCGGCCCGGCGGATCCAGTGCCGGTCGTCACCTCGGGAACGGCGGTGGGAGACCGCGACCTGGATGGCAACTGCGGGACGGGAGGTTTCCGGCCTGCGGTACGCCAATGAGCGTATAGGCATAACGACGTCAAGATCCGATGGCGGTATATGCCTTAAGAGGTTGCTAAGGATTCGCTCAGTCTCGTCCGGCCCGCAACGGCGCTCGCCGGGTCAGGACACTGCAGGTCAGGGCCGATGTGGCGGCGGCTGCGACGCCCTTGTCGCCATGAAGTGGATCACCGGGAGTGTGTCGGAAATGTCGGCCTTGCCCGTCGGGTCGGGTGAGCGCTCTCCTGAATGAGCAAAACCTTAGGTGTCGTTTAGGAACGGCCGCTGAACGGAGCATCGATCGCGTGGAGCTCCTAGCATCCATGTCACCAGCGGCCGATCTGCCGGGCCGTCAGCCCGTAAGCGTCCTGGCCGGCCATCGCCGGAGCACGACCGCGATTGCGACCCCCTGTCCCGCCAAACACGAGCGCCACACCCACCGCCATTACCCATCAGCCAGTTCCCGTCCTGCTGCAACGCAGGGCCGTAGGACCGGTGCCGCCGGGCTCCTTCCCCCCGCCCGGCGGCACCCCTGCTCGTCACCCCGGACGAGCTACCGGGGTGACGAGCAGCCCGGGCGATCGCGTCGGCGCCCGGCGTGGCCGGCGCGCGACCGGCCGCCAGCACCGCACCTGCCGACGGCATAACAGCAAAGAGAGTCGTGCCAATGCACTCCAGACCACGGTGCCAGCGCTGCCCTTTCGACGGGCCCGGCACCAGCCACATCTGCAATCCACGATCCGACGCCCCGTTCCCGCCGGACTCCCGCTTCGACCTACGCATCCCGCCGTACGTCCAGGACCTCGATGTGCAGGAGGCGGGAGCCGAGGCGGAGACGGTCGTGCTCCCGGTCATCGCCGAACCGGATCCGTTCGCCGAGCACCTCGCCGGTGCCGGTGATCCCGGTCCCGGAGGCCGCCGAGATCCACAGTCGTCCGGGGCTGCCGCCCGCCGGCTCACCCGAGGGACGGTGCTGGTCGTCGCGCTGGCCTTGGCGGTGGGGGTGGTCCTCTATGCGCAGATATCGGGACTGACCGCGCCGGCCGGCTCCGGGGACGGGACGGCGGTGACCATCCCCGGCGGCCCGGTCGGACAGGGCGATTTCTCGCTCTCGCCGTTCGCGTCGCCTTCCCCGAGCGGGGCGCCGTCCCCGCGGCCGGTCGATAGCACACCGGGCTCCATCGCGTCGGCGCCGGCGGACACCTCGCCGAGCCCCGCCGCACCGGCGCCGGCGGGCACCGCACCGGGCTCCGTCGCGTCGGCGCCGGCCGACACCATGCGCTCGGCCCCGGCCGAAGCCCCTGCCGCCCAGGTGCTGGTGGACGCCGCGTCCGGCAACTGCCTGACGGCCGGCCCGGACGGCAGCCTGCAGATCTGGACCTGCGACGGGCGCGCGACGCAGCAGTGGACCCGTACCGCCGCCGACGAACTGCGCACGGCCAACAGCACGCTCTGCCTTGCTCCCGCACAGGACTTCGGGCAGGACGGCACCCGGGTGGTGGCCACCCGCTGCACCGGATCGGACAGCCAGAAGTGGACCGTGCGCCCGGACGGCAATCTGGCCAACGCCAGATCCGGGCTGTGCCTGGACGTACTTGATGGATACCGGGCCAACGGGACCCCGCTCCAACTGTGGACCTGCCTCGGCCCGGCCGGCCGCGCCTGACAACGCCGTTGCGGCACAACGCCGTTGGCAATCGGTTCCGGCGCGTCCCGAGGCACGGCGAAGCCAGGGGTGAGCGATCCCTTAGCGGAACCGAAAGTTCCACGGAGGCGGTGTTCCGGAGAGTGGACGGGCCTTAGTGTCGGTCTCAGTCGGCCCGGCTCCGAGGGCTTTCCGTACCGGGCTCGCGGTTTCCCCGACCGCTCCGCCCGCACGGTGCGTCCGGCAGCCGGACTCCGGGCTTCACGCCCCTGGCACTCGCCGCGCCGCCGGCCCCCGACTTCCTGCCCGTTCCACTGCGGCTCCTCGCGTCCCCGACCTGCACAGTGAGGATCACTCCATGAACGACATGACCGACCCCACCGGGGCAGCCGCCCCGGAACGAGCCGCCGAGCCGCGTTGCAGGGTCCGCCCGCTCTGGGAACACGTCGCCGAGGCCGGTGCCCCCACGGCGGTGGCGGCCGCCGAAGCGCCGCGGCGAGTCGCCACCGACGAAGCGGTGAGCCGCCGGCCGGGGTCCCGCTGCCCGGTGGCTCCGGCCCACGACACTCCTGGCGCGGTGGCCGGCGCCCATGACGGCACACCGGCGTCGCCGGCCTCTGCGGAGAGCGGAATCCCGGCCCGGTCCGCGGCCGTTGTGGCGCTCCCGCACCCGGTCGGGCAGGCAGCCGTGCCGACGTCGACCGGCGGCGAGAACGCGTAGCAGTACCCGGCCGAACGGACGGCGCTCCCAGCAGCAGGACCAGGCCCCGGCCCTGCGCTCCACCGCGACCGACAACTCGTCTCGCTCCGCACGGTCGGGTCGACCAAGCGGCGTGTTCCGGCTGTCGGGCCGACGCCCGCTCCTTCGCGATCGGCGGGCCCCGCCCAGGATTCGGGTCGATGCGCTGTCGATCGTGTCCGTACCGCCACCTCCTTCGATGTCCGACGACAAAAGGATCAACGTATGCCCAGAACACTGAACAGGCACCAGTCCCGGGCCGACAGAAGCCGGGTGGCCACGCTCAGCCTGACTCTCGGTGGGCTGCTCGCCGTCGGCGCGTCCTTGCTGAGCGTCTCCTTCGCCGACACCGTCCCCGTCGCCGTCCCGCCCGCCCCCTCCGACCCGGACTGCACGCTCACCGTGCCCGACGCACCACTCACCGCCCGCGGGCTGGCCACCCCCTATGTCCTGACAGCCACCGACCCCGCCAAGGGCCCTTGCCACGAGAGCAACTCGCACCAGGCGGTCTTCGTGCAGGCCACCGTGCTCGACCCGGACACCGGGACGGTCTTCGTCTACAACCCGCTGGTGACCGACAAGGGCAGTGCGCCCGCCGTCGCCCCGGTGCTGCCCAAGCTGCCCGAACACGCTGTCGTCGGCGTCTGGTTCAGCTTCGACGGCAACACCCTCACCCTGGCCGGCCACGCCGCCGCCGGCAAGTGCGCAGGCCGATCGCCGATGCAGCCGTTCGGCCAGTTCGCCTCCTGCAATGCCGCCGAGTTCTTCAGTTCCGCCTGGTCCGCGCAGAGCGCCGGGCGGCTCGTCGTGCCGCCGCTGGGCATGGCCCGTGACGGCCGCCCCTGCCCGACCACCCGGGACCTGGGCATCGTCGGGCAGGACCACGACGGCAACGTGACCACCGAGTACCTGATCACCGCACGCGGTGCGACAGCACAGCGGACCGCCGCCACCACCGGCCGGCTGTCCGGCTCGACCGTGGCACGCAGCGCCGTCGCACCGCCCACCGGCAGCGACAACCTGCTGCTCACGAACTTCGTCGACCCGGCGCTCGGCTGCACCCCGTGGACGGCTCCCGACCTGGCAGACCCGGGCAGTAGGGTCACCTCGCTCGCCCTGAACGAGCTCCAGGTAGCCAACTTCAAGGCATCCCCTGTGGGTCTGGCCCCGCTCACCGGAAGTCCCACCAACCCGCCGCCCGGGGGAGGCAAGGACCGGTCCCGGCAGTTCCCCGCTGACGGCAACCCGCCGCCGGCCGATCACGCCACAACCGCCGATCTTCGCACCTACTGCCAGGCCCTCGCCACCGTGGACGCCCAACGGTTCCTACGGGACAAGGAGTTCACTGCCAAGGCCGCCTCGCCGCAGCCCGGACGCACGCTGTTCGACTTCCTGAACCAGCGGCTGGCCGACTCCTTCACCGGCCTCGGCTGCCGCCAGGTCCTCGCGCCGGCACCCAGCCCGACGGCGGGCGGAACGCCGACCGGTATGCCCAGCCCGACGGCCGGCGAGACGCCGACCGGCATGCCCAGCCCGACGGCCGGCGGAACGCCGACCGTCACGCCCAGCCAGCTCCCGTCGGCCTTCGGTACCCACTTCTGAGCTTGCCGTTCCAACCTTGCCGGTCACTCGACCTGCTGAGATCCCCCGGAACCGGGGACACACCCGCGGCCGTTCTCCACGCTTTGAGACCCAGTAGCGAAGCGCGAGGGAACGGCCGCTGCTCATGAGCATCCCAGCCGCACATCTGACTGCCAGCCAACTATGCGGTGTCATTGCAGGGTTGATCGCGGTCGGGCGCCGGGACCCGAGGCTCCGGTGCCGGCGTCCGGGTCCCTGGTCAGCCCATGGTGAAGAGGAAGCTGTCGGAGTTGTAGTAGTTCGGCAGGTGCATCAGAAATGATCCCGGGTGCGGTGGATTCGCCTTCGTCCAGTTCTGGGGGCCCAGGAGGTGGGCGGGATAGTCGCTGGAGGGCACCGGTGGAACGAACAGGAGACGGAATGCGGCTGCCTGGGCGTCCGGAGCGAATCGCCAGAGCTGCTCGGTGCGCCCTGCATCGGATCGGCAGGCCTGGAGGGTGACGGTGACGCTGCTTCCGCCCGCCGTGGTGCCGTCGAGACATGTCCCGGTACCGGTGTTGCGTAGCTGGTAGGTGTCCTGTCCGGCCGGTAGCCGCTGCCAGCGCTGGGTGGCCTGGCCGTTGCACTGCTGGAGCTGCAGTGAGCCGGCGGTCTGTGCGGCGGCCTGTGCGGTGGTCGTGGGGCCGACGCAGAGCTCCGAGGCGTGGTTGACGAGCGGAAGCCCTGCGGCGGCCGGTTGCGTGGGTGACGGGGTGGTGTCGGTGGGCGTGGCGGTCGCCGGTTGCGTGGGTGACGGGGTGGTGTCGGTGGGCGCGGCGGTCGGGGTCGGCGCGGCGGTCGGGGCGGCGGGGGTGGGCGGAAGGGAGGACATCGCGGCCGAGCCGATCTCCGGGGACGCACTGTCGAAGCTGTTGGTCGGCAGCGGTGTGGGGGGAGCGGGCAGGGTCGGGGCGTCGGCCGGCAGCGGATGTTCTCCGGCCCTCTCCACGGCGGTGAGGAGCAGGCCCGCGACGGCGAGTGCGGCCAGGGCCCCGGCGCCTGCCGCGGCGAGGGGCACGAGCAGGCGCCGGCCGGTCCGACCGTCGGTGCGGGCCGGTCGGGGCAGGCGCCGACTCCTTTGGTGGGGAGCGGGGTTGGGATCGCCGGATCCCGAATCGACGGGCACGGGGGCTTGGGGCTCCTGCTCGGGTGCGAGGGCCGTGGCCGATGGTGACGGTCCCGCGTCCCACAGCACCAGTGCCCTGAGCAGAGCGGGCCGCCGCCAGGTGCGGATGGCCTCCAGGTCCGCCCGGACGCTTCGGCAGCTCACGCACCTGGCGAGGTGGCGTTCGAGGTCGTCGGGTTCGCCGCTGGTGGTATGTCGGACGTGCTCGCCGAGCCGTGCGGCCAGGTGCCGGCAGGAGCGCTGGGGCGCGCGGGAGGCGTACGCCTGGAGACAGGCGTCCTGAAGGCGACGCCCGGCAGGGCTGTCGGCCTGCTGCGTACGGGTGGGCGATCCGGCCGCGTCGTCGAGGCGCTGCCACAGATCCTCCTGCCGTGCCGCGGGCAGGCTCTCGAACGCGCTCAGGATGAGCGAGTCCGCTTCGGCTGCGGTGAGCGCCGCGTCTGCCGACGCAGCTCCGTCGCCGGGCCGGGGAAGGTCGGCGAGCCAGGCGGTGAAGGCCGGGTTCAGAACCGATCCACGTCCCGTGTCGGCCCACTCGGCCGCCGTCCTGGTCACTGCGGCCAGCAGGTGCAGACGGCTCGGGGCCGGGTCGCCGCCGGGGCCGTCGGCTTCCCCTGCCCGCTTCCGCGCCTCGTTCGCGAGCTCCTGTGCGACGCGGGTGTCGGGGCAGCACGCGTCGGCGTACGCCGACACGGCGTCCAGGTGACGGTGCGTCGACTGGGTGGCGGTGCGTTCGTCCGGCTGTCGGGCGCCCGGGAGCCGGTGGGCTGAATCGGCTTCCGGGATCGTCGCGGTTCCCGAATGTGGCATCTTCACTCCTGACCATGCCGGTGGGAAGGCACGTGGTCGAACAGTCACTGCCCGGCCCCGGGTGCGAGGGTGGGGCCGGGGGCCGCGGGCAGGTCGGAGGATGCCGTGGGTGAGGCACCTCGCCCGGCGCCGTGACCAGCGGAATCCATGGCGGGCTTTCCCTGGGGGATCCATGGACCGGCGCCGCCAAGGCCTACTGGTGACGGGACCTCGGCGGAGGCGGAATTTACCAGCTGGTAGCTGTCGGCGAAAGATGATGAATGGTCAGTGTGCGAATGCGTTCGTGAGACGTTCCGTCAGTAAAGGATTCTTTCGATTGCGTTCGGACCGCGTTCGGAAGGGAGTCGATGCTTGCCGCGCATCGGTCCGTCAGCCGTGCCGGCCGCGCGGCTTCTGCGCTCCCCGCCGGCGGTTGCGCCAAGGGCGGCCGAGGGGCCGTCGGTCCTGGGCCGCCAGTGCGAGGTCCACCTCCACCCGTGCTCCGCCCAGCGGGCCGGGCCCGATGCGAAGGCGGCCGCGGGTGGACTCGGCCGCGCTGCGCGCGATGTCCAGGCCGAGGCCGGTCGATCCGGCGCCGCTGGTTCCTCGCGAGAGCGCGACCGCCGGGTCCGCGATGCCGGGCCCGTCGTCCTCGACCACCAGGACGACGCTCTGGGCCGTCCGCCGTACGCTCACGGCGAAACGGGTGCCGTCCGGGGTGTGCCGGAACACGTTGCCCACCAGGGCGTCGACCACGGCCGCGACGTGATCGCCCGGCAGCTGAACGGGGGTTGGCTCGTCCGTCGCCTCGAAGGTGCAGACCCGACCCTGTTGCTCGGCGAGGACGGCCCAGAAGCCGACGCGGTGGGCGGCGACCTCGGACACCTGGCACGACTCGCCCGGGGCCGGGCCGGCCAGTCCGGTGCCCGCGGCGCGTGGCGCGACGCCGGACTCGGCCCTGGGGGACCTGGTGGACAGGGGCGTGCGGGCGGCGACGATGATCGCATCCAGTTCGTCCTCGAGTTGTTCGACCGCCTTCGCCAGCTGTGGCGCGGCCGGTGTGGGGCCGATCCGTTCGGCTGCGAGGCGCAGTGCGGTCATCGGGGTGCGCAGTCGGTGCGACAGGTCGGCCACCAGCTCGCGTTCGGTCGCCAGCAGTTGCCTGACCCGGTCGGCCATGGTGTTGAAGGCGTCGCCGACCGCCCTGAGGTCGGGCGGGCCGGTGGGTTCGACGCGGACGTCGAGGTCACCCGCGCCAAGGGCTGCTGCGGCCTGGGACAGCTTGCGGGAGGCGCGTACCACGCGGGCGCCGAGGCGGTCGGCGACCAGCACCGATCCGAGGACCAGGCTCGTGGCGAGCAGGGCCATGACGGTCCAGGCCCGGGCCAGTCCGCGGTTCAGCTCCGAATCGGGCACGAACTCCTCGACCACGGCGATCTGGTCGTGCCCGAGCAGGACGGGTTGGAGGTAGTCCCGGCCTCCGGGAACGTCGCCGATCAGAGCGGTCCTGCCCTGCACCGCCCGGTTCAGCAATGGGGTGCCGGAATGGGTGGTGCCCAGCCGGCTGCCGTCGGGCAGATGGATGCAGAGCCGGCCCGTCGTGTTCGCGCGGGCCACCGCCACGGCGAGATCGGCCTGGTCCGGGACCAGCGTCAGCAGCGGCATCGTGGCGGCCACGCGCTGCTCGGCGGCGAGCATCGCCTGGGTCTGGACGTGGGTGCGCAGGAGCAGGGCCAGCGGGACGAGGAAGGACACGGTGACCAAGACCGTCACGGCGAGTGCGACCGTGGCAAGGGCGGATCTCACCGGGGCGACACCAGTTTCACCCCGACGCCCCGGACGGTGTGCAGGAAGCGCGGCCGGGCGGCGCGCTCGCCCAACTTCCGGCGTAGGCAGGACAGGTGCACGTCCACGGTCTGCTCGTCCACGTACGTCTGCCGCCACACCTCGGCGAGCAACTGTCGTTTGGAGACCACCCGGTCGGCGTTCAGCGCCAGGAACGACAGCAGGTCGAACTCGCGTCGGGTCAGACCGATCTCCCGGCCGGCGAGGTGGACCGTCCGGGCGAGCGGGTCGATCCGCAGCTCGCCCAGCACCAGCGGCCCGGGGCTCGCCCCGGGGACGCCGCCCCCAGGGGCGAACGTGCGAGCGGGGCCGGCGCAGCGACGCAGGACGGCGGTCAGCCGGGCGAGCAACTGCCCGCCGGAGAAAGGCTTGACCAGGTAGTCGTCCGCACCCGCGTTGAGCAGTTTGATGATCTCGGCGTCGTCGTCCCGCGCGGTTGCCACCAGTACGGGGACCTGGGACAGTCCGCGGATCATCTTCAACGCGTCGGCGCCGTCGAGGTCCGGCAGGCCGAGGTCCAGCACCACCGCGTCCGGCTGCCACTGGGCGACCTCGCGCAGTGCGCCGAACCCGTCGGGGGAACTGCGCACCACCAGTTGATGGCCGGCCAGCAGCTCTATCAGCGAGGCACGGATGGCGGGGTCGTCTTCGACGACGAGGACGGACGTCATGGCGCACACCGTAGCCGACGGGCCGATCCGGCTGACAGTGTCTTCGAACCGGTGGGCGGACAGGGGCGGGTACACCGGGCCATGCGGTCGGCCACGGCCCCGGTCGTCATGGATTTCCGCTGGTCAGCGAGGTGATGCAGACGGGATTCGGGGAAGTTTAGCGGAGGCTTAGGGCTTCCTTAGCAGAGGTGCGGCGAGTGGTCTCGGTTGGGTGGCCGCGGTTGCCGGAGTACCATGGCCCGCCCTCGGGAACCGCCGGCACACCATCGGCGGCGGCATCGGGTGGCACCGTTCGTGGACGGTTCCGGCGGGCGCGGTGGGATGCCGCGCCCGCCGGGGCGGGTTTCGGACGGGGTTGCGGGCAGCACGGCGGCCGGCTGATGCGCCGGTGCGTCCGCGGGCCGGTCTTCCCTGATCGCCCGCCGCAGTGGTCAGGAGACGTTGAGGGCGGTGTCGTCGATCACGAAGCTGGTCTGCTCGGCGCCCGTGGCCTCGACTCCGGTGAAGGTGATCGTCACCTTCTGGCCCGCGAAGGCCGAGAGGTCGAGGGTCTTGTGCACGTAGCCGTCGGCGGCGTCCCGGTTGGTGTAGGTGGCCAGGGTGGTCGAGTTGGCCTTGACGGTCAGGGTGTCGGCGCCGGTGGACGGGTTGCAGCTGGCGACGTGCAGCCAGAAGTCGAGGTTGGCCTTGCAGCCGGTCGGAACGGTCACCTGCTGGGACAGGGTGTCGGTGGCGGCGTAGGGGTAACCGCCCAGCCAGGCATCCCAGTTGCCCGAGCGGGGCTGCATTCCCGTGGAGTCGTAGATCACGGCGTCGGTGGCCGTCCAGGGCGCGGCCGCACCGGTCTCGAAGCCGGGATTGCCGAGCAACTGGGCCGGGGAGCAGGTGGCGGAGGCCCGGGTGGGGGTCGGCTTGCGGGTCGGGGTGGCGGTGGGCTTGGCGGTCGGGGTGGCCCTGTTCGACGGGGAAGGGCCGGTGGTGGTCGGTGTCGCGGTCGCCGTGGCCCTGTTCGACGGCGAAGGACCGGTGGTGGCCGGTGTCGCGGTCGGCGTCGGCTGCTGGCAGCCGAGGCCGGTGAGGGAGGCGGCGAGGCGCTGGGTGAGGAAGTCGAAGAGGTTCTGGCCGTCCTGGGGTGAGGGGACGGCGGCGGTGAACTGCTTGTCGAGGTTGACGCGCTGGGTGCCGAGGGTGGCGAGGTTGGTGCAGTAGGCCTTCGGATCGCCGTTGGCCGTGGCGCCGAGTGCGGGCTGATTCACGCCCGCGCGGTAGAGATTGGTCTTGTTCCGGTTCTGCTGGTTGTTCTCGTTGACCATCGGGTCGCTGAGCGGGACGAGCGCGACGGGCGCCGCCTGGAACTTGGCGGCCTGGAGTTCGTTGAGTGCGAGCGAGGTGACCTTGCTGCCCGGGTCGGCGAGATCGGGGGCCGTCCACGGGGTGCACCCCAGTGCGGGGTCCAGGAAGTTGTCGAGCAGCAGGTTGTCGCTGCCGTTGAGCAATGCGGCGGGTCGCGTCGCTCCCCCGCCGCTCATGGCGGAGAGATTCCTCGCGGTCTTCTGGGCGGTCGCGCCCTGGGCGGTGGACAGGTACTCGGTGGTGACGTTGTCGCTCTGGTCCTGGTCGACCACGCTGAAGTCACGCGTGGTCGGGCAGGGCCTGCCGTCGCGGGCCGTGCCCAGCGGCGGGACAGCCAGCTTGCCCGCCGCCTCCGCAGTGTTGGCGGCGATGAAGAAGGCCGGCGCGTTGCAGTAGGCGAACTGGCCGAAGGGCTGCCCACCCGGCGTGCCGCCCGTGCACTTTCCGGCGGTGGTCTGGCCGGCCAGGGTGAGGACGCTGCCGTTGTAGCCGAACCAGATCCCCACCACGGCGTTCGCCGGCAAGGTCGGGACGACCGGCGCCACGGCGGGCGCGGATCCCTTGTCGATGACCAGGGGACTGTAGACGGATATCGCGCCGGTGGCCGGGTCGAGGACGGTGGCCTGGACGAACGCCGACTGGTTGGCGTTGGACTCGTGGCAGGCTCCCTGCGCCGGAGCGGTCGCCTCCAACGTGTAGGGCGTGGCCAGGCCTTGGGCGGTGAGCGGGTTGGCCGGAACCTTGATGGTGCAGTTCGGGTTGGGCTGGGCCGGCGCGTCGGCGTGCGGCGCGGCCGGCGTCGTGGCGGCGAAGGACACGCCCAGGACGGCGGCGCCCGCGCTGAGTACGGCGGCGAGGCCGAGGGCGGGCCTGGTCACCCGGCGGCTTCGGCCGGGGGAGCGGTGATGAGCTGATCGTGAGGTCATGTGGGTCCTTCGGCAAGGGTGCCGTCACGGCGCGATGAGGGGCTGGGGGAGCAGCCGCCCGCGGACCGGTACTCGGGTCCACGCGGAAGTCCGCTTCGGGGGCCGACAGCCGGGAAGCGGGTCTCAACCTGCTTCGAACAGCGGCGTGTTCGATCGTAGGAGGCGGATGGGCTCGATGGCGTCGGCAGCGAGATCCCCTAAAAGTCGCCTAAGGACCAGCTCATCTGACGGACCGCCGCCGATGCCTCCGCCGCCCCCGCCACCACCCGACCGGGAGCACGAGCGCGCCCAGCGCGGGCGGCGCGGACGGGGGTTGCGCCGGGAAGTGATCGGGATCGGGAGACGGTCGAGCGTGCCCCCGGCCTTCGGGCGCGGCCGGCAGCGAGGAGAGCGAGACGGGTTCGTCCAGGTGCCGGACCCGCGGGACCGGCCAGACGATCGCCACCGCCCGACCCACCACGCTCGTCAGCGGAATGGTTCCCTGGCCCGGACTCCCCATGTGGAAGCGGGAGTCGGCGGACACATCGCGGTGGTCACCCATCACCCAGATCCGTCCCATGGGTACGGTGACGTCGAAGGTCTGTTGAGAAGGCGCGTTGCCCGGCGCGAGATAGGGCTCGTCCACCGCGACGCCGTTGACGGTGATCCTGCCGTGGGCGTCGCAGCAGGCCACGGTGTCGCCGCCGACCCCGATCACCCGCTTGATCAGGTTCCGCTTGTCGTCCGCGGGGAACAGGCCGACGAAGGAGAAAGCGGTCTTCACCGTGCGCAACACCGGCCCGTCCGAGGCGTTCTGTCGATCTGCCTCCAACCAGCCGCCGGGGTCCTGGAACACCACCACGTCACCGCGGTGCGGCTGGCCGCCGAACCACGGGCTGAGCTTGTCGACCACGACCCGGTCGCCGATGCCGAGCGTGTTCTGCATCGAACCTGACGGAATCACGAACACCTGCGTCAGGAAGGTTTTCAGCAACAGGGCCAGCACCAGTGCCACCAGCGTGATCAGTGGCAGCTCGAACAGGCGGGAACGTCTCCTCCGGCGCACCGCGCGCCGGGCGACCCTGCGCCGCTCGGCCCGCCCCCGAGCGGCACGGCGGCGCATCCGCCGCCGCGAACCGCGAAAGACTCGAGTTCTCATCGGCCAGAGCTTAGCGACTGCTTTCGGGGTAAAGCCGGTGGCCGTTCCCTCATTCGAATTCGCTGACCAGCTCGCAGCCCATCCGTCTGCGGCGAAGTCGAATTCACATCACTTGCCGATAAAGCTGCGCTAAGTCTTCTCTAACGGGTTTTCGGCAATGCTCGTCCGCATGTTCCCGAACCCGGAACGTTCCCATTCTCCGGAGGAGTCCGTGCGATCTCGATCGTTCGCCCTGTCCGCCGCCCTCGCCGTGCTGTCGCTGGCCGCCGTCTCGTTGAGCGCCAATGCCTCGCTGACGCCGCAGACTGCGGCCGCCCGAACGGCACTGCCGGACACCATGTCCCCGGCCGTGTCCCATTCCCAGCGGCAGGACACTGTCGCCGCCGGCCGGCCGATGGCGGTCTCCGTCAACCTCAAGCTGCGCAACACCGCCGCCCTCGACCGGTTCCTCACCGCGGTCTCCACCCCGGGTGACCCGCTGTACGGGAAGTACCTGACGCCCGACCAGTTCGCAGCCGAATACGGCCCGACCCAGGGCGACGTGGACAGGGTCACCCGGTTCCTCACCTCCCAGGGCCTGACCGTGACCGGGGTGAGTGCCAACCGGCAGGTGGTCAACACCGGCGGCACGGCCGACCGGATCGCCGCGGCCTTCGGGACCCACGAGAGCATGTACGTCGACGGCGAGCAGCACCGAACCTTCCACGCCAACGACACCCCCGCGTCGGTGCCGTCCGACCTGGCCGACGTCGTCGCGGGGATCGTCGGCCTCGACGACCACACCAGCCGCACTACCCGCACCACCCGCATGGCCGAACCGGACGCCTCGACCCCGGCCGCCACCCCGGGCGGATACGGCCCGGCCCAGTACGACGGCGCCTACAACCTGGACAAACTCGGCACGAACGGAGCCGGCACCACGGTCGCTCTCTGGGAGTTCGACGGCTACCGCTCCTCCAACCTGTCCACCTACGACCGCAGGTTCGGACTGTCCGGCCCGGCCGTGCGAACCGTCCCGGTGGACGGCGCCGACTACGACGCCCACCCCGGCCAGGGCCAGGGCGAGGTCGAGCTGGACAGCGAGATCGTGCGCGGCGTCGCCCCCAACGCCCAGCAACTGGTCTACGAGGCACCCAACAGCGACCAGGGCGAGGTCGACATGGCCGCCAGGATCGTCGCGGACAACAAGGCCTCGGTCATCTCGATCTCCTGGGGCTCCTGCGAGCCGGACACCACCGTCTCGATCATGACCGCGGTCAACAACTCCTTCAAGCAGGCCGCCGCCCAGGGCATCTCGATCTTCTCGGCCTCCGGCGACGACGGCTCGCGCGACTGCAGCCGCTCCGCCAGCGGCCCCGGCGTGGCCGCGGTCGACTTCCCGGCCTCCAGCCCGCACAACACCGGCGTCGGTGGCACCAACCTGAGGCTGAGCGGCAACACCTACTCCGCCGAGAGCGCCTGGATTACCTCCGGCGGCGGCACCTCGAAGGTCTTCGCCAAACCGACCTACCAGAACGGCACCGGCGTCAACGCCGCCGGGCGCACCGTACCGGACGTCTCCTCCGACGCCGATCCCGCCACCGGCTTCGCGATCTTCACCCAGGGTCAGGCCGGCCCCGGCTGGCAGATCGTCGGCGGCACCTCGGCGGCCGCCCCACTGTGGGCCGGCTTCACCGCGCTGTACGACCAGAAGGCCAAGGCAGCGGGCCGGGCAGTGCTGGGCGAGGTGAACCCGAAGCTCTACGCGCTGGCCGGTTCCGGCGGCGGCCAGTCGGCGTTCCACGACGTGACCACCGGCGGCAACCAGGACTTCCGTGCCAGGACCGGCTACGACCAGGTCACCGGCCTGGGCACCCCGGTGTCCGACCAGCTGGCCGACCGACTGCTCGCCGCCCACCGCTGAACGGGACGGCCCGAACGGGACAGCCCCGCCCGACCCTCGAAACCGCGTACGGCGAAGGCCGCTGACGACCGCACGAGGTTCCGCTCGCCCGTGGCTCGGTGGTTCCCGACGGCCTCCCGCTCAGCATCGTCGAAGCGATGCTGAACGGGGCCGCGGCGGTACCGGTTGAGCCCGGAGTGAGCGCTCCCTTAGGGAAGTCGAAAGTTCCGCGCTGACGGTGTTTTCGACAGGCCGACAGGCCGTACGGTCTGTCTCACCGAGCCCGGTACGGGCAGCACGGCAGCGGGCCCACCTGACCCATCCGCGCCGCCACGCCGCTGTCGGGCGGCCGGCGTGCGGGCCCACGCCGACGCACGCCGGGCCGGTGGCCAAGGCCATCTGCCGAAGCGCATCCCCCGCCACAATCCGCACCGTAAGGACCGTCCGTGAACGACATGGCCATCCCGGCTGTCACAGCCGCCCCTGAAGGAGGCGCCGAGCTGCGTCTCGTGGTCCGTCTCGACTGGCAACGCGTCGCCGAACTCGGGCTTCTCGCCTCCGAGTTGGCCAGTGAGCTGAAGCGACCGGTCACTCTCGACGAAGCGGTGAGCCACCAGCTGGCCTTCCGCACCCGCCCGGTGGCTCCGGCTCACGGCGCCGTCGGCACCCTCGCCGGCACCACGCCGACGACGACGGTGATGCCACTGTCCGGCGCGGCGGCCGTCGAAGCCCCTGGCCAGGCGCCGGTCACGGCGGGCAAGCAGGCCGGACCCGCGTCGCTGGAGAGCGGCCCCTCGGGCAGGTCCGCAGCCGTTGCGTCCGGCCAGTCTCCGGCACAGCAAGCCACCGCGTCGGCACAGGTCAGCGACAAGAACGCCCATCCGCTGGTCGCCGCAGGGTGACCGCCGAGGCCGGACAGGTGCCGCCTTCCCGGTCCGGTCCGTCCGGCTCCGGCCAGTACCCCACTCACAGCACTCATCGGAATCGCTCATCCCGGAGGGACCGCAGCATGGAACTCTCGTCCCGGACCACCTCTCTCCGCCTCCGCGCCGGAGGTGGCAGAGTTCCCAGCGGCCGGCGGATGTCGTACCTCCTCCTCGCCGTCGGGACCTCGCTGCTGGCCGTGGCGTGCACTCCCGCCGCCCCGACCGCCGCCCCGACCGCCGCTCCTTCCGTCGCCGCGCCGCCGTCGGATGCCGGGACGAACGGCACGCCGACCGGCAGTGCGGACGGTGCACCGACCGCACTGCCGGTCGGTGCACCGTCCGGCAGGCCGACATCCGAACCCGTGGGCACGCCGACCGGAACGCCCGCCACCACACCGGTCGGAACGCCGACGCTGAAGACGGGCGGAAAGCCCACCACCAGGCCGCCCGGAATGCCCACCGGTATGCCGACCGGGCCGAGCGGTATGCCGACCGCCATACCGACGTCCGGCCAGACCGATCCGTCCACCGGCACGCCGGCGTTCGGCGCAACCTACCCGCCCACCGGCACGCCGACCGCGGCCGGCAGTGCCCCCACGCCGGTCTACGGCAGCCACTGGTAGAGCGCCACCCGCCGGGAGCGGCGGCGCGCCGTCACCCAGGCGGTGGGTCTCCCGCCGCTTTCCCCGGCGCCACACGGCTGACGTCGTCTGTCACCGGGGAACCCACGCTCATGTGCACCGGGTCCGCGCCGACCGCCGGGCCGCCATCACTATCGGACAAGGACAGAGCTTGAGGAATTCGACAAGGCCACGTCGCAAGTCCCCGCGGGACACCGTGGTGCGGCTTCGCGCGGCCGCCGCCGGCACGGCACAGGAGCTGCCGAGGCCCCCGATCCCTGTCCTGGTCGCCGCCGCCGTGGTGGTGCTCGCCGTGGTCGCCACGGTGTTGCAGGCTCTCCAGCTCCCCGCGACGGCGCACAACCGCAGCGGCACGGAGGCGGTGCACCGGTTCGTCGACTTCTTCTTCGGCGTGCTGACGCTGATGGCCCTCAGCGGCAGTGTCACGCTCGGACTCCTGGCGGCCGAGCGACGGATGCTGACGCCGCGCCACAGGGTCGTGGTGCAGGCCCTGCACCGCGCCGTCTCCGTGGCCGCGGTGGTGACGCTGGTGATCCACATCGCCAACAAGGTCGCCGAGGGGCATGCCGCTCCCGCGGCGGCGGTCGTGCCGTTCGCTTCCGGTACCCGCTTCGTGGTCGGCGTCGGCACCATCGCCGCGGAGCTCCTGGTCCTGGCCGCGGTCACCGGCGCGCTCCGCGGCCGCTTCGCCGACAACCCCCGTCTCACCCGGCTGTGGCGACCGATGCACTGGGTCGCCTACGCCTCGTGGCCGCTCGCCCTGGCGCACGGGCTGGAGGCCGGGCGACCGGCCAGGGGCTGGGTCGTGTGGTCGTACGGCGTCAACATGGCCGCGGTGGCGCTCGTCCTCCTCATCAAGTTCCTGCACGGAGCCGGACGCAATACCACCGGCGTCAACGCCAACCGCCGCCTGATCGCCGTGGACCTGATCGGCCCCGGCGAGGAGGCGGACTACCCGCCACTCGGCGACCAGTTGCCCGTCTTCGGGGAGTCCTCGGCGATGCTGGCCCTGGACGTGGAGCTTCCGGACACCCGGCCGGCAGCGACCCCGGAACCCGCCTCGGCTGCGGCCGTGCCCGCCCCGGTGCCGATGGACACAGCCGCCATGCAGTGGGACACCGGTGAGCTGAACGCCCTGCTCGACGTCGGCCGTCAGCAGTACCTGGCCGAGCAGGCGGCGTTCCAGCAGCAACAGCAACAGATGCAACAGCAGGCCCAGTTCACGATGGATGCCTGGGACACCGGCGAACTCAACGCGATGTTCTACGGAGGGGGTCAGCAGTACCTCGTGGAGCAGGCGGCGTTCCAGCAGCAGCAACAACAGCAGGTCGAGTACCCCCAGCAGCCGTATGCCCAGGAGTACCCGCCCCAGGCGTACGCCGGCCAGCCCGGGTACCCACAGGCCCCCGACACCGGCCCGCAGTTCCCACCTGCGGAGGGGTCCTGGGCCGGTCCCGGCTACGGGTACCAGCCCACGTGGACACAGCCCTTCGGCTACGGCGTCGACTCCTGGCCGAACCGATGACGGCCGGCACCGCGGACGTCCCGGAGGTCATCCGGATGGGACCGCCCCGGCTCACCGCCGGGCTCGACCAGTACATCCGGATGGGCTACGAGGCCCATCTCGCCGTGCACGGGCCACTGCCCAGGTACGGCGCGCCGGAGCTGGTCGACCTCGCCCAGCGGATCGGGCTGGCCGGAAAGGGCGGCGCCGCCTTCCCCTTCGCCCGCAAGCTCAAAGCGGTGATCGACTCCGCGCGGCGCCGACGTCTGCCCGCAGCCGTCGTGGTCAACGCCACCGAGGGTGAGCCGGGCAGCGCCAAGGACCGGATGCTGCTCGCCCGCGCCCCGCACCTCGTCCTGGACGGGGCGCTGCTGGTGGGCGAGGCGCTGCGCGCCGACAGCGTTGCCGTCGGCGTGGACGAGGGCAGCCCGGGCGTCACCTCGATGCCCGCGGCGGTCGCGGAACGCCGCTCCCGGTTGCCGATCCGGGTCGTCCAGCAGCCGGCCCGCTTCGTCTCCGGCGAGTCCGGTTCGCTGATCCGCGGCATCAACGGCCTGGTCGCCCTGCCGCCGAGCCGCAAGGTCCGCTCCTCCGACGGCGGACCCGGCGGCGTGGACGGGCTGCCGACGCTGCTCTCCAACGCCGAGACGTACGCCCAACTGGCCGTCGCCGCCCGGCTGGGAGCGGAGGCGTACTGCACCGTCGGCCCCGACGCCGAGCCCGGAACGGTGCTGCTCACGGTCAACCGGCCGGGCGCCCGGCGGCCCGTGGTGGTGGAGGCCCCCGCCGGGACCCCGCTCGGTGCGGTGCTGGACGCCTGCGGGACCGGGCCGGGCCAAGGAGTGCTGGTCGGCGGCTACCACGGAATGTTCCTGGACGCGGCGTCGGCGGTGTCCGCCCCCTGCTCCCGGGCCGGCATGCGGCAGTCCGGTGGCACGTTCGGCGCCGGGATCGTCATCCCGCTGCCCGAGGACACCTGTCCGCTGGGCGAGGCGTACCGGATCGTCCAGTGGCTGGCCGCGGAGTCGGCGGGCCAGTGCGGTCCCTGCCGGCGCGGACTGCCGGAGCTGGCGCGGGCCTTCGGCGCGATGGTCGCCGGCGGCGGTGCCCGCGCGGTGGAGGAGGTCCGCCGGCTCGCTGCCGCGGTGGTGGGACAGGGAGCCTGTTCCCACCCCGACGGTTCCGCCGGGTTCGTCCGGTCCGCGCTCAGCGCCTTCACCGAGGACGTCCGCGCGCACGCCGAGGGCGCCGGCTGCGGACGGCGGGTGCGCGCAGTGCTGCCAACCGTGCCCTGGAGCCCGGACCGGGACGCTGCCGAGGCCGGCCGGGTGAACCTGAAGGTGGACTGGGCCCTGTGCGACGGGCACGGACTGTGCGCGGACATCGCCCCGGAGCTGTTCACGCTCGACCAGCACGGCTTCCCGGTGGTCAGCGAGGGCCCCGTGCCGGTCTGGCTGACGCTGTCCGCCAAACGGGCGGTCAACCAGTGCCCGGCGCTGGCCCTGCGCTTCGCCGCGTCCGGCCGCTGAACCGGGTGGCCAGGTGATCGACGTGGCTGTCGGCCCGTGACTACTCTGGTCGGGGAGTCAGTTCCCCTCGGTTTCGAAGGTGCGCAGCAGATCGGCGGCGACGCTCACGGCAATTGTCGCGGGTGCCTTGCCGGTGATGTCGGCCAGCCCGATCGGGGTCTTGATCCGACCAATGGTGGCCTCGTCGTGACCGCCCTCGGTGGCGAGGCGTTTGCGGAACCGCACCCACTTGGCCGCCGACCCGATCAGCCCGATGGAGCCGAGGTGGGGTGTGCGCAAGGCGGCGTCGCACAGGGCGGCGTCCTCGGCGTGATCATGGGTCATGATCAGGATGTGGGTGCCGCGCGGCAACCCCTCCAGCACCTCCTCGGGCAGCAGCGGCGTGTGATGCACGTGCACCTGTGCCACCGCGTCCGCCAGCACGTCGAGCCGCTCCTCGGTGAGGATGCCGGCGCGGGTGTCGATCAGATGGAGGTCGAGGTCCTGACGTGCCAGGATGCGCGCCAGTTCCAGCCCGACGTGCCCGACGCCGAAGATCGCCACCGCTCGTACCACCGGCAGCGGTTCGAGCAGCACCGAGACCGTGCCGCCGCAGCACTGCACGCCATGCCGGTTGGTCACCTTGTCGTTGAGGGCGAAATCGATCAGTTCCGGCTCCGGCGTGGACGCGGCGATCATCTCCCGGGCCCGATCGATCGCGACGGCCTCGACATTGCCGCCACCGATCGAGCCCCATGTGTTGATCTGCCCCACAACGAGTTTCGCGCCGGCCTCGCGCGGGGCATGGCCGCGCACGGTCGCGACGGTCACGAGCACGCCGGGCTCCCGGCGTGCTCGCAACCGTGCGACCGCGGCGACCCACGTCATGTCAGGCACCGCTCAACGACCTTGTGTCGGTTCGGATCTCGCCGTTTCCGGCGTGCCCGTTTCCGGCGTGGCCGTTGGTGGCAGACCCGTTGCGGACGCAACCGCTCCGGGAGACACCGCCCTGGCGGGCCGCCTGGATCGCCCAGTACACCGCCTCCGGTGTCGCGGGCGAGGCCAACTCGACGCTGACCCCGCTCGGCCCGAACGCGGCCGCGGCCTGCCGCAACGCTTCTCGCACCGAGAACGCCAGCATCAGCGGAGGCTCACCCACCGCCTTGGAGCCGTACACCGCGCCCTCTTCGCCGGCGTTCTCCAGAAGCGTGACGTTGAACTCCTCCGGCATCTCCGAAAAGCTCGGCAGCTTGTAGGTGCTCGCGGCCTGGGTCAGCAGCCGGCCGCGGTTCGGACCGTCACCGGCGTCCCAGCGCAGGTCCTCGAGTGTCAGCCAACCCGCGCCCTGCACGAAACCACCCTCGACCTGACCGATGTCGATCATCGGGGACAGGCTGTCGCCGACATCGTGCACGATGTCCACCCGCCGGATGCGGTACGTGCCGGTGAAGCCGTCCACCTCCACCTCGGCCGCGGCGGCGCCATGGGCGAAGTACTTGAACGGTGAGCCCTTGAACGTCTTCGCATCCCAGTGCAGCCCCTCGGTCCGGTAGAAACCGGCCGCCGACAGCTGAACTCGCTGGAAGTACGCGGTGCGCACCAGGTCGTCCCAGGCCAGCTCCTTGTCGCTGCCCAGGCCACGCGCGACGCCCTCGACGATGCGCACATCCGCGGCGTTCGTACCCAGCTGGGTGGCAGCCACCCGCAGCAGCCGCTCGCGCAACTGCTCGCAGGCGTTCTTCACCGCCGCTCCGTTGAGGTCCGCCCCGGCGCTGGCGGCGGTGGCGGAGGTGTTGGGCACCTTGTCGGTCCGGGTCGGGGCCAGCCGCACCTTGTGCAGCGGGATACCCAGCGTGGTCGCGGCCACTTGCAGCATCTTGGTGTGCAGGCCCTGGCCCATCTCGGTGCCGCCGTGGTTGATCAGGACCGAGCCGTCCTTGTAGATCAGCACCAGCGCACCGCCCTGGTTGAAGGCGGTGAGGTTGAACGAGATTCCGAACTTGAGGCCGGTCATCGCAAGTGCCCGCTTGGTGTTCGGGTGCGCGGCGTTGAAGGCGGCGATCTCGCGCTTGCGATCGGCGATGCCGGCGTCGTCCTGAACCCGGTGCCAGACGGCGGAGATCCGTTCGGGCTGGACGACCTGCTGTCCGTACGGCGTCGACTGACCCCGCCGGTAGAAGTTGCGCTCCCGCAACTCCATCGGATCCAGGCCGAGCAGCGGCGCGCAGCGGCCCATGATGTCCTCGATCACCAGCATGCCCTGCGGTCCGCCGAAGCCGCGGAAGGCGGTGTTGGAGACCTTGTTGGTCTTGGCGATCCGACCGGCGATGCGTGCGTTGGGAATCCAGTAGGTGTTGTCGATGTGGCACAGCGCGCGGGCCACCACCGGCTCGGACAGGTCCAGGCTCCAGCCACCGTCTGCGGTCAGGGTGGCGTCCAGGGCCTGGATGCGGCCATCGGCGTCGAAGCCGATCTTCCACTCGGCGTGGAACCCGTGCCGCTTGCCGGACATGGTCAGGTCCTGGGTCCGGTTGAGCCGCACCCGAACCGGCCGACCGGTCAGCTTGGCGCCGAGCGCGGCGATGGCCGCGAACCCGTGCGGCTGCATCTCCTTGCCGCCGAAGCCGCCACCCATCCGCAGGCACTGCACGGTCACCTCGTGGCTGTGCAGACCGAGCACGTGCGCGACGATCTCCTGGGTCTCCGAAGGATGCTGGGTGCTGCTCTGGACGAACACCTGCTCGGCCTCGTCGACATAGGCCAGTGCCGCGTGCGTCTCGAGGTAGAAGTGCTCCTGATCGGAGAACTGGAGCTCGCCGGTGAACACGTGCGCGGAGCCGGCGAAGCCGGCGTCGACGTCGCCGGTCAGCATCACGGGCCGAGCGCCGTGAAGACTGTCGGCCGCGATCGCTTCCTGAAGCGTGATCAGGGAGGGCTGTTCGTCGAGGTCCACCTCGACGGCCGCCGCGCCGAGCCGGGCTGCCTCCAGGGTCTCGGCGAGCACCCAGGCGACCGCGTGGCCGTGGAACATGACCTCGTCGGGGAACAGCGGTTCGTCGTGCTTCATCCCGGCATCGTTGACGCCGGGCACGTCGGCGCCGGTCAGCACGCGGACCACACCGGGCACGGCGAGCGCGGGCTCGGTGCGCAGCGCGGTGATCCTGGCGTGGGCCTTCATGACCTGCACCGGGTAGGCGTGCAGCACGTCCTTGGTACGATGGACCAGGTCGTCGGTGTAGAGCGCGGTGCCGGTGACGTGCAGGACGGCACTCTCGTGCGGCATCGGGAGGCCGACGACGGCCTTTTCGGGGCGCTCGGACAGATGGCTCATGACGACACCGCCTCGGTGGTCTGCGCGTACAGCTTCAGCAGGCTCTGGCCGAGCATCGCGGAGCGGTAGCCGGCGCTGGCGCGATGATCGTTCATCGGCGTGCCCTCGGCCTGCAGCACCCGGGCCGCGGCCTCGGCCGTCTTTGCCGCCCACGGCTCGCCCTCCAGGGCCGCCTCGGTGGCGAGGGCGCGGATCGGGGTGGCGGCCACGCCGCCCAGGCCGATGCGGGCCTTGCGGACGGTCCCGTCCGCGATGTCGAGCGCGAAAGCGACTGCCACGCTGGAGATGTCGTCGAAGCGCCGCTTGGCGATCTTGTGGAAGGCCGTGACCGGCGAGAGCGGCAGCGGGATGCGCACCGTGCGGATCAGCTCGCCGGGACGGCGCACGCTCTGGCGGTAGCCGGTGAAGTAGTCCGCCAGCGGGACCTCGCGCTCACCGTCGGCGTCGGCGAGCACCACCGATGCCTCCAGCGCGAGCAGCGCCGGCGGGCTGTCACTGATGGGGGAGCCGGTACCCAGGTTGCCGCCGAGGGTCGCACCGTTGCGGATGAGCCGGGATGCGAACTGCGGGAACAGCTGTGCCAGCAGCGGGACAGCGCCGTCGAGGCGGCGTTCGATCTCGGTGAGCGTCAGCGCCGCCCCGATCTCGACGTGGTCGGATTCGACTCGCAGCTCCCGCAGTTCGGAAAGCCGGTCGACGGAGACCACGCAATCCGCCCGGCGGGAACGGATGTTCACCTCCACGCCCCAGTCGGTGGAGCCGGCGACCACCACCGCGTCGGGCCGCTCCCGCAGCAACCGCAGCGTTTCGGCCAGGGTGCTCCTCCGTAGGAACGCGCTGTCGTCCTGGGTGTATTCGGTGGCAACCGGCGCGGGCGGAGACTGCTCGCGACGCTGCGCCAGCGGGTCCTCATCGGCGGGCGTGCCGACGGCGAACGCGGCATCGCGAATCGGGCGGTAACCGGTGCAGCGGCACAGGTTGCCGCTCAGCGCGTGCAGATCGAAACCGTTCGGACCGTGCTCGGCGTCGGTGCTGTCGGCGGAGTCCGCGTGCGCGCAGCGGTCGGGTCGGTAGTACTCGGCGGCCATGCTGCAGATGAACCCCGGCGTGCAGTAACCGCATTGGGAGCCGCCGCGGACCGCCATCTCCTCCTGCACCGGGTGCAGGGCGGGCGGCGTGCCGGGTTCGCCGGGGGTGGCGAGACCTTCGGAGGTGATGATCTCCTGACCGTCGAGCGCCGCGACCGGGACCAGGCAGGCATTGACCGCTACCCAGTCGGTGGGCTTGTGTACCCCGGGACGGGCCACCAGGATCGAACAGGCGCCGCATTCACCCTCGGCGCAGCCCTCCTTGGTGCCGGTGAGGCCACGCTCGCGCAGAAAATCCAGCATTGTGGTGTGGGGCGCAGCCGGTGAAATCGGTGTTTCTTTCCCGTTGACCGTGATCCGCGCCGCTACCATGACAGGCCTTCGTTCCGGTGCGCGATCGGTTGATTCATCATGTTCGCCAATTTCAGGCAGCTTTCTGTGTTCAGGCGCGCCAGGTGAGAGGAGCGGGCGCAAGACGACAGGCGACAGTGACTGCCGGGAGCTGGTGACGGGAAACGACAGGCAACGGTGACTGTCGGGAGGTCGTGACGGGAAACCCGGAATGTGCCACGGACGGGCACATCAGAACGGCGTGCTCAGCAGCCGTGCGCGATCCGGCCCGGAACCCAGACCGTGCGGCGGGCGAGGCGACCCAGATCGGAGTTGGTGTTCATCCGCTGGTCGCCTCCTTCCGGTACTCATGGGTCGGTGTCCACCGCAAGGTAGTGGCTGGGGCCACAGCGGTCAAGACGTTGCCCCCGGTACGACGCGGGTTGGGCACGCCTGCGCTGGCCAGCTGCTGCCGGTCGAACTGCCCGCTGCGGTTGAGGCCGGCGGTGATTGGGTCGGCCGGCGAAGCGTGCGGGGCCCGGCGCGGTCCGCGTCCGCGCCGGGCAGGCAGCACGCGTCAGTTGTCGTTGTCGACCTCGGTGTGGGCGGCGCTGTGGCCGGTGGGGCAGTACAGGGCGAACTGGCCTAGGTGGGTGCGGAGTTGCGCCGTTTCGATCGTGCCCGCGGTCAGCGCGACGTATCCGTCCGGGCGGACCAGGACGACGGGGTCGCCGGTGAGGCCGTAGGCGCGGCGCGCGTGCCCGTCGGGGCCGCGCACGGTCTCGCTCCCGCTCGACCTCCTGCGGGACGCGTTCCTGGTCGGCGGCGTCGTGCCGTCGGACCAGGTTGTGGGTGAGATCCTCGACGACGTCGTGCTCCCCCTACTCAAGGCGCCGTAGCGCGGGGGCGGCTCAACTCGCCCGCAGGGCGGCGAGTTCGACGGCGTGGTCCTGCCACGCGTACAGCCGGTCGCCGATCAGGGCCGCGTCGTAGTTGCCGCACCGGGCCGTCGCCTTGGCGCGCGTGTCGCCGGGGAACCAGGCCGCCGTCAGGTTGACGTTGCCGCGCGGTTCGCCCGGCGTGCAGCCCGCGGGCAGCCGGCCGTCGGGAACGGTGGCGGCCAGCAGGCGGTCGTAACCCGTGGTGGACATGCGGTAGTCGACGGTCGTCGCGCCGTCCGGCAGCCAGGACGGCATCGACTGGCGGTCGGCCTTCGCCTTCGCGCCGGTGGCGTAGGCGGACTCCTCGACGTGCCGGTCCTCCCGCAGGCCGTTCAGGGTCGGGACGGCGAAGGCGGCGAGCGCGCCGAGTCCGATCAGGGCCGCCGCGCCGCCGATCACCGGGTTTCGTCGGATGGCCATGGTTCACGCTCCTGGGGTGTGGGGGCCGGTGTTCGCCCCTCCATCCTGGGCGGTGCGCGGGGCGGCGTCCGTGCACCTCAGGTGCCGGATCCGCTCCGACCATGGTCGTACGCAGCGGAACGGCACCCCTGGGGGTGCCGGTGGGGGATGTCGGGGTTTTCGGCCCCGGGGCGCCCATTGTTTGGCATCATCCCGACGGGGCTCCGCAGGGGGAGCGGGTGTCGGCAGCACTGGGCGGGGGCGGTGGAGGGCGTGAGGGATGCACGGCCGCGGCGCGGATGGCGGATGGTCCTCGTGGTGCTGCTGCGCGGGGTGCTCCTCGTGATCGGCCTGTGCGCGGTCGGGGTCGGCATCGCGCGGTCCGTCGCCTTGAACCAGGAGGTGGACGCGTTCGCCGACGCGCCCGTCTGCAGCACCGGCAACCCGCGTCCGGGGGAGGGCTGCGTGCGGCTGGAGAGCGGCCGGGTGACGAACCGGTCCGTGGACCGCAACGGCGACTCGACCACCTACAACCTCACGGTGGCACGGGAGTCGGACCCCGAGGGCGACGACTACGGCGTCGGCGAGGCGTTCTACGACGACGCGGACGTCGGCACGTACGTGCTGCTGAAGGTCTGGAAGGGTGACGTGGCCGAAGTCGGCTTCCAGGGGCACGAGTCCGTGATCCCCCATTTCCAACGGGGTCGCGTGGCGTTGCTGTCGCTGCTGATCGCCGTGGGCACCAGCGTGCTGATGCTCGGCCTGCCGGGGCAGGACGAGGACGTCCGGTGGCTCGCCCTCGTGGGCTTGGTGCCGTTCTTCGTCGTGGCGTGGATGGGCGGCTTCCTCTTCGGCGCCGTCCACCTGCCGCTCGCCGTGGCGATCGCGCTGATCGTCGGCGGCTGGCTGGCCATGACGGCGGGCGCGGTGAAGCTGGCGCGGGGTTAGCCGGGCTCCGCCGGTGCGGTCAGGAGCGGACCAGGCGCGCGATGGCCTGGTTGGCCTCCCTGATCTTGGTGTCGGCGCCCTGGCCGCCCCCGGCGACGGCGTCGCGCACGCAGCATTCGATGTGCTCGTCGAGGAGTTGGAGCGCGAAGGACTGCAGGGCGCGGCTGGCGGCGGAGACCTGGGTGAGGACGTCGATGCAGTAGGTGTCCTGCTCGACCATGCGCTGCAGGCCGCGGATCTGGCCTTCGACGCGGCGCAGCCGCTTGAGGAAGTCGTCCTTGTGGGGGTGGTAGCCGGTCATGGCGGCCTCCGGTTCCTGTGCGGGGGGAGACCCGGAGCTCCCCACTGTACCGAGGGGTACCGGGGGGTGGTATCGCTCGCGCGGGTGTCGGCCCGGACGGACGGGTGACGGGTTGCCGTCCGTCCGGGCCGTAGGGCTCGTGACGCGGATCTGCCGTCAGCCGTCGAGGCGTCGTTGATACCCCCGTGGGGTATTGATCAAGACGTTCCGCTCGATCCAAAGATACCTGTGGGGGGTATCGTCGAGCCCTTGCCCCAGGTACCCCCCATGGGTATAAAGGAACCCGGCGCCAGTAGATACCCCACCCGGGTACCAAGCGGCAGCGCCGCAGTCGCGAGGAGCAATGATGACCACGCAGGCACCCGCCTCCACGGAGGTGGAACTCTCGATCGGCGGCATGACGTGCGCATCGTGCGCCGCGCGGATCGAGAAGAAGCTCAACCGGATGGACGGGGTCTCGGCGAGCGTCAACTACGCCACCGAGAAGGCGAAGGTCACCTTCGGGGGCATGGTCGAGGTCGCCGACCTGATCGCCACCGTCGAGGCGACCGGCTACACCGCCGCCCTCCCGAAGCCCCCGGCCGCCGCCGGCCCCGCCGCCGGCCCCGCCGCCGGCCCCGCCGCCGGTCCCGCCGGCGAGCAGGCCGAGCCGGCCGGCGAGCCGGCGCCGCTGCGGCAGCGGCTGATCGCGGCCGTGGCGCTGGCCGTCCCGGTGATCGCGATGGCGATGGTGCCGGCCCTGCAGTTCGACAACTGGCAGTGGCTGTCGCTGACCCTCGCCGCCCCGGTGGTGACGTACGCCGCCTGGCCGTTCCACCGCGCCGCGTTCACCAACGCCCGGCACGGCGCCGCGACGATGGACACCCTGGTCTCGCTCGGCACCGGCGCCGCGTTCCTGTGGTCGCTGTGGGCGCTGTTCTTCGGCACGGCCGGCATGCCGGGCATGCGGCACGGCTTCGAGCTGACCATCGGCCGCAGCGACGGCGCGGGCAACATCTACCTGGAGGCGGCGGCCGGCGTCACCGCCTTCATCCTGGCCGGCCGCTACTTCGAGGCCCGCTCGAAGCGGACGGCCGGGGCTGCGCTGAAGGCGCTGCTGGAGCTCGGGGCGAAGGACGTCACGGTGCTGCGCGACAAGGGGGCGGACGCGCAGCGCCCTCGGACAAGGGCGGTGGTGGGCCGGGGGTACCCCCGGCCGAAGGCCGGGGGAGGGTGGGAGGAGGTGCGGGTCCCGATCGCCGAACTCGCCGTCGGCGAGCGGTTCGTGGTCCGTCCAGGGGAGAAGATCGCCACCGACGGCGTGGTGGTCGAGGGCGCGTCGGCCGTGGACGCGTCGATGCTCACCGGCGAGTCCGTCCCGGTCGAGGTCTCCGTCGGCGACGCCGTCACCGGTGCCACCGTCAACGCGGGCGGCCGGCTCGTGGTCGAGGCGACCCGGGTCGGCGCGGACACCCAGCTCTCCCGGATGGCCAAGCTGGTGGAGGAGGCGCAGAACGGCAAGGCCGCCGCGCAGCGCCTCGCCGACCGGATCTCCGCCGTCTTCGTGCCGGTCGTGATCACCCTCGCGATCGCGACCCTCGGCTACTGGCTGGGCACCGGCGAGGGCTGGACCGCCGCCTTCACCGCCGCCGTCGCCGTGCTGATCATCGCCTGCCCGTGCGCCCTCGGCCTGGCCACCCCGACCGCGCTGCTGGTCGGTACGGGCCGCGGCGCCCAGCTCGGCGTGCTGATCAAGGGCCCGGAGGTGCTGGAGTCCACCCGCAAGGTCGACACCATCGTCCTGGACAAGACCGGCACCGTCACCACCGGTCGGATGACCCTGCTCGCGGTGCACACCGCCGACGGCGTCACCGAGGCCGAGGCGCTGCGCCTCGCGGGCGCCCTGGAGCACGCCTCCGAGCACCCGATCGCCCGGGCGATCGCCACCGCCGCCGCGCAGGCGGGCGAACTGCCGCCGGTCGAGGGCTTCGAGAACGTCCCGGGCCTCGGCGTCCAGGGCGTCGTGGCCGGCCGCACCGTGGTCGCCGGCCGCGAGGCGCTCCTCGCGGACCGCTCCCAGCCCCTGCCCGAGCGCCTCGCCGAGGCCAAGCGGACCGCCGAGGCCGCCGGCCGGACCGCGATCGCGGTCGGCTGGGACGGCGAGGCGCGGGCCGTCCTGGAGGTCGCCGACGCGGTCAAGCCGACCAGTGCGGACGCCATCGCCGAGCTGCGCCGCCTGGGCCTGACCCCGGTCCTGCTGACCGGTGACAACCGGCCGGTGGCCGAGGCCGTCGCGGCCGAGGTCGGGATCGCGCCCGAGCACGTGATCGCCGAGGTCCTGCCGCAGGACAAGGTGGACACCGTCAAGCGGCTCCAGGCCGGGGGCAAGGTCGTCGCGATGGTCGGCGACGGCGTCAACGACGCGGCCGCGCTGGCCCAGGCCGACCTGGGCCTGGCGATGGGCACCGGCACCGACGCCGCCATCGAGGCCGGTGACCTGACCCTGGTCCGCGGGGACCTGATGGCCGCCGCCGACGCCATCCGGCTCTCCCGCCGGACCCTCGCGACCATCAGGAGCAACCTGTTCTGGGCCTTCGGCTACAACGTCGCCGCCCTGCCGCTCGCGGCCGCCGGGATGCTCAACCCGATGATCGCGGGCGCCGCGATGGCCTTCTCGTCGGTCTTCGTGGTCGGCAACAGCCTCCGGCTCCGCCGTTTCCGCTGATCCCCGCGGCGGCAAGGAGCACCACGGCCCCGGAACCCAAGCGCCGGTTCCGGGGCCGTGGTGTTGCCCGGTCGTCCCGGTACGACCGGCCGGTGGTTACGCAGTGTGTCCGAGCCCGGAAGCCGCCCTGCTGCCGATCAGTCGTACACCCCCGCTCTGACCTGCGCTTGAAGGCTGGTTTGCCCGGCCTTGGCGGTTTGTCCATCGAAGCGCGACCCGTGCGAGACCGGGCCGAGATGTGACGCTCCGAAACTTGTTAGGCAAGCCTTCCCTGCCCTAGGTTTTCGTACCGTCAGGCCGCCGACACCCGCGTCCCGACGGCCCGAACCGGGGCCGTGGAGGTTGTGCGTCCGGCCGAACCCCTCGCCACCTCGGAGGATCCTCACCATGCCCGGAACCGTCCGGCCCCTCGCGGCCCTGTCCCTCGTCGCCGCCTGCGCCCTCGCCCTCACCGCGTGCGGCAGCTCCGGCTCCAGTGGCACCGACGGCTCTCCCGCACCCTCCGGTACCGCCCTCGCCGGCCAGACCATCACCCTCTACAGCGGCCAGCACGAGCAGACCGTCAAGGCGCTCACCGAGGACTTCACCAAGCGCACCGGCATCAAGGTCGAACTGCGCTCCGGCGACGAGGCCGAGCTCGCCAACCAGATCCTCCAGGAGGGCGCCGCCTCCCCGGCCGACGTCTTCTACGCCGAGAACCCGCCCGCCCTCACCGTCCTCGACGACAAGGGGCTGCTCGCCCCGGTCGCCGGCGACACCCTCAAGTCCGTTCCCGCCGCGGACAGTTCGCCGAAGGGCGACTGGGTCGGCGTCTCCGCCCGGACGTCCGCCTTCCTCGCCGCCACCGGCAAGGGCGCCGACACCGCGCCGCCCGCCTCCGTCCTGGACCTCGCCAAGCCCGAGTGGAAGGGCCGGCTCGGCATCGCCCCCAGCGAGACCGACTTCGCCCCGGTCGTCACCCAGGTCCTCAAGGCCAAGGGCGAGGACGCGGCCAAGCAGTGGCTCAAGGGCCTCAAGGACAACGCCAAGGTCTACGACAGCAACGAGACCCTCTCCGCCGCGATCAACAGCGGCGAGGTCGAGGGTGGCGTCATCGACCACTACTACTTCTACCGGATGCGCGACGAGAAGGGCGCCGGCAGCACCCACAGCACCCTCCACTACTTCGCCAAGGGCGACCCGGGCTCCCTCGTCGACGTCTCCGGCGCCGCCGTCCTCAAGAGCGGCAAGCACCAGGCCGCCGCCCAGGCCTTCCTCGCGTACCTCGCGAGCGCCCCGGCACAGACCGTCATCGCGGGCTCCGAGAGCTACGAGTACCCGCTCGTCACCGGCGTGCAGGGCAAGCCCGAACTGCCCGCCCTGGACGGCATCGGCACCGTCGCCGATCCCGCCCAGCTGGGCGACGGCAAGCAGGCGCTGTCGCTGCTCCAGGACGCCGGTCTGCTCCAGTGACCGCCGCCACCCCTCCCGCAGGCCCGTCCCCGCTCCGGCGGTGGCGGGCCGCCGGCCTGCTCGCACCCGTCGCGATGGCCGTCGTCGCCGTCGTCGCCTCGCCGCTCGGCTTCGTCATCGCCCAGGCGGTGCAGGCGGGGTGGGACCAGGCGCAGCGCCTCCTCGGCCGCCCGCTGATCACCACCCTGCTCTGGCACACCGTCACCCTGGCCGCCGCCGTCACCCTGCTCACCGCCGTCCTCGGCTTCGGCGCCGCCTACCTGGTCGAACGCACCACCCTGCCCGGGCGCCGCGCCTGGACCGTCGCGCTCGCCCTGCCACTCGCCGTACCGGAGTTCGTCCGCGGCTACTCCTGGGTCTCGCTGTTCCGCTCCGTCCACGGCTACTGGGGCGCGGTGCTGGTCATGACCTGCTCGCTCTACCCGCTCGTGTTCCTGCCCGTCGCGGCCGCCCTGCGGCACGGCGACGCCGCCGCCGAGGAGGTCTCCCGCTCGCTCGGCCGGGGCCGCCTCGCCACCCTGTGGCGCGTCACCCTCCCGCTCACCAGGCCCGCGCTCGCCGGCGGCGTCCTGCTCGTGTCGCTCTACCTGCTCGGCGAGTACGGCGCGTTCGCGATGCTGCGCTACACCACCTTCGCCACCGCCGTGTTCACCCAGTACAAGCTCGGCTTCGACGCCGCCTCCGCCTCCCTGCTCACCCTCGTGCTGGTGGCGCTCGCGCTGCTGCTCGTCGGCCTGGAGGCCTGGGCCGGACGCCACGCCCGCGTCACCCGCCACGGCGCCGTCGCCCGCACCGCGCGGCCCGTCCGCCTCGGCCGGTGGACGGCACCGGCACTCGCCGGCCTCGCGGCGCTCGTCGGGGTCTCGCTCGGCGTTCCGCTGTACGCGCTCGGGTACTGGCTGGTCAAGGGCAGCTCGACGACCCTGCCCTCCGCCTCCGTCCTCGGCGCCACCCTCGCCACCTTCGGGTACGCGCTCGGCGCCGCCCTCGCCGCCACCGCGGCAGCCGTGCCGGTCGCCCTGTACGCGTGGCGGCGCGGCAGCCGGGCCGCGCTGCTCGTGGAGCGCCTCGCCTACCTCACCCGGGCGCTGCCCGGCATCGCGGTCGCGCTGTCGGTCGTGTACTTCGCCGTCCGCTACGCCCAACCCCTGTACCAGCAGCCGCCGATGCTCATCGCCGGGTACGTCGTGCTGTTCTTCCCGCTCGCCCTCACCGCCGTCCGCGCCGCCCTCGCCCAGGTGCCGCCCGGCGTCGAGGAGGCCGCCCGCTCGCTCGGCACCCGGCCGCTCGCCGTACTCGGCCGCGTCACCCTGCCGCTCGTCCTGCCCGGGCTCGGCGCGGCCGTCGCGATGGTCGGCCTCACCGCCTCCACCGAGCTGACGGCGACGCTGCTGCTGCGCCCCACCGGCACGCAGACGCTGGCCACCCAGTTCTGGGTGTACACCAGCGGCCTCGCGTACGGGGCCGCGGCGCCGTACGCGGCCCTCATGGTCGCGCTGTCCGTCCCGTCCGTCCTCCTGCTGACCCACCGCACCCTCGGCCGCCCAGGGAAGAACTCATGACCGGACTCTCCGTCGTCGATCTGCACGCCACCCACGGACGCAGCCCGGTCCTCTCCGGCATCGACCTGAGCGTGGAGGAAGGCGCCCTGGCCTGCATCCTCGGGCCGTCCGGCTGCGGCAAGTCCACGCTGCTGCGGGTCGTGGCCGGCTTCCACCCGGCCGCCGCGGGCAGCGTCGTGCTGCACGGGCGGACGCTGGACGACGGGCGGAGCCGGCTCGCCGCCGAGCGCCGCAACATCGGCCTCGTGCCGCAGGACGGCGCGCTGTTCCCGCACCTCACGGTGGCGGGCAACATCGGCTTCGGGCTTCCGCGCGCCGAACGGCGTTCGCGGGTGGACGAGTTGCTCGAACTCGTAGGCCTGGCCGGGCTCGGCGACCGCCGCCCGCACCAGCTGTCGGGCGGGCAGCAGCAGCGCGTCGCGCTGGCCAGGGCGTTGGCCCCTCGTCCTCAACTCCTGCTTCTGGACGAGCCGTTCGCCGCCCTGGACGCCGCGCTGCGGGCCGAACTGCGACGCGAGGTCGCGGCGACCCTGCGGAAGGCCGGGACGACGGCGATCCTGGTCACCCACGACCAGGACGAGGCACTCGCGTTCGCCGACACCATCGCGGTGCTGCGCGACGGCCGCATCGCCCAGGCCGGCCCGCCGGATGACCTCTACCACCGCCCGGCGGACGCCGCCGTGGCCCGCGTCCTCGGCGAGGCCAACCTCGTGCCCGCCACGCTCACCGACGGCCGCGCCCACACGCCGTTCGGCGCACTCCCGCTGGCCGGCGAGGCCCCTTCCGGCAGCCGCGCCCTCGCCCTCGTGCGCCCCCACCAGCTGCGCCTGAGTGCCACGTCGACCCCCGACGCCGTCCGCGCTCACGTGGTGGCCACCGATTTCCGAGGCCACGACCACCGCGTGGAGCTCCGCCCCGAATCCGAGACCCTCCCACCCACCCTGATCGCCTACACCCCCCGCCCCTGGCCCCAGGGCGAGGCCTACGTGACCACGTCGGGCCCGGTCCACGTGGTTCCGGACGGGCCGAGGTAGCAAGGGCCAAGCCGTCCGTGCGGTGGCCACAGCGCCCACGGCACGGACGGCCCACTGAGAGCTGAGCTCGTCGGGCGTTGCCGAGCGCGCTGTACGTGCCGCGTTCGCCGTGCCGGGGATGCAGTCAGACCGGCCGGACTGCCGCGACGGCGTCGGTGTACGACTCGGTCGTCAGGTCGTCCTCACCGATCCCGAGGTCCGTCAGCACCGCACGGACGACGGCGAGCGCTGGCCCGAGGTCGCTCTCCGTGGCTGCTGCAGTCTCGACCTCGATGAACGTGGCGTCCAGTTCGGGCACCCGGACGAGCGTGGCGAGCAGCCGCCGGCCGTTCCGCCCGAACCCGTAGTTTCTGCAACGCTTCTCGAACGCGATCCGGGGGACGTATCCGAGGCCCCGGAGGATCTCGTGCGCCGCGTCGGCATCCTCGACGCGAGTCTCGGCCTCCGGCTTTGATCCGGACGCCTCGTCGATCCGGGCGCCCTTGTAGGTGAGTACGGTACGGGTGTCGTCCGGACTGTGGACGGTGCGGATCCGCACCTCGCGGTCGCCGCCCATCAGGCTGCCGTCCGGCGCGTCGTAGTAGGTGTCGAGGTAGACCTCGGCGCGCCCGGCACCGTGCTGGTCCTCCAACTGCTTGAGCACGCCCTCGGGGTCGCGTACGACCGCTTTGAGTTCCGCTTCGATCGCCATCCTGCTCCCTGCGTCGGATCACGCGCTCAGCGCTGTCCACTGCTGTACCCGCGTGCCCCGATGTCCTCCGGGGGGCGGGGCGTCGTCAGACCTCACCCGACACTGTCAGGAGGAGCCTTTGGCGAGCCGGTAGGGGCCGAGGTAGTAGGAAAGCGAGGCCAACGACGGACCATCCGCAACCTGGCCCGAGACGAGGAGCCGCACGACCTCGGCTTCCGGCAGCCACTCAACCCGGGTGGCCTCGCTGGCGTCCTCCGGCGCGCCAACGCGGGTGCATCCAGTGACGTGGTACGACCTGAAATGCATGTCCGAGATACCCGCGAGAGCGTCGTACTCAGTCATCGACTCAACACGGCCTGGCCGCCAACCAGTCTCCTCCTCGACCTCACGAGCGATCGCGGCGCCCGGATCCTCGCCCGGATCCGCCCAACCGGCCGGGACCTCCCAGCCCCAGCGGCCGGTGATGAACCGGTGCCGGTAGATCAGGAGGAACTCGCCCCGATCGTTGGTGACGACGGCGGTGGTGGAGGCCCGGGGCATGCGGAGGACGTGGTGGTCGATCCGGCCGACCCCGGGCACCTCGACGTCGTCGAGCCATACCTCAACCCACGGGCTCCCGTAGACCTGGCGCCGCCCGTAGGTCTGCCACTCCACCATGAGCCTCCTGCGCGTGCGTGAGCTGGTGCTCCGACTCTCTCACGCGCGCAAGCAGTTCCCGTACGGGCTTCGCCGCTTTCCAAGGGCCAAGCTGTCCGGTGGTGGCCTCAACGGCCACCGGGTCAGCGAACCGTCGGAATGGCCCCGGACCGCCAGTCGGCCAGTCGCTTGCGGATGCTGGGCAACGCGAGCAAGCCGGTCCCCCAGTTCTTCGAGCGGGTCGCCGAGGTGGTCCCGGCCGCCGTGGACGAGATCCTGTACGTCGGCGACCGCCTGGACAACGATGTGCTTCCCGCTCGTGCAGCGGGGATGCAGACGGCGCTGATCCGGCGTGGCCCGTGGGGCTGGATCCGGCAGCACGACCCGGCTGCCGAGACAGCGACGTTCCGAATCGACTCCCTCGCGGAGTTGCCCGAGCTGATTGCCAAGTCCAACACTGCAGGGAACCGAGAGTCGCCGGCCAGGAGTAGCGGCGTGACGATCAGTCGCGTCGGCCATGCAGTCATCGCCCGAGAGAACGATCAGCGCACTCCCGTAGGCTCGGTCCATGCGCGCTGTGGTGTTTGACATCGGGGAGACCCTGACCAGCGACACCCGTTACTGGGCGACTGGGCTCGGTGGCTCGGTGTGCCCGCGCATACCATGTCGGCGCTGGTCGGCGCAGTGCTGGCCGAGGGCCGGGACAACGCGGACGCGATCCGCATCGCTCGCCCCGGAGTGGATGTGGCCGCCGAGTGGCGGGCCCGACAGGCGGCAGGCAAGGGCGACTATCTCGATGAGACGGACCTGTACCCGGACGTCCGCCCAGCTCTGACGCGGCTCCGGGAGGCAGGGTTGTGGGTGGGGATCGCAGGCAACCAGAACGCCGGGGTGGGCGACCTGCTGCGAGAGCTCGACCTGCCGGCCGACGCCATCGCCACGTCCGGTGAGTGGCAAGTCTCCAAACCGGCGCCCGACTTCTTCAAGCGGCTGATCCAGTGGGCGCCGGGCGAGCCTCACGAGATCGTGTACGTGGGCGACCACCCCGCCAACGACATCACACCGGCGCGCGCTGCCGGCTTGCGGACCGCCCACCTCCGCCGCGGACCGATCGGGTTGACAAATCCAGCGCCCGACGCGGACTGGATCGTGAACTCGCTGACCGAGCTGGCCGGGCTGCTGGTCGGTCGATAACAGTCGGGCTCACCCTCACTCCGGACGTGCAGCGTGCGTGGTGGAACAGCGAGGACGGACCCGGTTGGGATCTTCCGTCGGCATCTCACGTCGCGTCCGGCAGGGCCACCGGCTGCCAGCGGTAGGCCGTGTCCTCCTGCCAGCACTGCAGCTCGCCCTCCACCACCGCCGCCAGGCACAGCCGCCAGTCGTCGCCGACGGCCAGCGCGACCCGGGTCGCCGGGCGGAGGGTGGGGCGCCACCAGCGGGGGTGGCGGGCCGGGGTGGCCGTGCGGAGGCGGACGCCGCCCTCGCCGGCCAGGGCGAGCGTGGGGCCGCCGCGGTGGCCGGCCAGGGCGAGGCCGTGGGCGGGTTCGCCGTCGCCGACCTCGGGTGCGGGGCCGGCCGTGCCGAGGGTGTGCAGCTGGACGGAGCCGTCGGCGCGCAGCGTGGCGGCCTGTGGGCCCGCCGAGGTGCGGGCGAGGGCGGCGGCCCGCAGCGGCCCGGGCGGGCCGAGCGGGGTGGGGGCGGTGCCGGCCCGCCACCACAGGACGCGGTCCCGGTGCTGGACGAGGACGAGCCAGGCGCCGGGCCGCTCCTCGATGGCGGCGAGGACCCGGTCGGCGGGGCAGCCGGGCAGTTCGCGGCCGGTGAGGGTGCGGCCGGGGGCCCAGCGGAAGGAGTGCAGGGCGCCTCCGGTGGCTGTCCAGACCGTCAGTTCGCCAGTGGCGTCGACGCCTCCCGCGAGCCCGGTGACGCCGCGCGCGGCTTCCCACCAGCCGGTCGTGGTGCCGACCCACAGGGTGCCGGTGCCGTCCTCGGCGCACAGCACGAGTTCACCGCGGAGGCCGGCCCTCCCGCACACCAACTCCCGTACGGTGCCCGGCCCCTGGCCGGGTGGAAGCCCCTGTGCACCCGCCAGCAGGACACCCCCGTCCGCCCGCGCCGTGGCGACGAGCGGTCTGCCGTCGGTGTCCGGCAGGACGGCGAGGCCGGTGGTGCGGGGCAACGGGCGGTGCGCACGCAGGAGTTCGCGTCCACGGGCGGCCCAGGGGCCGAGCGGGGCGGGCCGCCGGTCGGGGTCGCGGGAGAGCGGTTCGCAGGCCCACTGGGCGAGTTCATCGCCGTACCCGGCGGAGAGGAGTTCGGCGCGGGCCTGTTCGACGGCCAGCCGGTGGTCGAGGCGGCCGTGTTCGGGCAGCAGCAGGGCGCGGGCCAGGGTGCCGACGGCGAACAGGTCCTTGGCGGCGGTCGGGAAGCCGCCGATCTGCTCGGCCTCGGGCGGCACGTGCCCGGGGGTGAACACGGCGACGGTGAGGGTGTGGTCGAGCGGGGCGAGGAAGGTGAGGTCGATGAGCTTGACCTGGCCGCCCGCGTCGACGAGGACGTTGGCGGGGGAGATGTCCCGGTGCACCCAGCGCTTGCGGTGCAGTTCGTCGACGATGCGGCACAGCCGCGCGAGCACCTCGGCCGCCGCCGCGAGCCCGCCGCGGTTGGTGCGGGCCCAGGTGTGCAGCGGGACGCCGTCGACCCAGGGGGATATCTGGTAGCCGAGGAGCCCGCCGGTGGGCGCGGTACCGGGCCGGTGCGGGGAAGGGCCGAGGAGGAAGCTCGGGACGACGAGGTCGGTGACGCCGAGGCGGTGGGCGTTGTGCGAGACGTCGTCCCAGCGGCCGAGCCAGCGCCGGACCTCGGACGGGTCCCGTTCGAGCATGATCTTCGCGGCGACGAGCTCCTTGCGCCCGTTGTGGCCGGTGCGAACGGCCCGCCACACCTCGGCCTCGCCGCCCCGGTGGTGGAATTCGAGGAGCTCGTACTGCTCGGGGTCGAACTCCGGCCCGAACCGGAGCCCGGGCACCCAACGCGACTCGGACATGCCACCCCCGTCTGCTGCCTGACGCCGGGCCGTCGACGGCGGTTCGGCTGTTCGCGGTGCCCAGGATAGTGCTCGTTCCTGTTCCGCCGCCCCGCGGAGGGCCTATCCTGATGCTCGCTGAGCAACATCATGAAACAGCGTCAACTCATGGTCGAACGAGCTTACTTGATCATGATCGGGGCGGTTCGGGAGCACAGGGGGACGGTGCATGGCGCAGCTCGCGGTGCTGCTGATCGTGGTGGCACTGGCCGGTGTGGCCGGCGTCCTGGTGGTCCGCCGCAGGCGGACGCTCGACCCCGAGGCGGTGGCGAAGGCCCTGGCCGGGGCGGCCGAGCGGCTCGCGGCGGGCAAGCCGCAACAAGCCCGCCGCCGGTACGCGAAGTTGGCCGGACGGCTCGCGGCGGCCCCTGGCCCGGTGGGCGGGCCGCTCACCGGGCAGCTGGCCGGGCAGCGTGGCCTCGCCCTGCTCGGCCAGGCCGAGGCCACGGCGGCCGCCGGCGACCCGCAGGCCGCTCTCGCGCTGCACCGCGAGGCCTTCCCGCTGCTCGTCGACCCGGCCCGGCAACTGCCCCGGTGGAGCCTGCAACGGCTCGCCGAGGAACGGATGCAGGCGCCGGCCGGCCCCCTCGCGCCGCTGCTCGCCTTCCTGCAGGCGACGGCCTTCCCGCAGGCGACGACCTCCGCGCAGGCGACGACCTCCGCGCAGGCGACGACCGGCGGCGCCGGCCCGGGCGCCGAGGCCGACGCGGCGGCCCGCGCCCTGGACTGGCTCCAGCGCCTGTGCCACGACGGCCCGCCCGAGCAGCGCGACGCCGCGACCCAGGAGGCTCTCGCCGCCCTGCCGGGCCGGGACTGGCCGGTGCTCGCCCGGGCGGCCGTGCTGCGCGGCACCGAGCGCGCGGCGCAGGCCGAGGCCCTGCTCGCGGCGGCCGCTCCGGGAGGCGGCGGCGAAATCTGGTTCCGGTGGGGTGCACAGCTCTTCGCGCTGCACCGGGACACCCCCGCGGTGGCCGCCTTCGACGAGGCGCTGCGGCGCGCGCCGGGCGAGGCGTACCGGTGGTCCCGCGGGCCGGTGCTGCGCGCCGAGAGCCTGCTGTTCCGCGGCCTGGCCCGGCAGCGGCTCGGCGAGACCGAGGCGGCCTGGGCCGACCTCCGGGCGGCCGCCGGCGAGGCCTCCTGGGACCCGCGCCCTCACTACGCCCTCGGCCGGCTCGCGCTGCTGCTCGGCGCCGACGACCAGGCCGAGGAGCAGTTCATCGCCGCGCTCGCCGCCCAACCCGCCTTCGCCCCGGCCCGGTTCGGCCTGGCCCTGGTGCACGAACGGGCCGCCCGCCCCGCCGAGGCCGCCGCCGACTACCGCACCGGCCTCGAGCTGGACCCCGACTGGCACCCGGCGCGCGTCCGCCTCGGCGCGGCCCTGCTCGCCGACGGACGGACGGGCGAGGCCGAGCCGCTGCTGCGCACCGAGGCGGGGGACGACTCCCGGTGGGGGCGCATCGCCGCCTTCCACCACGGGTTGGCCTGCTTCCGGTCGGGCGACCTGGTGGGCGCCCTCACCCGCTTCGAGGGGCTGCGCGACGACGACCTCCGGACATGGCTCGCCGTGGTCCGCGACCGGCTGGCCCGGCGCGGGCTGGCGGCCGAACCGGCGATGGCCCGGCAGCTGTGGGAACAGGCGGTCGCCGACGATCCGGCCGTCCCCGCCTACCGCCTGGCGCTGCGCGAGGCCGCTTTGCGCGAGGCCGCGCACCGGCTCGTCACCGACCGGGACAGCCCGGAGGCCCGGACGCACGCCAGGCAGGCCCTGGCCCTCGCGGACGGCCTGCCGGGCGCGGTCGGCGCCCGGCAGGGACGGCTGCGGGCCGCGCTCGCCCTGGCCGAGGGCGGAACGGAGGCCCTGCCCGGCCTGCTCGACGCCCACGCGGGCCCGCGCGACCGCTACCACCTGGCCGCCGCCGCGCTCCTGGCCGGCCGCCCGGTGCAGACGGTCGCCCTGCTCGCGCCGCTGGAACCCGACCCGGCGGGCGACCCGGCCCTCGCCCGCCTGCGCGCCGCCCTCGCGGAGCGCGCCGGGAACTGGGCGACGGCACTGGAGTGGCACCGGCACTTCCTGTCCGCCCCGGCACCGCGGCCGGCGACGGGCAGGGGCCCCGGCGCGATACCCGTCCCCGGTCGGGGCCCGGCGCCGGCCCCCGGCCCCCGCGTGATGCCAGGGCCGGCCGGTCTCGGCCCGGTGGCGCACGCCGCGCCGGGCGCCGTTCCGGCGGTCCCGGCCGTGGGGTGCGAGGTCTGCGGACGGCCGGCGTCGGGTGTGTGCGGCAGCTGCGGCCGGGAGACGTGCGACGCGCACTTCGACCGCTCCGGGGAGGCCGGGGCGGCGGGCGCGCAGCGCTGCGTCGGCTGCGCCGCCCCGGACGTGGCCCCGTCGGCGCATGCCACCGGGCCGGCGCAGCCCGTTGTCGCCGCGCCCGACCCCGTCACCGACCTGCCCGCCGAAGCCGGATGCGCCCTCTGCGCCGCCCCCGCCGCCGGTGCGTGCGGCGGCTGCGGCCGGGAGGCGTGCGACGCGCACCTGTACCGGCCCGCCGGCGCCGCCTCCCCGCGTTGCGTCCGCTGCGCCGGCCCTGCCCTGCGGGCCGTCCTGGACTGCGCGCGCCGCGCCGGCGTGCCCGAGCAGGCCGAATCGGTGCTCGCCGCCTGGGTCGAGGCGTTCGGCGAGAGTGCCGCGGCCGCGCCCGTCCGGCTCGACCTCGCCCTGCTCCGTGCCGAACTCGGCCGTCTGGACGAGGCGTTGGCCGAGCTGCCGGAGTCGGCGGCCCGGGAACGTGCCGCCGTCCTGGTCCGCCGGGCGGCGGGCCGCCTCGACGCGGGCGAGCCGGGCCGGGCCGCCGGCGACCTGCGCGAGGTCCTGCGGCTGACGCCGGACCACCCGCAGGCCGCCGCCACCCTCGGCATGCTGGCCGAGCACGAGGCCCACCGGCACGCCGTGGAGGGCCGTCGCTGGGAGGCCTGGCACGCCTACCACGCGCTGCTGCTCACCGATCCGACCGACCCGCGCCTGTTGCACGCCCTCGGCCTCGCCGGGTACCGCCTGGCGACCGCGCCCGGCTCGGTCGGCGAGACCGCCGACCCGCAGGTCTGGCGGTGGACGATCGGTTGCCTGGCCGCTGCCCTGCACCTGCCCGCACTGTGGGTCGAGGCCGCCCGGGCCAGCGGCCGCCCGGCCGAGCCGCCGCGCATCGCCGCCGCCCGCGCCGCACTCCTCGACCGGTTGCGCGAGGACCTCCGGGAGCTCGACCGCGCCGAGGGACGCACCGGTGAGGAGGTGACGGCCTGGACGCTGCGCCTCGCCATGGAGGCGCACTGTGCCGACGCCTTCGCCCAGGCCGATATGACGATACGTCAGCCCAGGCGGGCCACCGCGGGCCACCTCGCTCACGGCCCGACGCTGACCGGACTTCTCCGTGCCGAGCCCGAACTTCCCTGGTGGGGTGAGCAGTTCGACCGTGCCGTGCAGGGCTGGCGGCGCGCGTCCCGCCCCGAGCCGCACCCGCTCGACCAGGCCCTCGACCTGTTCGGGCCTCTCGGCCCGCAGCGCTACCTCCTCATCCAGGGCCGCCAGTCCGTTGCCGTCGACGCGCTGGACGCCGTGCCCGAGGCGCAGCGCGACGACGCCTGGCGCGGCCTGCTGGCGGCGACCCTGGTCAGCCAGGCCCGCGAGCACCACCGCAACCAGGACTGGCGCGAGGCCCTCGACTCCCTCACCCGCGCCCGCGCCGTCCCCGGGGCCGAACTCCCCGTCGACGCGGCCGAGATCGCCGCCGAGTCCGGCCTGCGCGCCGCCCGCGCCCTGCTCAAGAGCAGCGACGACGACCAGCAGGGCGCGGCCGAACTCCTCGAACGCGCCCTGGCGTTCGCCCCCGACCACCCCGAGGTGCGCAGCGACCTCGGCGCCACCTACGCCCAGTGGGCCCGGAAGATCAACAACGAGACCAAGGACTACCCCCGCGCCCTCACCCTGCTGCGCAAGAGCCTCGCCCTCACCCCCGGCGACGCGACCGCCCGGCACTTCCTCGCCGCCGCCCTCGGCAACCGGGCCAGCCAGCTCACCCAGCCCGACGCCCCGACAAGCGACCTCGAAGAAGCCGTGGAGCTGTGGCGCGAGCTGATCGACCTCAACCCCGACCCGGACCACCGCCTCGGCCTCGCCTTCGCGCTGCGCCGCCTCGCCCTCGTCGCCGCACTGGCCGGCACCCGGACGGTGGCGCTGTCCCGGATGGCCGAAGCCCTGCGCGCCGACCCGGAGTTCACCGGCAGGCCCGATCAGGAGGCCCCGCGCCGGGTCGGCGTCATGCTGGCCAACCACATGCTGGACACCCTCCAGGACCGCCCGTTCGCCGAGCGCGCCGCGCTGCTGCGCAGGGCGATGGAGTACGACGACCAGGCCGCCGACATCCGCAAGCTGGCCGTCAGCGTGTGGCGCAGCGAGGCCGTCGACCAGTACGAGGCCAGGCGCTACCCCGAGGCCGTCCGGCTGCTGGAGGAGGCGCTCGGGCTGTCCGGCTCGGCGGAGGACACCGCGAAACTGCACGGCGAGCTCGGGATCGTCCTCGGTGCCCACGCCGTGGCCCGGGCCAACGCCCGCGCGTACCGGGACGCCCGCCGGCTGATCAGGCAGGCCGTCGAGCACAACCCGCAGGACGCGGAGCTGCGCGCCCTCCAGCGCAAGATCAACTCACTGTACTGAAACGGACGTTGTCCAAGCTGCGGCCGGGCCGGCGGCCGAATTCGCAGTCGAAGGAGAGTGACGCGCGCCATGCCACTGCTCGAACCGTCGCCGTACGAGGTCCTGGGCGTCCCGCCCACCGCCAGTGCCCGCGAGATACTCCTCGCCGTCGGCCCGGCGATGCGGGCGGCTCGTTACACCCGCCAGCAGATCCAGGAGGCCGCCGCCCTGCTGCGCAACCCGGACCAGCGGCTGGAGCTCGACCTCGAGCAGCCCCTCCCGCCCGAGCCGGTCGACCGGGCGGCCGGGCTGCTGGCGCCGGCCCTCGCCGATCCGCTGCTCGTCGTCGAGCGGCCCCAGCTGCCGCCTCCCGCGTCCTTCCTGGTACTCCACCGGGCCGAGCTGGCGGCCGACTTCGCCGAGCCCGCCCCGGCCGGCACCGGCCCCGAACCACCCGTTCCCGCCCGCTTCGCCGCCGACCTGTCCGTGCTGCCGCAGATCGAGGTGCCGCAATGACCACCCACCACGCCCCGAGCCCCGAGCCGTCCGCGCAGGCTCCGGCCTCGCTGCCGGCGCCGCTGCCGGTCCCGGAGCGCGCCCGGGCGCTCGACCTCGGCCAGAGCTTCACCCAACTGCTCTTCCGCGCCTCGATGTTGACGCGCAAGCGCGAGGAGGAGGCGCAGGCCGCCCGGGCCGCGCAGCAGGAGTTGCTCGGTGCCCTCGTCGAGGTGGACGACGCGCTCGCCTCGCTCGGGCTCGACCCGGAGCTCGTCCACCTCGGCCGGGGCGCCGGGATCGAGGCCACCCGTCGCCGTCTGCTGGGGCGGCTGGCCAAGGCGGGAGTGCGGCCGATGCGGCTCGAAGGGCTGACGGCGGACCCGGCGCTGACCGAGATCGTGGGTACCGAGCCGCGGCCGGGGGTGGCGCCGGAGACGGTCGTGCAGACGGTCGTCACCGGCTTCTTCTGGGGCGACGAGGTGCTGCGCAGGGCCCAGGTCGTGGTCGCGGCACCGGAGGTCGGTGCCGCGTACGTGGAGGCGGTGCTCACCTCGGACCCCGACCCGGAGCCGAAGGCCGAGGAGCCGGACGCCGTACCCGAGCCGGACGCCGTACCCGAGCCGGACGCCGAGCCCGAGGCTGAGGCTGAGCCTGAGCCTGAGCCCGTTCCCGCCGCGTCGGCGAGCCCCGGCGGGCCGAAGGCGCCGCCCGTCCGGGCCCGGCGGGCACGCGCGGGCTCCGGCTCCCGCCGCAAGCGGAAGAAGAACTAGGACCACGAGGGGCAAGAGGGGAACGACATGTACCGCACACTCGGCATCGACCTGGGCACCACCAACTCCGTGGTGGCCCACCTGCGCCGGGGCGAGCCGGAGATCATCTTCAACCGGCAGAACCAGGAGGCCACGCCGTCGGTCGTCGGCACCGGCCGCAAGGGCGAGCTGCTGGTCGGCTCCACCGCGCGCAGCCGCACCGCGATCGACGGCGTGAACGTGATCCGCTCGGTCAAGCGCTTCATGGGCCGCAAGTTCAAGGACCCGCAGGTCCAGGCGGCCCTCAAGGAGGTCGACTACAAGGTCACCGCAGGCACCGACGGCGACGTCAACGTCTGGTTCAACGGCCGTTCCTACACCCCGATCGAGATATCCGCGATCATCCTGCACCGTCTCAAGGAGGACGCCGAGCAGCGCTTCGGCGAGCCGTTCCACCGGGCCGTCATCACCGTCCCCGCCTACTTCGGCGAGCGGCAGGTCGCGGCGACGCAGGAGGCGGGCCGGATGGCCGGCCTGCACGTGCTGCGGATCATCAACGAGCCGACCGCCGCCGCCCTCGCCTACGGGATCACCTCGGAGGCGGGCGACGAGGGCCGCACCGTCCTGGTCTACGACCTCGGCGGCGGCACCTTCGACATCTCGATCCTGCTGCTGGTGCCCGGCTCGGTCTCGGTGCTCGGCATCGAGGGCGACAACCTGCTCGGCGGCGACGACTTCGACCGCGCGATCACGACCGCGCTGCTCGACGACATCCGCGAGGAGTACGGCTCGGACTACCAGCCCGACCTGCGCGACCGCCCGAAGATCGCCGCCACCGCCGAAACCGTCAAGATCGAGCTCTCCCACCAGGAGTCCTCCGAGGTCATCCTGCCCGGCCTCGGCGCCGGACAGCTGGTGCTGGAGACGGAGTTCGAGCGCACCCGCTTCGAGGAGCTCATCGAGGGCCACATCGAACGCACCATCGAGCTGACCCACAAGGCCATCATGCAGGCCAACCTCACGGTCGGGGACATCGACGAGGTGGTGCTGGTCGGTGGCTCCACCGCGATCCCGCTGGTGGCCCGGCGCCTCGGCGAGGTCTTCGGGCCGCGCCGGATCCGCCGCGGCGTCAACCCGATGCAGTGCGTCGCACTCGGCGCGGCCGTGCAGTCCGCGCTGGTCGGCGAGGTGGAGTGCCCCGAGTGCCGGGCCCCCGGCGACCTCTCCGCCTCGGCCTGCGCCAACTGCGCCACCTCGCTGCTCGGCGGCGCCCGGGTGTCCTGCCCCACCTGCCACATCCCGGTCGGCGCCGACGCCTCCGCCTGCCCCAAGTGCAGCCAGGCGCTCGACGGTTCGGGAGCTCCGACGCCTCCGTCCCGGGCCGCCACCGTCGCCCACACCGACAACTGCCCGCGCTGCGGCACCCCGGCCGCCCCCGGTGTCACCGCCTGCGAACTGTGCGGCGAGCCCCTCAACTCGGCCGCCCCCGGCCGGACCAGGGTGGCCACCAGCGCGGCCGAGGACGTCGGCCTGCGCTGCGCCGCCTGCGGCGTGGTCAACCCACCGGGCAGCGAAGTCTGCCAGGGCTGCGGCGAGTTGATGCAGGTCACCAACCCCTTCGACATCACCCCGAAAAACCTCGGCATCGAGCTCAACGACGGCCGGCTCGCGGTCATCATCCCCAAGAACACCAGCTACCCGACGAGTTCGCCGGTCAGCCGGGAGTTCGTCGTCTCCGGCAGCGGCCGCCAGCGCCTCGAAGTCGCCGTCTACGAGGGCGAACACGAGATCGCCCAGCAGAACGAACTGATCGGCCACCTCACCCTCCGGCTGCCCGCCGGCCTCGGCGGACGCACCCCGGTGGGAGTCTCCTTCGGCCTCGACCGGGACCGCACCATCACCCTGTCGGTGCGCATCCAGGGCGGCGGCGAGAAGACCGTCAAGCTCGAACGGGTCACCCTGGACCCCGAGTTGAAGGTCCAGGTGGAGGAGCAGCAGCGGCAGATCGAGACCTTCACCGACCGCTGGGGCGCCGAGCTCACCGAGGCCGAACTGCGCGAGGCCCAGCGCCTCATGGACACCCTCGACGACCTCGCCGCCGGCCAGACCAGGGGCGGCTCGGTCGACGAGGCCCTGGAGCGGGCCCAGCGCCAGCTCAAGGCCCAGCGCTGGGTGCGCGGCTCGGAGGCGTACCTGAGCCTGTTCATCCACTACTGCGAGAAGCACCTGGACCCGAGCGACCTCGACCGCCTGCGCTCGGTCGCCGCCGAGCTGCGGCTGCGCCGCGAGGCGGCGGACTGGGAGGGCGCGATGCGCGCCGCCCAGCGTGCGGACGAGCTGTGCGACTCGCTCGGGCACACCTTCCGCATGCTCACCATGTGCAACGTCTACGTGAGCCAGAACCTGGTCTCGCCGGCCCTCGCCCAGCAGATCATCGCCGAGCTGCGCGGCCTGGACGCGGCCGTCGAGTCCGCCAACATGGAGGCCGCCAACCGGCACAACTCCGCGCTCCTGGTGCTCTACGCGCAGGCGCAGCGGGAGCTGGGCAACGACCCGACGCCGGAGTCGCTCGGCCCGGTGCGCCCCGAGGAGGCCGGTCCGCGATGAACGCGACGAACGCGACGAACGCGACGAACGCGGCGGAAGCGATGAACGCGGCGAAAGAGACGAGCCCCGACGCCGCCGTCCCGCCGATCGAGGTGCCCTGCCCGCAGTGCGCCGTCCCGGCGGACCCGGAGAGCCTGCGCTGCCCGTCCTGCCGGGAGGACCTGGTCGCCCTGGTCCGGCTGCGCTACGCGGGCCGGATCGACTACAACGACGCGCTGGACGCCGTCCGGGAGGGGGACGACCCGGCGGCGCGGGTGCTGCTGCGCCGCTCCCTGAAGGCCGAGCCGGGCCTGCGCCCGGCCCTGGACCTGCTGGAGGCGGTGGAGACGCGCCTGGGTGCGTAGCCTGGCCCCATGGACGAGAGTCCCGACCGTCCGATGGACGACAGGACGGCAGCCGGCCCGGGGGAGCCCTGGCCGGCCGCCGTCCTGGACCTCCCGCCGACGCCGCGCACGGCCGTCGCCTGGCTCCCGCCGGCGGAGCTGTGGCCGCCCGTCCAGGCGATCCGGCTGGTCCACGACCCGCAGGTGCGGCGCTGGCCGCCGCACGTCAATGTGCTGTTCGGGTTCGTCCCGGAGAGTGAATTCGCCCGGGCAGTCCCGCTGCTCTCCGCCACCGCGGCCCGCATCCGGCCGTTCCCGGCCCGCCTGAGCGGGGTGCGTAGCTTCCGGCACCGCGCGTTCGCGACCGTCTGGCTCGACCCGGCCGCGGGCGGCACCGCGCCCTGGGCCCGGCTGTACGCGGACCTCCTGGAGCGCTTCCCGCGCTGCCGCGGCCACTTTGCCGGCTTCACCCCGCACCTGTCGCTCGGCCGGACGCAGCACCCGAGGGAGCTCGCTGCCGAGTGCGCGGCGCGGCTCGGCGGCCTGTCCGCGCAGGTCGGCGAGCTGACGCTGCTGTCGCGGCGGGGAGCGGGGCCGATGCTTCCGCGCGCCTCCGTGGCCCTCGGCACCGGTGACGTGACGTGGCTGGGCGACACGTCCCCATAGGGAGCAATCCGGGCATTTCTGGCACGTCATCGAGTGAGATCTGGGCGAGTGTGATCGTCACACGGTCTTCGCCACCCTCACAAGGAGTGACGCAATGCGTATTCGCACCACCCTCGCGGCCACCGCTCTCGCCGCGGTGTGCGTCCTGGCCGGCGCCGGCACCGCTGCTGCCGGCGACGCCACCGCCAACGGCATCGCCACCAACTCGCCCGGTTTCCTGTCCGGCAACCAGCTCCTGATCCCGATCAACTTCGAGGCCAACTTCTGCGGGAACACGTTCGGCTCGATCCTGAGCCCGGCGATCGGCGTCAACTGCATCAACGCCTGATCACGGCCTGGGGCCGTCCGCCGACTCCGGCGGGCGGCCCCTTCGCCGTGTCCGGGGCCGGTCCGTGGCCGTACCCCCGTTCGGGGGTGGCGCCGGGGGCGCCGGATCGGGACCATGGTCCCCGACCCTCGCTTTCCCCGGCCAGGAGGCAGAACGTGCGGACCACGTCGACCAGTCGCAGCTACTCATCCGGCACCGCGGACGTCCCGCTGCTCGGCGACACGATCGGCGAGAACCTCGATCGCGCGGTCCGCGCCTTCCCCGGCCGCGACGCCCTGGTGGACCGCGCCACCGCCCGCCGCTGGACGTACGCCGAACTCGCCGCCGACGTCGACGCGCTGGCGCTCGGCCTCCTGGACCTCGGCATCGCCAAGGGCGACCGGGTCGGCATCTGGGCCCCCAACTGCGCCGAGTGGACGCTCACCCAGTACGCCACCGCCAGGCTCGGCGCGATCCTGGTGACCGTCAACCCGGCCTACCGCTCGCACGAGTTGGAGTACGTGCTCAACCAGGCCGGCATCCGCCTACTGGTCGCCGCGCCGTCCTTCAAGGCCTCGGACTACGCCGCGATGATCGACGAAGTCCGGCCGAGGTGTGCGGAGTTGGAACGCGTCGTCCTGCTCGGCAGCCCCGCCTGGGAGGCCCTCCTCGCCGTCGGCCGCCAGGCCGATCCGGCCCAACTGATCTCCCGCCAGGCCGAGTTGGCTCCGGATGACCCGATCAACATCCAGTACACCTCCGGCACGACCGGATTCCCCAAGGGTGCGACCCTGTCGCACCACAACATCCTCAACAACGGCTACTTCGTCGGCGAGCTGCTCGACTACACCGAGCAGGACCGGATCTGCATCCCGGTGCCCTTCTACCACTGCTTCGGCATGGTCATGGGCAACCTCGCCGCCACCTCCCACGGCGCCTGCATGGTCATCCCGGCCCCCTCCTTCGAGCCCGGCACCACCCTCGCCGCCGTCGCCGCCGAGCGCTGCACCTCGCTGTACGGGGTGCCCACGATGTTCATCGCCGAGCTCGCCGACCCCGACTTCGGCCGCTACGACCTCTCCAGCCTGCGCACCGGCATCATGGCCGGCGCCCCCTGCCCGACCGAGGTGATGAAGGACGTCATCGACCGGATGGGCATGGCCGAGGTCTCCATCTGCTACGGCATGACCGAGACCTCGCCCGTCTCCACCCAGACCCGCGTGGACGACTCCGTCGAGCGCCGGGTCTCCACCGTCGGCCGGGTCGGTCCGCACCTGGAGGTCAAGGTCGTCGACCCGGCCACCGGCCGCACCGTCCCGCGCGGCGAGCCCGGCGAGCTCTGCACCCGCGGCTACTCCGTCATGCTCGGCTACTGGGCCGAGCCCGAGCGCACCGCCGAAGCCGTCGACGCCGCCCGCTGGATGCACACCGGCGACCTCGCCGTCATGGACGGGGACGGCTACCTCGCCATCACCGGCCGCATCAAGGACATGGTCATCCGCGGCGGCGAGAACCTCTACCCGCGCGAGATCGAGGAGTTCCTCTACACCCACCCCGACATCCTCGACGTCCAGGTGATCGGCGTCCCCGACCCCAAGTACGGCGAGGAGCTGATGGCCTGGATCCGCATGCGCGAGGACGCCACCCCCCTCACCGCCGAAGCCGTCCGCACCTACTGCACCGGCCGCCTCGCCCACTTCAAGATCCCGCGCTACGTCCACGTCGTCGACGAGTTCCCGATGACCGTCACCGGCAAGATCCGCAAGGTCGAGATGCGCGAGATGGCCGTCGGCATCCTCGGCCGGTAGCCGCAGCCCGCAAACCCCGACGGCCGACGAGGACTTGACCCTCGTCGGCCGTTGTGCGTCGGCTCCGTCACCAGCCGGCGAAGCGCTGGTCGGTCGACACGATCTCGCGGCCCAGCGGGGTGAGGGAGATCGGGATCATCTTGAGGTTGGCCCACCCGAAGGGGATCCCGATGATCGACAGGAACAGCGGAATGCTGGTGACCAGGTGCGCGAGCGCCAGCCACCACCCCGCGAAGACCAGCCAGATCACATTGCCGACGCACGACGCCGCCCCGGCGTCCCGCCGCTCCACCGTCGTCCGCCCGAAGGGCCACAGGACGTAGCCGGCGATGCGGAACGAGGCGATGCCGAATGGAATGGTGATGATGAGGACGCAGCAGATGATTCCGGCGAGGACGTAGCCCAGGGCCATCCAGATTCCGCAGAAGATCAGCCAGAGGACGTTGAGGACGAAATCGATCAACTTCATGGGGGGCACCTTCTCATGGCGTACTGGTCGGCTCTTCGACCTGCCATGCCCGGCCGTCGGCGTGTCTACGCCCTTAGGGGACGCTCCTCAGGGGACGATCCGGGTCACCTGACGGGTCGCCGACGGCACTTGGGTGGAGGTGGACACCGCACTCGCGAAGGTGGAACGAGTGTCGTAGGAGAATGTGCGACCGGCCCGGTCCGGCCCTTACTCGCTCACTGCTTTCTCTTTGTGGATGCCGCCCGTCAGCGCCCAGATGACGAAGATGTCGATGGCGATGAGGACCAGGGCCCAGAACGGGTAGTACGGCAGCCAGAGGAAATTGACGATCATGTTGAGGCCGACGATGACCACGCCGACCACCCGGGCCCACATCGCACCCGTGAAGAGCGTGGCGCCCGCGAGCATGATCAGGACACCCAGGAACAGGTGCAGCCAACCCCAGCCGGCGACGTTGAACCTGTACACGTAGTCGCCGGTGATCACGTATCGGGTGTTGTTGACGATCGAACCGATGCCCTCGAACATCGCCATCAGTCCGCCGAAGATCATGAGGCACCCGGCGAAGAGGGTCCAGCCGGTCGCGTAGGGCTTCCGGTATCTCTCGGCGCCGGGCGGCGCCGGACTGGCGTTGCTGGCCATTTTCGGTCTCCTTGAAGCAGGTTGTCACTGATTCCGTGACCGGGTCGGAGGCCTCCTCCCTTCCACGTTGCCACCGCGTGGTCCCCGTCGCTACTCCGGAAAGCCGCGACGGCTCGTGGGCGGGGTCCCGCCGGGCGGTATACCCTGTGGGGGTAATGCGCGAGAGGAGCTGGGCGATGCGGAGGACGCGGGGTGGTGTGCCGTGGGTCCTGCGGGGGCTCCTGCTCGCGGCCGTCCTCCTCGGGGTCCTGACGATGCACACGCTCGGGCATCCGGCGGGTGGTCACGGAGGTCACGGTGGGGAGCACGTCGCCGTACAGGTGCACCAGGCGCACGGCGTGGCGGCCGACTCCCCGATGCCCGGCGGTACGGATCCGATGGCGATCTGCGTTGCCGTGCTGGCGAATTGGGCACTCGCGCTGCTCGCCGGCGGGTACGTGCCGCGGCGGGCCGGTGATCCGGCGGCCGCCGTGCGGGCGTTGCTGCTGCGCGCCGTCCGGGCGCTTCCGCCGCCCCGAAGCGGGCGGATGCTCCTCGCCGAGTTGTCGGTGCTGCGTCAGTAGGCGTGCGGCAGTCGCCCCGCACGTCCACCGACTCACACTCACCGCACGAGGTGCAATTCGTCATGCGCACACCCACTCGACGCGCCGTGCTCGGCGCGGTGCTCGCCGCTGCCGGGACCGGGCTGCCGGCCGCCTGCTCGGACTCCATGAAGGGGATGGATCACTCGTCCACGGACCACGGCGGGCAGGCGACCCCGCCGGGCGGCTTCGTCGCCCCGAACGGTCCCGAGGTCGCCGCCGCCGAGACGCGGCGCAACCCCGGGGCGGAGCGCAAGGTCGCGCTCACCGCCACCGAGACCACCCTCGACCTCGGCGGCCGCACCGTCCGCACCTGGACCTACGGCGACGCGCTGCCCGGCCGCGAGGTCCGCGCCACCGCCGGCGAGACGCTCGCGCTCACCCTCGCCAACCACCTCCCGCAGCCGACCTCGCTGCACTGGCACGGCCTCGCGCTGCGCAACGACATGGACGGCGTCCCGGGCCTCACCCAGGACCCGGTCCGGGCCGGGGCCGCGTTCGACTACCGCTTCGCGCTCACCCACCCGGGCACGTACTGGTTCCACCCGCACTCCGGCGTCCAGCAGGACCGCGGGCTGTACGCGCCGCTGATCGTCGAGGACCCGAAGGAGCCGCTGACGTACGACAAGGAGTGGGTCGTCGTCCTGGACGACTGGGTGGACGGGATCGACGGCAGCACCCCGGACGCCGTCCTCGCGGAGCTGGCCAAGGGGATGGGTGGGCACGCCATGTCGGGCACGGGCGGCCACGACACGTCCGGGACGACGGGAACACCCGCCGGCCCATCCCGGATGCTGATGGGCGGCCGCAGCGCGCTGCTCGGCGGCGACGCCGGCGACGTCGCGTACCCGTTCCACCTGGTCAACGGCCGCCTCGCGACCGCGCCCGAGACCTTCACCGCCAAACCCGGCGACCGGGTCCGGATCCGGCTGATCAACGCCGGCGGCGACACCGCCTACCGGGTCGCCCTCGGCGGCCACGAGCTGACCGTCACCCACACCGACGGCTTCCCGGTCGAGCCGGCCACCACCCGGGCGCTGCTGCTCGGCATGGGCGAGCGCTACGACGTCCTGGTGACCGTCCAGGACGGCGTCTTCCCGCTCACCGCCCTCGCCGAGGGCAAGAACGCCTCGGCGCTCGCCCTCCTGCGCACCGGCGGCGGTGGCGCCCCCGACGCCTCGGTGCGCCCGGCCGAGCTGGACGCCGAGCTGCTGACCGCCGCGCAGCTCAGGGCCGACGCGAACGTCCGGCTGCCCGCCAGGGCGCCCGACCGGACGGTGCGACTGGATCTGACCGGCGGCATGGCCAAGGCCGACTGGGCCTTCAACGGCCGCACGTACGACCCGGCGCAGCGCCACCCGGTGGTGGCGGGGGAGCGGGTGCGGCTGGTGTTCCGGAACTCGACGGACATGTGGCACCCGGTCCACCTGCACGGCCACACCTTCGCCCTGGCCGGGACCGCCGGTGACGGGACCGGCAGCGACGGCCCCCGCAAGGACACCGCGGTCGTGCTGCCCGGCGCGACCCTCGCCGTGGACTTCGACGCCGACAACCCGGGCCTGTGGATGGTGCACTGCCACAACGCGTACCACGCCGAGTCGGGCATGATGACCGTCCTCGGTTACCGGGCGTAACGCCCGCGCGCGCCGGGTCGGGGAGCGCTTCCCGGCCCGGTGCGCGCGCCGCCTCCGTCAAGACCGCCACCACCATGACGTTTTCTTAACGCGGCCCGATGACGTCTCCTTAACGCTGGTCGCATAGCCTGGCGCACTGCCGTCGCCCGACGGCGCTTTTACGGGGTCTTTAAACAAGAGGTGCAAGGTGGTTTCGTCGGGTTCGACGGAGACGGGGACGGCGGAGGCGGTGACCCCTCCGGTGGCGGAGGCCGCCGCGCCGTCCGCGCAAATACGCTTCCGCAACTGGATGCTCGCGGACATGTCCGCGGACAAGGACTCGCAGCACGGTGACGGCGCCGAGGCGTCCGGCGCCCGCAAGGGCCAGAGCTGGTGGCGGGTGATGTGCCTGACCGGCCTGGACTACTTCTCCACGCTCGGTTACCAGCCGGGCATCGCCGCCCTCGCGGCCGGCCTGCTGTCGCCGGTCGCGACGATCGTCCTCGTGCTCGTCACCCTGTTCGGCGCGCTGCCGGTCTACCGGCGGGTCGCGAAGGAGAGCCCGCGCGGCGAGGGCTCGATCGCGATGCTGGAGCGGCTGCTGCCGTTCTGGAAGGGCAAGCTCTTCGTCCTCGCCCTGCTCGGCTTCGCGGCGACGGACTTCATCATCACGATCACGCTCTCGGCCGCCGACGCCAGTGCGCACCTGGTCGAGAACCCGCACCTGACCAGCGTGCTCGGCGGCAAGCAGATGCTGATCACGCTGATCCTGGTCGCGCTGCTCGGCGCGGTCTTCCTGAAGGGCTTCAGCGAGGCGATCGGCCTGGCCGTCGCTCTGGTCGGGATCTACCTGGCGCTCAACGTGGTCGTCGTCGTGGTCGGCATCTGGAAGATCATCCAGGCCCCGCACGTCGTCACCGACTGGTCCGGCGCGCTGACCGCCGAGCACGGCAACGTGTTCGTCATGATCGGCGTCTCGCTCGTCGTCTTCCCGAAGCTCGCGCTCGGCATGTCCGGCTTCGAGACCGGCGTCGCCGTGATGCCGCACATCCAGGGCGACGCCGACGACACCGAGGAGAACCCGGTCGGCCGGATCCGCGGCACCCGCAAGCTCCTCACCACCGCCGCCGTGATCATGAGCGCCTTCCTGATCGCCACCAGCTTCATCTGCACGCTGCTCATCCCGGCCAAGGAGTTCGAGGACGGCGGCCAGGCCAACGGCCGCGCCCTCGCCTACCTGGCGCACGAGTACCTGGGCGGCGCCTTCGGCAGCGCCTACGACCTGTCCACCATCGCCATCCTGTGGTTCGCCGGCGCCTCCGCCATGGCGGGCATGCTCAACCTCCTGCCCCGCTACCTGCCGCGCTACGGCATGGCCCCGCACTGGGCCCGCGCCGTCCGCCCGATGGTGATCGTCCTGACGGTCGTCGGCTTCCTGATCACCTGGCTGTTCGACGCGAACGTCGACGCCCAGGGCGGTGCCTACGCGACCGGTGTGCTGGTCCTGATCAGCTCGGCGGCCATCGCCGTGACCATCGCCGCGTACAAGAAGCGCGAGCGCGGCTGGACCATCGCGTTCGCCATCATCTCGGTGGTGTTCCTGTACACCACCGTGCTGAACACCATGGAGCGCCCGGACGGCGTCAAGATCGGTGCCTGCTTCATCGCCGGCATCATCCTGGTGTCGCTGCTCTCCCGGCTCAAGCGGGCCTTCGAGCTGCGCGTCACCGACGTGGTCCTGGACGACACGGCCGAGCGCTTCATCCGCGACTACGCGCACCGCCCGCTGCGTCTGATCGCCAACGAGCCGACCCACCGGGCCGCCGACAAGTACCGGGACAAGATCCGGCAGATCCGCGCCGACAACGACATCCCGGGCGAGGACGACCTGGTCTTCGTCGAGGTGACGGTCCGCGACGCGTCGGACTTCGAGTCCGAGCTGACCGTCCGCGGCGAGGTCCTGCACGGGCGCTACCGGGTGCTGACGCTGGAGAGCTCCAGCGTCCCGAACGCGATCGCCGCCCTGGCGCTCACCGTCCGGGACCGCACCGGCCAGCGGCCGCACCTGTACTTCGAGTGGACCGAGGGCAATCCGTTCGCCCAGTTCCTGCGGTTCTTCCTGTTCGGCCAGGGCGAGGTGGCGCCGGTCACCCGCGAGGTGCTGCGCGAGGCGGAGCCGGACCGGACGCGCCGTCCGCGCGTCCACGTCGGGTAGTCGCTCGATCGCTCCGTCGGCCCGTCCGGTCCTGGTGACCGGGCGGGCCGGCGGCGTTTCCGGGGGCGCCGGACCGGCCGGGACGCGCAGTTCCTAACATGCCGCCAGAGATTGGTAGGCCGGACGGAAGGACCTCGCATGAACACCGCACTCGAGCACTACGACCGACTTCTCGCCGCCCACTACACCTGGATGCTCGGCGGCGACGTCCCCGCCCTCGCCGAGGTCCAGGCGGCCCTGCTCGCCGGGCTCGGGGTGCGGGCGGACGGCCCCGGCCGGCTCGCCGTGGACCTCGGGGCCGGGCCGGGCCCGCAGAGCCTCGCCCTCGCCGCGCTGGGCTTCGAGCCCGTCCTCGCCGTCGACACGAGCGCGCGGCTGCTCGACGAACTGGCCGAGCTGGCCGCGAAGGCCGGGCGCGAGGACGCGGTCCGGCCGGTCCTGGCGGACCTGCGGGGCGCGCTGCCGACGCACACCGGGCCGGGCACGGTGGCCGCGGTGGTGTGCATGGGCGACACGCTCACGCACCTCCCGGCGCGGCAGGACGTCGCTGCGCTGCTGCGGGACGCGGCGGTCGCGCTCGCGCCGGGCGGGCGGCTCGTGCTGTCCTTCCGGGACCTGACCCGGCCGCTCACCGGCACCGACCGCTTCCTCCCGGTGCGGGCCACCGAAGACCGGATCATGACCTGCGTGCTCGAGTACCCGGACGAGGACACGGCCCTGGTGCACGACCTGGTCCACACCCGGGCCGATGGCACCTGGACGCAGGAGGTCAGCAGCTACCCGAAGCTGCGGCTCGCCCCGGCGTGGGTCGAGGAGCGGTGCGCGGCGGCGGGCCTGGCCGTCCGGCACAGCGAGGCGGGCGCGCGGGGGATGCACGTGGTGGTGGCGGAGCGCGCATGAGAACAGGCGCGCCGCCCACGTCCCCCTCCCCGGGGGCGTGGGCGGCGCGCCCGGCGGGTTCAGGACGGCAGGCGCAGGAGCATGCCCGGCTGGATGAGGTCGGGGTCGTCGCCGACGACGCTGCGGTTGAGGTCGTAGAGGGCGGGCCAGCCGCCGGGGAGGCCGAGGGCGTCGGCGATGCCGGCCAGGGTGTCGTCCTCGCGGACCCGCCACTCGTCCGCGGCGGGCGCGGTGGCCGGGGCGGCCGGTGGCGGGAGGGTGGCGTCGCGGTCGCGGTGCCGGTCGCGGTGCTGGTCCCGGTCAGGGTGCTGGTCGTGGTCGTGGTCGCGGGTCGCTCGGGCGCCGCAGACCGGCCAGGGGCGGAGGCCGCGGCGTCCGGCGAGCGTGGTGGCAACGGCGATCTGCTGCTCGCGGGTGGCGAGGTCGGCGCGCGGGGCGTAGCGGAGGCCGCCGTTGGCGCGCCAGGTGGAGCTGTCGAACTGGAGGCCGCCGAAGAAGCCGTTGCCGGTGTTGCTGCGCCAGTTGCCGTTGCTCTCGCAGGCCGCCACGTTCTCCCAGTCGTACCTCCCGCCGGGGTCGGCCCCGCGGTCGCGACCCGGGGGTGCGGCCTGCGCCGCGGGGGCGGCGAGGGCGACGGCCAGGGCGCACAGGGCGGTGGGGACGAGGCGACGGAGACAAGCGGTGGGAGGCATGGGCGGCTCTCAGGTCCGGGGACAGGAAGTACGCCGTCCGGAGACGGCGCACTCCCAAACCACGCACGCCAGGTGGGCCGGAGCGGCGCCGACACGTCCGCCGTGTCACCCGCCCGGCCGCCGGGTACCACTCCGTCGGCCCGCGGCCGTTCGGTCCAGCGGCCCGTTCCGGAATCGTAAGCAGGACCCCCGCCCGGTGCCCGTGTGCCGCCTCCTACAGTGGCCGGGATGTCTCCCGAGGAAGGGCACGAACGATGACGATCGATCAGGACGCGCCGCGCGCCGAGCTGGGCGTGATCGGCGGATCGGGGCTGTACGCGCTGCTGGACGACGTGACCGAGGTGCGCGTCGACACGCCGTACGGGCCGCCGAGCGACGCGCTGTTCCTCGGCGAGGTCGCCGGCCGCAGGGTGGCGTTCGTGCCCCGGCACGGGCGCGGCCACGGGCTGCCGCCGCACCGGATCAACTACCGGGCCAACCTGTGGGCGCTGCACGCGCTCGGCGTGCGCCAGGTGCTCGGGCCGTGCGCGGTGGGCGGGCTGCGGCCGGAGTACGGGCCGGGCACGTTGCTGGTGCCGGACCAGTTCGTCGACCGCACCTCCGGCCGGGTGCAGACGTACTATGACGGGTTGCCGTTGCCGGACGGCTCGCTCCCCGAGGTGGCGCACGTGTCGATGGCCGACCCGTACTGCCCGGCCGGGCGGCGGGCGGCGCTGGACGCGGCGCGCGACGTGGCGTGGGAGCCGGTGGACGGCGGGACGCTCGTGGTGATCGAGGGCCCGCGCTTCTCCACCCGCGCCGAGTCGCGCTGGTTCACCGCGAACGGCTGGTCGGTGGTCGGCATGACCGGCCACCCCGAGGCCGCGCTGGCGCGCGAACTCGGGCTCTGCTACACGTCGTTGACGCTGGTGACCGACCTCGACGCCGGGGTGGAGGCCGGTGGGGGCGTCACCCACGCCGAGGTCTTGAGGGCCTTCGCGGGGAACGTCGACCGGCTGCGCACCGTGCTGTTCAAGGCGCTGGAGAGTCTGCCGGCCGACCGCGACTGCGTCTGTTCGCACGCGTTGGACGGGCTCACGACGGGTCTGCCGGGGGTCGCCGCCGGGGCCTGAGGCCCCGGGTGTGCCATCGCCGGGCGAGCGCGATCAGGAGCGCGATCCCGGCGGTGGCGGCCAGCACCAGCAGCAGGTTGCGGAGGTAGGGCAGCGGCAGCAGCGAGGGGTTTCCGTGGTCGGTGCCGCCCCGCAGGACGGCCGGCAGGCCGACGGCCGTCACCGCCGCCGCGACGACCAGCCAGGCGCGCAGCACGGGCCCTCGGGCGTGGCGGGTGCCGATCAGGCAGAGTAGCGGCACCCACAGGCCGTCGTGCAGGACGGCCGCGCCGACCGCCCAGACCAGGACGTCGAGCGGGGCGGTGATGTAGGAGTCGGCGAGCAGGCCGGAGAGGCCGTAGCCGAGCAGGGCGAGGCCGCCGAGCAGCAGGGCGGCGCGCAGCCGACGGGGCATCAGAGGACCTCGATCCGCTCGACCCACTTGGTCTGCAGGACGCCGGGCCGGTTGGGCACGATGACCCTGGCCGGGTAGCCGTGGTCGGCGTGGAGCACCTCGCCGTTGATCCGCAGGGCGAGCAGCGAGAGCGGGTCGGCGGCGTACTCGGCGGGCATGTCCATCACCCGGTACGGCCCGTTCGCCTCCAGCGAGGTGAAGCGCAGCGCGGCCCCGGCCGGGGCGCCGGCGCGCTCCATCAGGTCGGCGATCCGGACCCCGGTCCAGCGCGCCGTCGCGCTCCAGCCCTCGACGCAGGCGATCGGCAACTCCACTTCGTGCTGCGGTAGTTGTGTCAGCTCGGCGAGGGTGAGGAAGTAGGGGCGGGGCCCGTCCACGCGCAGCCGCCAGTCGGCCGGGACGGTGACGGTACCGGCCTGGGCGGCGGTCCGGTTGACCGGCAGGCCCTGCGGGCCGACGTCCGGGCGGCGCGGGGCGAGCAGGTCGAGGCCGCGGAGGAACGGCACCGTCTGCCCGGCGGTGGTGAGGGTGACGACGCCCGCGGCGGCCGTCACGGCGGTGAGGAAGGCGCGGCGCTGCGGCAGTCCGACGGCCGGGCGGCGCCAGTGCCGCGCGATGAGCGTGCCCTTGGCGGCGATGTGGACGAGGAGCCCGCCGGTGGCCGACCAGGCCAGCCAGAAGTGGGTTTGGCGGAACGGGAACGGCCACGGGTACCACTGGAGGGTGTTGAGCAGGCCGGTGAAGACCTCCAGTAGCATCGCCGCGACGAGGACGAAGACGCCGAGCCGCTCCAGCGCGTGCAGCACGCTGCGGGCGGGCGGCCACTCGAAGAGCCTCGGATAGACCGTCCACAACTTCGCTCCGAGCAGCGGGATCGCGGCCAGGCCGCTGATCACGTGCAGCCCCTGGGTGATCCGGTAGCCGCTCACCGGCCGGCTCCGGAGGTGCGGGACGAGCCAGGACGGTGGGTCCTGGAGGGCGTGGCTGACCAGGCCGGTCAGGAAGCAGACCAGCAGCGCGGCGCCGAGCCAGCGGCCGAGCACGACGGCGGTGCGCGGCTCGTGCAGCGGCGAGCGGAACGTCCCGTCGCGGAACGGTCCTCGGCGCAGGGAGTCGGGTGGCGGGGGGAGCGGGAGGTCGTGGCGGTGGAGTGTGTCGGGGGTGCTGGGGGACTTCGGGGGCTTCGGCATCACGTGTTTCATGGAACCGTTCGGCGGTGCCGTTGTGGTGCTCCGGCGTGCTTACGGAATGCGAACGGCGCCACGTTGCCGCGGCCGGGCCCGGCCGGGCGGTGGGAGGGTGGGCACCGTGCTCACTCGTGTCCTCCTCGTGCTCGCCGCCCTGGTCGGAGCCCTCGCCGTGACCGTCACCGGCGGCGGCACGCTCGGCCATCGCGCCCCGCTGTTCGCCTGGTACGCCGTCGACGCCGGTCTTTTCGCGCTCGCGCTGGTGCTGCTGCGAAAAGTGACGGATCGTCAGGTTGTGCCGCTGGTGCTCGGGGGCGCCGTCGCCGTCGCCGCCGTCGGGCTGCTCGCACCGCCGCGCACCAGCGACGACGCGTACCGGTACGTCTGGGACGGCCGGGTGCAGGCCGCCGGGATCTCCCCGTACGCGCACACCCCGGACGACCCGGCGCTCGCCCGGCTGCGCGATCCGGGGCTCTGGCCGCGCGGCGGGGCGTGCGACGGGTGGGACGAGCGGCGGACGGCGGCCGAGGACTGCACCCACATCAACCGGCCCGCCGTGCACACGATTTACCCGCCGGTCGCGGAGGCGTGGTTCCTCGCCGTGCACCCGTTCGGCGGCGGGGTGCGCGGGGTGCAGGCGGCCGGGGCGCTCCTGGCGCTGGCGACGACGGGGGCGCTGCTCGTGGTCGGGAGGGGGAGCCGGCGCGCGGCGCTGTGGGGGTGGTGCCCGGGTGTGACGGTGTGGTCGGTGAACGACGCGCACGTGGACACGCTGGGCGCGCTGCTGCTGGTCGCGGGGCTGGGGTGCGTGGCGCGGCGGCGCCCGGCGGCCGGGGGCGCGCTGCTGGGGGCGGCCGTCGCGGTCAAGCTGCTGCCCGGGCTGGCCCTGCCGGGGGCACTCGCCCGTCGGTCCGTCCGGGAGGGCGCCGTGCTGCTGGCCTGGACGGTCGGCGCGTTCGCGCTCTCGTACCTGCCGTACGTCGCCGCCTCGGGGGCCGGGGTGCTCGGGTACCTGCCCGGCTACCTGCGGGAGGAGGGCTACGAGCAGGGGCACATCGACCGGTTCGGGCTGCTGGCGCTGGTGCTGCCGGACGCGCTGCTGCCGTGGGCCGCGGGGGCCGTGCTGGCGGGGGTGGCGCTGTGGGTGCTGCGGCGCGGGGACCCGGCGCGGCCGTGGTCCGGGGCGCTGCTGGTCACCGGGACGGCGCTGCTCGTGGTGGCGCCGGCCTACCCGTGGTACGGACTGCTGGTGGTGGCGCTGGTCGCCCTGGACGGGCGCTGGGAGTGGCTGGCCGTCCCGGCGGCGGGGCAGGTGCTGTACCTGACGGGCGGGATCGAGGCGCAGCAGGCCGCGTACGGGGTGGCACTGGCGTGCGTCGTGGCCGGGGGCGTGGTGCGGCAGTGGGGCGGCCGGTGGGCGGCTCGGTGGGCGGCGCGGGCGGTGTGAAACGCGGGCGCTGTGAAGGGTGGTGGCGGTCCTGTGGGCCGGGTGTCCGGGCTGTACGGGGGCTGCGAGCGGAGGGTGTCGAGAGACGCCCGGCCGGGCACCCGCCGTGGTTGGCGGGAAACGCCGGGTAGGGGTCGGTTCGGGGGGCTTGTCCCCGCCCGGGGCTTCTGGCAGGCTCGGCCGGGACGCCGCGAAGGGTGCCGCCGGGGCACCCCTGACCGAGGGGCCGAGAGGCGGTTGGGCGACAGCCGCACGCGTGACGCACGAACGGCGTCCTGCAAGACCCCCTGGACCCCGGCCCAAATTCACACGTTCCCCGAATTCACACCCTCCGCAGTGCCAGGAAGTGCCGGCCGTGAGAGGCCCAGCGCTCGGCCTCGGTGAGACCGGCGGTGCGGGCGCGGCGCAGGGCGGCGCGGGTGCCGAGGCGGGCCCAGGGGAAGGGCGGGCCGAGCCGGCCGTCCGGGCCCTCGACCCGGACGACGGCGCGCTCGTCCACCTCCTCCGGCTCCACCTCGACGAGCAACAGGCCGTCCGGCGCGATGAGTTCGGCGCCCCGGCGGAGGAGGGCGACCGGGTCGCCGCCGATCCCGAGGTTGCCGTCGGCGAGCAGCGCGGCGCCCCAGCGGCCCTCGGCGGGCAGGCGGTCGAAGACCGACCGGCACAGCGCCGGGCCGCCGAGGCCGAGCGTGCGGGCGACGGCCGCGCCGGTCACGTCCACGCCGAGCGCCGGGACCCCGAGCGCGAGCAGCGCGGCGACCAGGCGGCCGGGCCCGCAGCCGAGGTCGAGGACGGGTGCGGACAGGCGGGCGCAGCGCAGCAGCAGGCTGTGGTCGGCGCCGGCGGCGGGCGCGCACCAGCGTTCGACGTCGAGTTGGAGGCGGTGGCCGTCGGCGCGGCGGAGCCAGAGCGGTCCGCGGCCGGAGCGGACGGCTTCGGCGAAGGGGTCGTCGACCCACGGGGTGGTGGCGGTGATCGTCAACTCGCCACCTCAGGGGCGAGATCGGCGCCGCGGAGGAGGGCGGCGAAGCGGCTGTGGGGGGCCTCGGCGGCGACGCGGCGGGCGTCCTGGGCGGTGTCCACGTCGGCGAGTACGAGAAGATGATGGATCGTCAGATTCGCTGTGGTGAGCCGGTCGAGGAGGTGCGATCCGGTGTGCGGCGTGGACATCGGTACGCCGCACAGGAGTTGGGCGGCGAGTCGAGCCGTCGGGCGGGCCAGGCCCAGGGCCCAGAAGCCGCCGTCGGCGGCCGGGCCGTACCACGCGTCGACGCCCCCGCGCCGGGCGGCGGACAGCGGCTCGGCCAGTGCGGCCGCGCTCAGCTGCGGGGTGTCCATGCCGACGAGCAGCGCGGGCGCGTCCGGGGCGAGACGGGCGGCGTGCGCGAAGGCCGCCGCGAGCCGCTCGTCCAGGCCGCCGCCGGACTGCGGCACGACGACCCAGCCCGGCGGCAGCCAGTCGCCCGGTTCTCCGTCCAGGACCAGCAGGCGCAGCCCGGCCGGGACGGTGGACAGGGTGTGCAGGGTGTCGGCGAGGGCGGCCCCGGCCAGGGCGGCGGCCTGCTCGGGCGTGAACGGCGGGGTGAGGCGGGTCTTCACCCGGCCCGGGACCGGCGCCTTGGCGATCACCAGCAGCGTGGGCGGCGGCGCGGCCAGCACCGCCCGCATGTCGTGGACCGCCTGGCGGGTGCCGCGCAGGGTGCCGGTGACCTTGGAGCGGCCCGAGCGCGGCAGGTAGTCGACCGGTGTCTCGGCGATCCGCATCCCGGCCGCCGAGGCCGCGAGCACCATCTCCAGCGGGTACCCGGAGCGCCGGTCGCCCAGGCCCAGGGCCAGCAGGCGCTCGCGGCGGGCGGCCCGCATCGGGCCGAGGTCGTGCAGCCGCGCCCCGGTGCGGGCGCGCAGCCGGCGGGCGAGGACGGCGTTGGCGAGCCGCGCGTGCACCGGCCAGGCCCCGGCCGTCGCCGGGCGGCGCCGGCCCAGGACCAGGTCCGCCGTGCCCGCCAGCACCGGACCGGTGACGCGTGGCAGCTGGGCCGGGTCGAGCGAGCCGTCGCAGTCCAGGAAGCACACCAGCTCGGCGGTGGCCGCGAGCAGCCCGGCGTGGCAGGCGGCGCCGAACCCGCGCCGCGGCTCGGCCACCACCGTCGCGCCGAGCGAGCGGGCCAGCTCGGCCGAGCCGTCCGTGGAGCCGTTGTCCACGACGATCGCCCGCCAGCCGGCCGGGATCCGCCCGAGCACCCAGGGCAGCGCGGCGGCCTCGTCGAGGCAGGGCAGGACGACGTCCACGGAAGGGGAAACGGAGGGGGAAGAAGGGGAGGTCGGTGAGGTCACGCGGGCCACGCTAAGCGCGGACGGGCCGCGCACGGGGGCGCCGGCGCCTTACGGAACGCGGACGTCGCGTCGGCTGCGCCGCCCGGGGGAACCGGCCGGCCCGTACCGGGGGATTTCGGTACCGGGATCTTACGGAAGGCGAACGTGTGGCCGTCCCGGCCGCGTCCGGCGCCGCGACCTCCTATCCTCGGCGAGGTGAACGACGTCTCCCGCATCCTGGTGATCGACGACGACCCGACCGTGGCCGAGGTCGTCGCCGGCTACCTCACCCGCGCCGGCCACCGGGTGGACCGCGCCGCCGACGGCGCCGAAGGGCTCGCCCTCGCCCGCAGCGCGCCCCCGGACCTCCTGGTGCTCGACCTCATGCTGCCCGGTCTCGACGGCCTGGAGGTGCTGCGCCGCCTGCGCGGCTCCGCCGAGGGCGCCGGGCTGCCGGTGGTGCTGCTCACCGCCAAGGGGGACGAGGCCGACCGGATCCTCGGCCTGGAACTCGGCGCGGACGACTACGTCACCAAGCCGTTCAGCCCGCGCGAGCTGGTGCTGCGGGTGCAGTCGGTGCTGCGCCGCGCCCGGGCGGGTGCGGCGCCGGCCGCGGAGGAAGCGCTGCTGAGCTCGGGGGACATCGCGCTCGACCCGAAGGCTCGTCGCGCCCACCGGGACGGGCGCGAACTCGCGCTCACCCTGCGGGAGTTCGACCTGCTGGCGTTCCTGCTCCGGCACCCGGGCGCGGTCTTCTCCCGGCAGGACCTGATGCAGCGCGTCTGGGGCTGGGACTTCGGCGACCTCTCCACCGTCACCGTCCACGTCCGGCGGCTGCGCGAGAAGATCGAGGACGACCCCGCCGCGCCCGCGCTCATCAGCACCGTCTGGGGCGTCGGCTACCGGTACGACCCGGCCGGCGGTGGTGATCGGTGAAGGACCTGCTGCTGATCGCCCTGTTCGCCGCCCTCGGCGCGGGCGGGGCCGGACTGCTCGGCTGGGTGGCGATCCGGCTGCTGCGCCGGCGCTCCTTCGCGCTCTCGCTGTTCTGCGTCGCCGTGGTCACCGTCCTCGCCGTGACCTCGGGCACCTTCGCGGTGGCGCAGGCGATGTTCCTCTCGACGCACGACCTCGGCGTCGTCATCACCGTGCTCGGCATGGCCGCCGTCGTGTCACTGCTCACCGCCGCCCTGCTCGGCCGCCAGGTGGTGGCCGGCAGCCGGGCACTGGCGGTGGCGGCCCGGACGGTCGGCAGCGACGCCGGGTTCGCCGCGCCGGACCGTCCGCTCGGCGCCGAACTGGCGGCTCTGAGCGAGGAGCTGGCGGCCACCAGCGCCCGGCTGGCGGAGTCCAGGGCGCGTGAGCAGGCGCTGGAGCGCTCGCGCCGGGAGCTGATCGCCTGGATCTCGCACGACCTGCGCACCCCGCTCGCCGGTCTGCGGGCCATGGCCGAGGCACTGGAGGACGGCGTCGCCGACGAGCCGGACCGCTACCTCGTACGGATCCGCACCGAGGTCGAGCGGCTCACCGGGATGGTGGACGACCTGTTCGAGCTGTCCCGGATCCAGGCCGGCGCCCTCTCGCTCTCCGTCGCCCGGGTGTCCGTCTACGACCTGGTCGACGACGCGCTCGCCGGGGCGTACCCGCTGGCCCGGCGCCGCGGGGTGCGGCTGGAAGGACGGGAGGTGGCGGCCGAGCCGGTGGAGGTGGACAGCCGGGAGATCACCAGGGTGCTCGGAAACCTCCTGGTCAACGCGATCCGTGCGACCCCCGAGGACGGCGTGGTCGCGGTCGCGGCCCGGCGGCAGGCGGACGAGGTGGTGCTGTCCGTGACGGACGGCTGCGGCGGCATCCCGGAGCAGGACCTGCCGCGCGTCTTCGAGACCGGCTGGCGCGGCGGCGCCGCCCGCACGCCCCGGCGCGATCCCGGGACGGGCGGCGACAGCGGCGACAGCGGGGGCGGGCTCGGGCTGGCGATCGTGCGCGGCATCGTCGAGGCGCACGCCGGGCGGGCGGAGGTGCGCAACGTCGACGGGGGCTGCTGCTTCGAGATCGCGCTCCCGGCCCCGAGGGCGGCCTCGCACGCGTAGCCGCTGTTCGGGTGGCGGCGCGGTGGCGTGGTCGGCTGTGCCCCGGCCGCCCGTGCGGCGGTCACGCCCGCAGAGGGGCGGTGGCGAACTCCTTCATCCCGGCGTGGAACGGCACCCGTGGGCGCCAGCCGAGTTCGGTGCGCAGGCGGGCGGAGTCCGCGGTGATGTGCCGGACGTCGCCGAGCCGGTACTCGCCCGTCACCACCGGCGCCGGGCCGCCGTGCGCCTGCGCGAGCGCCGCCGCCATCTCGCCGACCGTCCGGGGCTCGCCGCTGCCCACGTTGTAGGCGCGGGTGCTGCCGGCCGGGCGGGCGCCGATCGCGGCCAGGGCCGCCAGGTTGGCGGCCGCCACGTCCTCGACGTGGACGAAGTCGCGCCGCTGGCCGCCGTCCTCGAACACCCGGGGCGCCTCGCCCCGCGCGAGGGCGGAGCGGAAGAGCGAGGCGACCCCCGCGTACGGGGTGTCGCGCGGCATGCCCGGGCCGTAGACGTTGTGGTAGCGCAGCGCCAGGGCGGTGCCGCCGCAGGCGCGGGCCCACGCGGAGGCGAGGTGTTCCTGGGCGAGCTTGGTGGCGGCGTACACGTTGCGCGGGTCGGCGGGGGCGTCCTCGGTGACGAGCCCGGGGGCGAGGGCGGTGCCGCACTGCGGGCAGGGCGGTTCGAAGCGGCCCGCGTCGAGGTCGGCCGGGCGGCGCGGGCCGGGGGCGACGTCGCCGTGCGCGGGGCAGCGGTAGCGGCCCTCGCCGTAGACGACCATCGAGCCCGCCAGGACGAGCCTGCGGACGCCGGTGCGGGCCATCGCGGCGAGCAGGACGGCGGTGCCGAGGTCGTTGCAGCCCGCGTAGGCGGGGGCGTCGTCGAGGTCCAGGCCGAGGCCGACCATCGCGGCCTGGTGGCAGACGGCGTCCACCCCTTCGAGTGCCTGCTCCACGGCGGCGGAGTCGCGGACGTCCCCGTGCAGGAACGGCGCGCCGGGCGGCAGTTGGGGCGCCAGGCCGGACGGGTGGACGGCGGGCAGCAGCGCGTCCAGCACCCGCACGCCGTGCCCCTCCGCCGCCAGGGCGCGGACGACGGCGGACCCGATGAAGCCGGCGCCGCCGGTGACGAGAATCTCCATGGCGTTGAACTTAGCGGCGCGGGGCGGCTGTTCGGGGCGCCTGGCGTCGGCCGTCAGGCTTCGGTAATCCGTCCGGGCGAGGGGAGTGGTCGCGTGCGCGCCGGAAGTCGGCGGGTCCGACTTCCTGTTGGGGCTCCGACCAGTGCGCGCGCCGGTCGAATCTCTGTGTCCGTCTGTTCGAGTGCCAGCCTGCCCCGGGCGTCCGTTCGCCCGTCGTTACGGCGTGTAGGAATCCGCCGGCTCACGGCCGGTCGCAGTGACCGGTTCGTTCACCCGGCGTTCGCCGGACGCACTGTCCGAAGTGGCCCGCCGGTCCCGTCCGCCGTGGGACTCTCCTGGGCGTTTCTCGGATCCCAGGAGGCGACAGTGTCACATCCCTCTCGTAGGACGGTACTTCGGACGGGTACGGCGGTCGGCGCGCTCGCCGCGATCCCCGCGTCCACGCTGCTCTGGACGCAGCCGGCGCTCGCCGGCACTCCCGGGCCGGAGCAGATCCACCTCCAGTGGGGCGACGAACCGTCCACCGAGATGACGGTCTCCTGGGCGACGGCCGCCAGCGTGAGCCGTCCGCGCGTCCGCCTCGGGACACCGCGCGGCGGGGCCGGGCACAGCGTCGACGCCGAGACCCGGACGTACGTCGACGGGCTCAACAAGGTCGAGACCTTCACGCACCACGTCCGGCTGCGCGGCCTGAAGCCCGGCACCACGTACGTCTACGACGTCCTGCACGACGGCGCCGAGCCGGTGCGCGGCACCTTCCGCACCGCGCCCGGGCGTGGCCGGGCCGCGTTCCGGTTCACCAGCTTCGGCGACCTCGGCACGGGCGACAACGTGTTCGCGAAGTCCTCGATCCACGGCGCCGCGGCGGTCCGCCAGGTCGAGCGGTTCTCGCCGCTGTTCCACCTGCTCAACGGCGACCTCGCGTACGCCAACAACAACCCGCAGCTCCAGCCGCAGTGCTGGAACGCGTTCATGAACAACCTGTCGAAGTCGGCGGCCAGCCGCCCGTGGATGCCCTCGCCCGGGAACCACGAGGTGGAGGCGGGCGGTGGGGACCTCGGATACGCCTCCTACCTGACCCGCTTCGAGCTGCCCGACAACGGCACCCGCGACTACTGCGGCAACTGGTACGCGTTCCAGGTGGGTTCGGTGCTCTTCCTGAGTCTCGACGGCAACGAGATCGCGGTCGAGGACGACGCCAGCATCGACCCGGCGACCGGGCAGTCCATCTACATCAGCGACTACAGCGAGGGTGCCCAACTGCGCTGGCTGGAACGTGTTCTGTCGCGTGCCCGGCGCGGCAACGCGGTGGACTGGATCGTCGTCAGCATGCACCAGTTCGCGATGTCGTCGTCCGCCGCCAGCCACGGCGGCGACATGGGCATCCGGGAAAAGCTGCTGCCGCTGTTCGACCGGTACTCCGTCGACCTCGTGCTCGCCGGCCACGACCACGACTACGAGCGCACCCACCCGGTGCGCGGCACCGAGTCCGGCGGGCTGCTCACGCCGGCCGTCGCCGGCGACGACCTCCGGCAGATCGACACGTCGGAGGGCACCGTCCACCTGATCCTGGGCGGGGGTGGTACCGCCGGGCACGACGACAAGTACCTGCCCGCCGACGGGGACGGCGTCCGCGAGGCCTTCGTCCGCACGCAGCGGCTCACCTTCAAGGCCGACCCGGATGCCAAGGAGAAGGCCCACTGGTCGGCGGTGACGGACCCGGACACCAACTACCCTTACGGCGTCGCGGTGTTCGACGTCGATCCGGGCCTGCTGCCGGGCGGCCGGACGAGCATCACGGTGAGCTACTACCACTCGGCCCCGGCCACGGCGGCCAACCCGGTGCCGGCTCCGGTGCTCTTCGACCGGTTCACGCTGTACCGCGACCGCAGCGACGGCTGGGGCGACGAAGACCAGGGCGAGGACGAGCAGTCGGATCGCCGCGTGGGGGCCGGTCGGTGGTAGGGCCCGGCTCCTGAGGGCCCGTCGCGCTTTCTGTGCGGTGGGCCCTCACGTCCTTCAGCCAGGCACTGGCAGAAGTCCTCGTTCAGTGGTGACGCCGCCAACTGCATCTATCCCGCGGCAGCCCTCGACGGCAGCATCAGGTTCCGGGAGAGTGATGACCCCGACGTCGTCATCACCACATCGCCCGACAGGCTTCGCGCCCTCCTGCACGGCATCAAGGCAGGGGAGTTCGACCACCTGACCTCGTCGTAGCGGTTCAGAACCAGGTGGGCGATGGCCTCATGGGGGCCGAGTGGGGGCTCGTCCAGGTGGCCGCCGTCGTTGCGGCGCGGCGGGCGAAGAAGCCTGGGGCCAGGAGGTACGTGGCCACCGCCACTTGGGGGTGGCCAGCCGTCCGCAGCGCCTCTACGGCCTGGTGGGGGGTGGGGGCAGCCGCCGCGCGACCCGTACGGCTGGGCCGTGTCGACGCTGTACATCGGCGCGTTCGGCTCGTTCATCGGGTTCGGCTTCGCCTTCGGGCAGGTGCTCCAGGTGCAGTTCCACGAGCGCTTCGACACCCCGGTCAAGGCCGCCGTCTGGCTGCCGCCGGGCGGGCCGTTCGCGTCCGTGAGCCGCTAGTGGGCTGCGCGTGGGCTGCGCGTGAGCCGTTCGTGAGCCGTTCGTACGAAGACCGGGCTGCTCGGCGCGCGGGGCGTGGGGCCGGCGATTAGCGTCGGCCCCAGTTCGTCCCCGTACCCAGGAGGTTGGCAGTGCGAAGGTGGATCACCCTGACGGCTCTCACGGCGTCCCTCACCGGCCTGGCGGCCCCCGCGGTGGCCGCCGACCCCGAGCCGTCACCCGGCACGACGTCGGTCACCATCGGCGAAGCGCGGATCGACCCGAAGGTCCCGGGCCGGGTCCGGGTCGACCTGGCGTACGTGTGCGGGATGGCCGGGGAGGCCAAGTCGCTGACCGTCACGGTCGAGCAGACGGACCCGGACGACAAGTCCTCGAAGGCCTTCGGTTCCAGCCGCACGGCCGAGGCGGACATCCTGTGCGACGGGACGCAGCAGCAGCGCCAGCTCGTCGTGCAGTCCAAGACGGTCAACTGGATCCCCGGCGCGGACGCCATCCTGACCGCCACGGTCTCCAACCTCGGCGCCAACCCGCCCGCCTCCGCGGACGCCCGCCGGGTCCGGCTCGCCGCCGGCTGATGCGCCCGCCGACCCGGCTCGCCCGGGCCGGCGGCGCCCTGGTGCTCGCCACCACCCTGAGCGGGTGCCTCAGCGCCTACCTCGGCCCGGCGCCCGAGGAGAGCAGCCCCACCGCCTCGCCGTCCGCGCCGCGCGGCCCCGCGACCCCACCCGCCACCGGTGCGGCGGCGGTGACGGTGACGATCGGGAACCTCCTGTTCCAGCCCGCCGACTTCACGGTCCGCCCCGGCGGCACGGTGACCGTCGTGAACGCCGACACCGTCGAGCACACCCTCACCGCGCAGGACCACTCCTTCACCACCGCCCCCATCCCCCCGGGCACCTCGGCCACCTTCAAGGCGCCGCTGCGGCGGGGGGCCTACTCGTACCTGTGCACGTTCCACCACTTCATGCGCGGGATCCTGACGGTCGGGTAGGCGTCGGAGCGCGCCGGATGTGGGCGTCGGAGCGCGCCGGATGCGCGGCACGTCGCCGTCCGCGCGGTCCGTCGGGCCGCTCACCTCGGGAAAGAGTGCTGCTCCTCTTGCACCCCATGCTCTACAGTGCTGTAGAACTAAGGGCTGGTGAAGCCGGTGCCAAGAAGGGGGCGGACGCGCTCGGGGTGGGGCCGGCCGGTGGACGGCGAACGGGGTAGGACCATGGACAGACCGCTTCGGCTTCCGCAGCAGGACCGGGCCGACTTCGAGACGGTGCTCAGCAGGGCGCTGGCCGGGGTGGCGGTGCGGGCCGCGCTGCGGGCGATCGGGGACGAGGCGCGCGGGGCCGAGCGGTTGCGGCGGTGCGCGCGGGACAACGCGGAGTACGTGCTGGCCGCCGCCGCGCCCGAGTACGAGCGGTACGCGGCCCTGCGGGCGGACGCCGACGCGGTGGCGCGGCTGCCCGTGGACGCCCCCGCGCGGGAGCGGGCGTCGGGGTGGCTGGGGGTGCTGGCGGTGATCGTGCCGATCGTCGCCGGGGCCGCGGCCGGGATATTCCTGCTGCTCGGCTACGCGCTCGGGCTGGCCGACGACCTGGAGACGCTGGGAGGGGCGCTGGTCGGCGCCGGGTGGATCGCGGCCGCGCTGGCGCTGGTGAGCGGGCTGGCCGGCGGGCTCGGCCTGCTCGGCGCGGCGTCGCGCTCGCGGGCGGAGGAGGCCGGGGACACCGGGGGCGCCGGGGAGTTGGCGCTCGCGCGGGAGGCCTGGCGGACGGCGCTGGCGGAACGCGGGATGGTGCCCTACCTGGTGGCGCAGGCGAACGCCGGGCGCGGCGGGGCCACCGCCGCGCCAGGGGCGCGCGCCTGAGGCGTCAACGGTATGAATGTTCCCTGACGGGGTTCGTGAGTTCGGCGGCAGCCGGAGCGGGCCGCTGCTCGACGAACTCCAGCAGGTTGCCCACCGGGTCCTGGGTGTAGAAGCGGCGGTCCGGCGGCAGGGAGGCGTCCCACACCACCAGTGCGCCCGAGGTCTCCAGGCGGCCGGCGAACTCGTCGATCTCGTCGACGACCAGACCGGGGTGGGCCTTGGTGGTGGGCCGGAAGGCGTCCTCGATGCCGAGGAAGAGCCGGACCCGACCGCCGTCGGCGGCGAACCAGCACCCGCCGCGCTCGGCGAGCGAGGCCGGGCGGGGGAGCTCGGCCATCTGCAGTATGTCGCCGTAGAAGGCCCGCAGCAGGGCCTCGCTGCCGGGCGGCGCGGCGAGCTGGACGTGGTCCAGGGCGGTGATCATCGAACGGGTTCCTCTCTTGGGCCGACGCAAGGGCGGAAGTCGGCGGATTTTCGAATCAACCGCGTTACCGCGCAAAGGGGTTCGGCCGGCTCCGGCGCCGCTCGCGGACGGCGTCCACGAGCAGGCGGGCGGTCGGGACGGGGAGGTCCAGGCGGCGGGCGATCCACGGGGCGGTGTGGCCGCCGAGGGCCAGCACCCAGGCGGCGTACAGCTGGTTGAGCTGCGGCCCGTCCTCGGCGAGCAGCAGCGGGCGGACGGCCTCCATCGGGAAGCCCTCCAGGGCGCGGGTGCTGTAGTCGCGGCCGTTCGGGCCCGGCGGGGGGAGCGGCAGCCCCCGCCGGGCCGCGAGGCGGCGGCCGACGAGCAGCGCGGCGACGAGCAGCAGGCCGGATCCGGCGGCCCCGATCAGGGCGGCGCCGATCACCGGCCGGTCCGGCTCCGTGGCCGTGCCCAGCGCGATCCCTTCGAGGACGAGGAGCGTCAGGACGACGAGCAGCCCCGCCGCCTCGCCGCGCCGCGGGAGCAGCTTGCCGGGAGTCATCGGAAACCTCATCGTGGGCGTGGGGACGGTGAGTCGGGAACGGTGAGTTGGGCGTACGGTCAGGCGACGTTCGCCAGCCGCGGGTCGTACTTGTAGCCGATCTGGCGGACGGTGGCGAGGGTCGGCCGGTGCTCGGGGCCGAGCTTGCGGCGTATCCGCGCGATGTGGGTGGAGATGGTGCGGGTGTCGCCGTTGTCGGGGCGGCCCCACACGCTCTCCATTAGCTGGCGGCGGCTGTGCACCCGCAGTGGGTTGGCGACCAGGTGCGCGAGCAGCTCGAACTCCATGAAGGTGAGGTCGACTTCGCGTCCGTCGACGGTCGCCACCCGCTGTTCGTGGTCGAGCGCGAGCCCGTTCGGCAGGGCGGTGCCGATCCGCGCGCGGGTGGCCGGCACGGGTGCGGTCCGTGCGGGGGCGGCCTGTGCCGGGACGGTCGCGACCGCGGTGGGCGCGGCCGGGCGGAGGGCGGCCCGGTGGTCGGAGAAGATGACGTCGAGCCGGGGGTAGCGGACGGCCATGACGGAATTTCCTTCGGCGTGAATCTGCTGGTGGCAGTGGCAGTGGCAGCGGCGGTCGGACGGGCGGTCAGTTCTCGGCGATCCGACCGAGGACGCCGGACGGGGCGGTGCGCAGGCGGTGCTGCGGAGCGGTTCGGGTGGGGCGGAAGAAAGCGGCGTCGGACACGGCGGTTCACCTTCGGTTCAACGGCCGACGGGCGTGCGAGGGCATGCCCCGGCCGGGCGTGCGGTGCGGGTGACGGGTTGACGTGCGGGCCCGGCCCCTCGGCGCGACGGATGCCCTGCCCGTACGCGATCCGGCGTCCCCCGGTGCGGCGTTCGGGCCACGCGGGCACGGCGAAGCGGCAATCCGGCGAAGCGTCAGAAATGCCTGAATGGGCGGGAGTTCAGCGTCTGCCGGAGGCGTGCTCGGGCACACGGGAAAGGGGTCGACTGTGGCCCGGACTACTACTGCTGCTGTCCATGTGTCTCGCCTCCTTCCGGTCGGACGCACCACCGCGGTGCGTTCATCGACTCGGCAGGAGCTCACCGGCTTGCCTCCGGGCTACCGGTTCACCCCAACTCGTCAGAGCTTTGGCACTTCACGGCGTAATCCCCCTGAGCCGGGGAAGCCACTTGGGATCAACCCTTAGGTCGGGAAGATCTGTCCTGAACCTGGGCGTCTCTCGACGTCGTCGGGTCAGTGGCCTGTGTCCGTGAAGACGCCTCACCGAACGAGGTGCCTTTTCAAACCTCCGAAAGCATAGCCCGTAACCCGCCGATCCTCGACACCCTTGTCGAACTCCTGACACGAACTCCCGCCCCATCAGCGCCCCGCCGGGCCGGTCCGGTCCCGGACGATCGACCAGTCCGGGCCGGTCACGGGTGGTGTGCGAACCCACTCGCCGCCACCTGCACGATCGCCCAGCTCTCCCGCCACCCCAAGCCCGCCGCCTGGACGGCCGCCCCGCTGTTCGAGCAGTGCTGCCGGGCCTTCTTCGTGTCCTGGAAGATCTGGAACACGGCTACCGTCGGCGGCAACCTCCGCAACGGCCCGCCGGCCGGCCCGATGATCTCGCTCACCGCCGCCCTGGACGGCGTCTGCCTGCTGCGAGCCCCCTCCGGCGTGCTGCGCACCGGGGTGCACCTCAGCGAGACCTCGGACGCGATCGGCCCGCTGGGCGCCAAGTCGATGAGCGAGAGCCCGTTCAACCCCGTTGCCCCGGCCTTCGCCAGCGCGCTCCGGGACGCCACCGGCATTCCGCTTCACCGACCCGCCGTTCCTGCGCGAGACCAGGTGCGGCAGGCGCCCGCCGAGCAGCGGGAATGACGCTCTGTAGTCGGACGGCTGCGCCGGTCGGGGTGCGCGGCGAGCCCCGGCCGGTGGTTCACTGTGGTACGGGAGGCCGGGAGACATGGGACTCACCAGTCACAAGCTGCTCGCGCTGATGGCACTGTTCGCGGTGGCCACGGTGCTCGGCACGCTGTGGGTGTGGCCCAAGCTCGCCGTCCGCAGCTGGCCGGCGACGTTCCTGCGGCTCGGCACGATCCTGCTCACCCAACTGGCGCTGCTCGCCACGTTCGGGCTCGCCGTGAACGACTACTTCGTCTTCTACAGCAGCTGGTCCGACCTGTTCGGGCACGACCGGGGGACGGCCGCCGTCCAGGGCGCCGGGCCGCCCGCGGCCGTACCCGGCGGGGCCTCCCCGAGTGCGGCCTCCCCGGCACCCGTCCGGGCGCCCGCCGGGATCCAGGTGCTCGGCACGGCGGACATCGCCGGCGCCCCGTCCGGGAGCCGGGACCCGGCCCAGGTCGGGCGGCTCGACAAGGTCCGCATCCCCGGCGGGACGACCGGGCTGAGCACCGACGGGTACGTCTACCTGCCGCCGCAGTACTTCCAGGCGGGCGGCGAGAACCGGCACTTCCCCGCCCTGCTGGTGCTGACCGGCTTCCCCGGCGACGCCACCAACCTCGTCACCAAGCTGCGCTACCCCGCGGACGAAATCGACCTGCTGCGCCGGGGCACGATGAAGCCGACCCTCCTCGTGCTGATGCGGCCCTCGCCGTCCATGCCCCGCGACAGCGAGTGCGAGGACGTCCCGAACGGCCCGCAGGCGCAGTCGTACTTCACGGCGGACGTCCCGGCCGACCTGCGCGCCTCCTACCGGGTGCTGGACGGCCCGGGCAGCCTCGGGATGATCGGCGACTCGACGGGCGGCTACTGCGCGCTCAAGCTCGGCATGGAGCACCCGCAGACCTTCTCGGCGGTGGTCTCGCTGTCCGGCTACCTCAAGGCGGCCGAGGACATCACGACCGGCGACCTGTTCGGCGGCAGCCAGCGGCGCCGCGAGGAGGCCGACCTGAGGTGGCGCCTCGCACACCTGCCGATGCCCGCCGTGTCGGCGCTGCTGGCGGACAGCAAGGAGGACGGGCACACGTACGCGGACTCGTCGGCGTTCACGGCGGCGGCCCGCCCGCCGCTGGCGGTGGCGCAGGCGACGGTGGACACCGGGGGCCACAACTTCACGACCTGGACGCGCCTGCTGCCGCCGTGCCTGGCGTGGCTCAGTACCCACCTGGACGCGCCGTCACCGTAGACCCGTTGACGTGCCGCTGCCCCGCCCGACGGGGGAGGGGGCGGGGCAGCGGCGGGGGCTCACCGGGTGGCGGGCCCGGTGGCCCGTGGGGTCCGTCTTCCGACGGGCCCTATCGGGCGAGGAGCGGGAGCGGGGCGCCGGTGCGGGCGGTGAGTTCGAGCCGGGTCAGGAGCTCGGACGGGGACACCTCGACCACGCGGCAGCCGGCGCGGTGCCGGCACTGGCGGGCGACCGACGCGTGGCGCAGCCGGTCGAGCCGGCGGCGGGTGGGGGCGCCGATCACGAGGAGGTCGTCCGGGCCGGTCACGGCGCCGACCAGGGCGGGCCCCGGTTCGGAGTTGACCACCACGGGGTGGACGACCAGGCCGGACGGGTAGCCGCCGTAGGCCTGTTCGAAGGCGATGTCGAGGCGTCGGCGGGCGGCGTGCTCCAGTTCGGACAGCGGTCGCGGCCCGTCCTTGTCGTTCGCACTCCAGGCGGCGACCGGGACGAGGGTGGCTCCGTGCCGGGCCGCCTCGCCGACGGCGTGGTAGAGGGCGGCGAGACTGCTCAGTGATCCGCTCAGGCCGACGATCACTCGGGTGGTCCCGGTCATTGCCGTTCGCCTCCGTGTGGTTCCGGTGTTCGGTTCCGTCATGTCCAGTGAACCCCGGAACCACCTCGTCCGCGCCGCCGCTGACGCCACCATGACGTCGGTCGCGTACTTCTTGACACTCCCCTGACAGCGGCCGGGTCAGCCCAGTCCCGGCACGAACTCGATCAGCAGGTCGATGGCCTTGATGCCGAGGAACGGCAGCACCAGCCCGCCCAGCCCGTAGACCCGCAGGTTGCGCCGGAGCAGGTCGGTGGCGGAGGCCGGCTGGTACCGGACGCCGCGCAGCGCGAGCGGGATCAGGGCGACGATGATCAGCGCGTTGAAGATGATCGCGGAGGCGATCGCCGAGGTCGGGCTGTGCAGGCCCATGATGTTGAGGTGGTGCAGCCCGGGGTAGGAGCCGGCGAACATCGCGGGGATGATCGCGAAGAACTTGGCGACGTCGTTGGTGATCGAGAAGGTGGTCAACGCGCCCCGGGTGATGAGGAGTTGCTTGCCGACCCGGATGATGTCGATGAGCTTGGCCGGGTTGGAGTCGAGGTCGACCATGTTCCCGGCCTCCTTCGCCGCCGGGGTGCCGGAGTTCATGGCGACGCCGACGTCGGCCTGGGCGAGGGCGGGGGCGTCGTTGGTGCCGTCGCCGGTCATCGCGACCATGTTCCCGGCGGCCTGCTCCTGGCGCAGGTAGGCGAGCTTGTCCTCGGGGGTGGCCTCGGCGAGGAAGCCGTCGACCCCGGCCTCCTCGGCGATGGCCTTGGCGGTGAGCGGGTTGTCGCCGGTGACCATGACGGTGCGGATGCCCATCCGCCGCAGCTCGGCGAAGCGTTCGGCGATGCCCTCCTTGACGACGTCCTTGAGCTCGACGACGCCGAGCGCACGGGCGCCGTGCCGGTCGTGCACGGCGACGAGCAGCGGGGTGCCGCCGGCCTCGGCGATCCGGTCGACGAGCGGCTTGGCCTCCATGGGCAGGCGGCCGCCGGACCGCACGACCCACTGCGCGACGGCGTTCGCGGCACCCTTGCGGATGAGGCAGGCGGCGCCGTCGGGCCAGCTCAGATCGACGCCGCTCATCCGGCTGTGCGCGGTGAACGGGACGGGCCGCTGCTCGCCGAGTTCGCCGGGGGCCCTTGGCGGCACCCAGTACTGACGGTTCGTCAGGTCGATGAGTGATCGCCCCTCCGGGGTCTCGTCCGCGACCGAGGCCAACTGTGCGGCCTCGGCGAGCTGTTCGGTGGTGGCGCCGGTCAACGGGTGCAGGGCGACGGCTCGCCGGTTGCCGTGGGTGATGGTGCCGGTCTTGTCGAGCAGCAGCACGTCGACGTCGCCGGCCGCCTCGACGGCGCGGCCGGAGAGCGCGACGACGTTGCGCTGGACGAGCCGGTCCATCCCGGCGATGCCGATCGCGGAGAGCAGCGCGCCGATGGTGGTCGGGATGAGGGCGACCATCAGGGCGACCAGCACGACGGTGGCCTGCGGCGCGTGGGCGTAGATGGCCATCGGCTGGAGCGAGACCACCGAGAGGATGAAGACGATGGTGAGCGAGGCGAGCAGGATGTTGAGCGCGATCTCGTTCGGCGTCTTCTGCCGGTCGGCGCCCTCGACCAGGTCGATCATCCGGTCGATGAAGCTCTGCCCGGGCCGCGAGGTGACCCGGACGACCAGGTGGTCCGAGAGCACTTTGGTGCCGCCGGTGACGCCCGTGCGGTCGCCGCCGGACTCGCGGATCACCGGCGCGGACTCGCCGGTGATCGCCGACTCGTCGACGCTCGCGACGCCCTCGACCACCTCGCCGTCCTGCGGGATGACCTCGCCGGCCGACACGAGCACGATGTCGTGCAGCATCAACTCCTCGGCGGGGATGACCTCGTGGCGGTGGTCGCGGGTGCCGACCCGCCAGTGCAGCAGCCGCCGGGCGGTGGTGCCGGCCTGGGCGCGGCGCAGCGAGTCGGCCTGCGCCTTGCCGCGCGCCTCGGCGACGGCCTCGGCGAGGTTGGCGAACAGCACGGTGAGCCAGAGCCAGAAGCCGATCACCCAGGCGAAGACGCTGGGGCGGGCGACGGCGGTGAGCGTGGTGAGCGCCGAGCCGGTCTCGACGACCAGCATGACGGGGTTGCGGGCCATCGTGCGCGGGTGGAGCTTGCGGACGGCGGCGGGCAGGGCCTCGCGGAGCTGCCGGCGGGTGATGAGGCTGCGCCGGCCGTTTCTGGTGTCCTTCGGCCGGTGGCTCGGGTGTGGCGGCTCGGGGGCGGCGGGTTCCGGGCGGCGGAACCAGTCGGTTCGGGTGGCGGTGGTGTCCGGTGGGGTGAGGGCCGAACGGCGCATCGTCTCGGGGGACCTTCCGGGCTGCCCCAGGACGGCGGGGCGGCGGACTCGGGGGCGGCAGGAACGGCCGACAGCCCACCACCGGAGTTCCGTGCGCCATGCCGGTCTTGACGCGGGCTTGGCGGCGGAACGGCCTTCTTTGACAGTTCCCTGACACCATGATCGATCGGGGCTCCGACCTGCACGAACGTGCGTTCGGAGGGGTGGGACCGGCGGGATGTCAGGAGGCCGTCAAAGTCCGCGCCCGATGCGTAGGCCATGCGTCAAGGCCGGTGGCGATCGGTGTGCGAGGGGTTTGCACTGGAACCGAGGGTCGCGGACGTCGGCCCTCCCACGACTTTCCTTGGAGCCCGCGATGACCACCGCCACCGCCATCATCGACGTCGACGAGCCGCTCGAACGGGCGATCCACCTCGTGCCCGGCGCAGGCCGCCAGGCCCGTCCCGAGCCGCCCGAACCGGCCCCGGCCGCTGCCGGTGCCGTCACCGAGGCCCGCACCCGCCCGGCGCACTGCCGGCTCGCGATGCACTACGAGGACTGACCGCCGCCCGTACCGCGTTCCGTAGGAGTCGCCGCGATGACCCAGCTGACTGCCCCGACCGTCCCCGCCCCCTCGGGATCCCCCTCCAAAGCTTCCGACACGCTCGGCGGTCCCTGGCCGGCCTCGGCACGGCCCGGCCCCGCAGGGGAGCTGCTGGTCGGCGGGGTGGGACTCGCGGAGGCCGCCGAGCGGTTCGGCACCCCGCTGTACGTCCTGGACGAGGCCGAGGTGCGGGCCCGCGCCCGCGCGTACCGGCGGGCGCTGCCGCACGCCGACGTGCTGTACGCGGCCAAGGCCTTCCTGTGCAGCGCGATGGCCGACTGGGTGGCGGAGGAGGGACTGGGCCTGGATGTCTGCTCCTCGGGCGAGCTGTGGCTGGCCGCCTCGGCCGGCTTCCCGGCGCAGCGGATCCTGCTGCACGGCAACGCGAAGTCCCCGGAGGAGCTGCGGCTGGCGCGGCGGCTGCGGGTGGGCCGGATCGTCATCGACGGGCCGGCGGAGATCGCCCGGCTCGCGGCGCTGGTGGCGGCGGACACCCCGCAGAAGGTGCTGGTCCGGGTCGTCCCGGGGATCGCGGCCGGGCACCACACGGCCGTGCGGACGGGCGTCGGCGGGCAGAAGTTCGGCTTCCCGATCGAGGGCGGTGACGCGGCCGACGCGATCGCCCGGGTACTGGATCAGCCCGGGCTCGAACTGGTCGGCCTGCACAGCCACTTGGGTTCGCAGATCACCGATGTCGAGCCGTTCCTCCAGTCCGTGGACACGCTCGTACGGCTGCTCGCCGAGGTGCGCGACCGGCACGGCGTGGAACTGCGTGAGCTGGACCTCGGCGGTGGGCATGGCATCCAGTACCTGCCGGGGGACGGGGAGTTGGACCTCGCCGAGTTCGCGGTGCGGGTGACGGACCGCCTCGCGGTGCGCTGCGCCGAGGCGGACCTGGAGGTGCCGCGCCTGATCGTCGAACCGGGCCGCGCGATCGCCGGGCCGGCCGCGGTGGCGGTGTACCGGGTGCTGTCGGTGAAGCACACCGCGGACGGCAGGACGTTCGCGGCCGTGGACGGCGGCATGAGCGACAACCCGCGCCCGGCGCTGTACGGCTCGTCCTACACCGTACGGATGGTGGGCCGCCGCTCCGACGCGGGCGCGGCCCGGGTCGACGTGGTCGGCCGTCACTGCGAGGCCGGCGATGTGCTCGTTCGCGATGCCCTGCTCCCGGCCGACCTCCGCCCCGGCGACCTCCTCGCCCTCCCGGCCGCCGGCGCCTACCAGCTGTCGATGGCCTCCGGGTACAACATGGTCGGCCGCCCACCGGTCGCTGCGGTCAAGGATGGCCGCGCGCGGCTGCTGATCCGGCGGGAGACGGTCGAGGACTTCCGCCTGAGGGAAGTCGGCCGCTGACGGTAGTCGCGCGAGAAGTCGGCCGAGCCGACTTCTCGCGCAACCACGTTCAGACGGACGGGACTTCGCCAGCCTTGACGGCTCTGACGAACGCTGCCCAAGTGTCGGAGGGGAAGACGAGCGCCGGGCCGTTGGGGTCCTTGGAGTCCCGGACCGGGACGATGTCGGCGAAGCCGTCGGCGACCTCGACGCAATTGCCCTGGTCACCGCTGAACGTGCTCTTCCGTCACACGGCGCCGATCATTCGAGCTCCTTTGCAGTCTGTGCGAGAAGTCGACCAGGCCGACTTCTCGCGCAACCGGTTCAGGTGTTGGGAATCTCCTCGGTCTTGATGGCGGTGACGAATGCTGCCCAGGCATCGGCTGAGAAGGCAAGTGTCGGACCGCTCGGCTCCTTCGAGTCCCGGACGGCCATGCGATCGGATCGCCCACCAGCTGATCGACGTCGGTGCAGTCCGCGTGATCGCCTTCATCGGCATCGAGCCCCACCCCGTCCACCTCCGCCCGGCCGCCGAATGATCGGGCGCCGCACCTGGGCCCGCGCCCAAATGTGGTGGTGCCTGAGCGCCCAGTTCTCCCGTCCGATCCGCGCGGTCAGCCCTCGCCGCCGGGCCGCGCACGCCGAGGCGACGCAGTGGCTGGCCGTCCCCGGTAACGCCGAGGCGCTCCTGCGTGCAGTCCTCCGGGAGGTCGGTCGCTGACGGCAGCCGCGGGAGAAGTCGGCCCAGTCGACTTCTCCCGCAGTCCCGCCGGTAACGGAACGGTTGCGGAGCCCATTCGCCGAGCGCCGGGGGCTTGACGGGGTGTGGCGGGTGGGCGTTTGCTGTGTCCCGCTCGTTCGAGCATGTTTGGTTCTGGTTTGTTTTGTGGATTTGAACGTTCAAACCGGAGGTTAATGCAATGTCACACCTTTCTCGCCGCGACCTGCTCCGCGCCTCCGGTGCCGGCCTGCTGGCCCTCGCCGCCGGCGGCGCCCTCGCGGCCTGCGGCGACTCCGGCTCGGGGGCGGCCGCGGGCGGCGACGCCGACACCGGCACCGTCACCGTCTGGTCCTGGGCCACGGCCGCCGCCGCGCTGCGCGGGGTCGTCCCGGCCTTCGAGCGCGACAACCCAGGCATCAAAGTGGACGTTCAGGACATCGGGAACCCCGCCATCTGGGACAAGATCACCGTCGGCCTCGCCGCCGGCGGCCAGGGCCTCGGCGATGTCCTCCACATCGGCTGCGACTACCTGCCCGGCTACCTGGAGAAGTTCCCCGGGGGCCTCGCCAACCTCTCCGAGTTCGGCGCCGATGTCCACAAGGAGAAGTTCGCCAAGGGCCTGTGGCCGGTCGTCACCGGCAAGGACGGCCACGCCTACGCGCTGCCCTGGGAGGTCAACCCGCTCGGGTTCTTCTACCGCAAGGACTGCTTCGACAAGGCCGGCATCGATCCGGCCGCCCTCGCCACCTGGGACGACCTGATAGCCGTCGCCGACCGGTTCAAGGCGGCCAACCCCGGCATCTCGCTGATCGGCATCAACAAGGCCGCCAACCCCGACCCCGACCTGGACTTCGTGCAGTCCCTCATGCAGCTCCAGGGCGCGTTCTACTTCGACCTCCAGGGCCGGATCACCCTCGGCTCGGAGCCCGACGTCCGCGCCCTCACCACCGTCAAGCGCCTCGCGGACGCCGGGCTGGTCGCCGACGCCCCCGGCGACCAGGGCTGGGCCACCCTCATGAAGGCCGGCAAGCTCGCCGTCGCCCCGATGCCCGCCTGGGCGGCGCACTACCTGGAGACCAAGTTCACCGACCAGAGCGGCAACTGGCGCCTCGCCAAGCCCCCGGCCGTCACCCCCGGCGGCAAGCGCACCGCGCTGGTCAACTCCACCCACCTCGCGGTCGCCGCCTCCAGCCCGCGCCGCCGCGCCGCCTGGAAGTTCGTCGAGTACGCGCTCACCCGCCCCGCGTCCGTCAACAGCATGTTCACCGCCGGCGGCGTCTTCCCCGCGCTCACCGAGGCCTACGCCGACCCGCTGTACGCCGCGCCCAGCGCCTACTACGGCGGCCAGCCCGTCCTGCGGACCTTCGCCGACCTGGCCACCGACGGCGGCGACCCCACCAACTACTCCGGCGACTACGCCCGCGCCCTCAAGCTCGCCAGCGACGCCCAGACCAAGGTCTTCCTCAAGGGCGGCGACCCGGCCACCGTCCTCCAGGACGCGGCCAGGCAACTCGCCCAGCAGACCGGGCGCAGCATCGCATGACCGCCGCCACCACCATGACCGTCACCGCCGTGCGACCGCAGGCCGAGCGCACCCACCGCCGGGCCCGGTGGCGCCGCACCGCCCTGCCGTACCTCCTCCTCGCCCCCGCGCTGATCACCTTCGGCGTGTTCAAGGCCTACCCGGTCGTCGACTCGCTCCTCCTCTCCTTCACCACCGGTTCCGGCGCCGCCGCCCGTCCCGCAGGCCTCGCCAACTACCGCCGTCTGCTGGACGATCCGCCGTTCTGGACGGCCCTGCGCAACACCGCCGAGATCCTCGTCGTGCAGGTCCCGCTGATGCTCGGGCTGGCCCTGCTGATGGCCGTCGGCATCAACTCCGTTCTCGTGCGCTGGCGGGCGGTGTGGCGCCTCGGCGTCTTCATGCCGGCCGTCACCGGCCTGGTCGCGACCGGCGTGATCTTCGCCTTCCTGCTCAACACCGACCAGGGCGCCGTCAACTGGCTGCTGGACGCCGTCGGCCTGCCCACCGTCGACTGGCTCGGGGACCCGTTCTGGGCGCGGATGTCCGTCGTCCTGGTGCTCACCTGGCACTACACCGGCTACAACGCCGTCATCTACCTGGCCGGTCTGCAGGGCGTCCCGAGGGAGCTGTACGAGGCCGCGATGGTCGACGGCGCGGGCCCCGTGCGGCGGTTCACCGCCGTCACCGTGCCGGCGCTGCGCCCGGTGCTGCTGTTCACCGTCGTCCTGTCCACCATCGGCACGCTCCAACTCTTCGACGAGCCGTACGTGTTGACCGGCGGCGGCCCGGACAACGCGAGCCTCACCGTCTCCATGTACCTGTACCAGAACGGCTTCCGGTACTTCGACTTCGGCTACGCCTCCGCCATCGCCTACGCGCTGACCCTGCTGGTGTCGGTGCTCGGCGCGGTCCAGATGCGCCTGATGGGGGAGCGGGAGAAGTGAACGTGAAGAAACTCCGGGGCTGGCCGCTGACCTTCGTGCTGGCGGGCCTCACCGGGCTGTCCGTCGGCCCCTTCTACTGGCTGGTGATCGCCACCACCCGCAAGGACACCGAGATCTTCGACTGGCCGCCCAAGCTGCTGCCCGGCGGCCACCTCGGCGACAACATCGACCGCCTCCAGCGGAAGGTCGGACTGCTCCGGGTGCTCGCAAACTCCCTCCTGGTGGCGGGAGTCCAGACGATCGGCGCGCTGATCGTGGCGCTGCTGGCCGGCTACGCCTTCGCCAAGTTCCGGTTCCGTGGTCGGAGTCTGCTGTTCGGCCTGCTGCTCTCCACCCTCGTGGTGCCCGAACAGGTCATGCTGGTACCGCTGTTCAAGATGATGATGAGCTTCGGGCTGCTCGACTCCTACCAGGCCGTCATCCTGCCCGGTCTGTGCGTCCCGTTCGCGATCTTCCTGATGCGCCAGTCCCTCAGCGGCATGCCGGACGAACTCCTGGACGCCGCACGGGTCGACGGCGCGGGCGAGTTCCGGGTGCTGTGGAGCGTCGTCGTGCCGGTCATGCGGCCGGTGCTGGCGGCACTCGCGATCTTCCTCTTCCTGGGTTCCTGGAACCAGTTCGTGTGGCCGCTGATCGCCCTGCGCAGCCCCGACATGCACACCCTGCCGGTGGCCATCGCGACCCTGTACGGCAACAAGAGCACCACCGACTACGGCGCGATCCTCACCGGCACCGCGCTGTCCACCCTGCCGATGATGGTCCTCTTCCTGGTCCTCCAGCGGCAGTTCATCTCCGGCCTGCTGGCCGGCGCGACGAAGGGTTGACCGATGACCGACGTCTGGGAGCCGCACGCCCCCGCCGCAGGCGGCCTGCGCCCGCTCCACGCCGAGGGCCTGGACCTGCGGGTGAGCGGCGCGGGGACAGCCCGCGCGGTCGCCGACGGCCTCGTCGAGGTGACCGCCGAGGCGGTCTCCGGGGCCGACGGCGACGTGCGGATCGAGTGGCGGGTGCCGTGCGTGGACGCCACCGCCCTCTGGACGCCCGAGCCGCGCGGCACCGGCCGGCTCCCCGCCGCCTGGAGCGCCCCGCACCGCACCGGGATCGCCGCCGGCGCGCCGATCGCCGCCCTCGTCGGCACCGGTGACGTCGCGATCTGCGCGTTCGCCGCCGAGCGGCCGGACGTGCTGGCCGGCGCCGGAGTGGTCGAGGAGACCGGGGAGTTCCGCTTCTGGGCGCAGGCCCCCGGTCGCCTCACCGTCCGGATCGACACCTCGCGCCGCCACTTCGCCCGCTGCCTGGCCGGGCTCGCCGACTGGTGGGGGACCGGGCACCGGGCGAGCATCCCCGACGCCGCCCGCCGCCCCGCCTACTCCACCTGGTACGCGATGCACCAGGACGTCGAACCGAAGGCCGTCGAGACCCAGGCCGCGCTCGGCAAGGAGCTCGGCCTCGACGTGATCATCGTCGACGACGGCTGGATGACCGCCGACCGCACCCGCGGCTACGCCCACTGCGGCGACTGGGAACCGGTCTCGCTGCCGGACACCGCCGCCCACGTGCGGCGCGTCCACGAGCTCGGCGTGAAGTACATGCTCTGGTACGCGCTGCCGTTCATCGGCAAGGACAGCGCGGCCTTCGAGCGGATCGGCCGGTACGCGCTCGCCGACGCCGGCTTCATGGGCGCGGTCGTCGCCGACCCCCGCTACCCGGAGGTCCGCGAGTTCCTGACCGGCCGGCTGGCGCGGGCCGTCGAGGAGTGGGGCATGGACGGGCTCAAGGTCGACTTCGTCGACTGGTTCGCCCGTGCCGAGGCGCGGTCGCCGGCGCCCGAGCCCGGCCCGGAGGCGGACTGCGCGAGCGTCGACGAGGGCGTCGAGCGACTGCTCGCCGGGCTGCGCCGCCGGATCACCGCCGCCGACCCGGAGGCGATGATCGAGCACCGCCAGCCGTACGTCAGCCCCGCCCTGTGGCCGTACGTGACGATGATCCGGGCCACCGACTGCCCGCTCAGCCCGCAGGAGAACCGGCAGCGGACGATCGACGTGCGGCTCGCCGCCGGGCCCGTCCCGGTCCACGCCGACATGCTCATGTGGCACCCGGTGGAGCCGCCCGAGCAGATCGCCTGCCACCTGATCAACGTGCTCTTCGCGGTGCCGCAGGTCTCCGTCGACCTCGCCGCGCAGCGCCCGGAGCAGCGCGAGGCGCTCGCGTTCTGGCTCGGCGTCTTCCGCGACCACGCCGACACCCTGCAGCTCGGCGAGCTTCGCCCGGCCCGGCCCGACCTCGGCTACCCGATGGTCACCTCCGACGGGGGCGACACGGTCGCCGTCGCCCGGTACGCGGCGCTGCCGGTGGACGCCTCCGGCGGGCAGTGGCGCACCCTGCTGGTCGCCAACGCCGACGCCGACCCGGACGTGCGGCTGACCGGCGGCAGCGGTACGGCGGAGGCGACCGTGCGGGACGCGCGGGGGCGGGTCGTCCGGCAGGGTGGGGTGGAGCTCGGACGGGACGCTGTCGTCGCGGTGCCGCGCGGCGGGCTGTTGACCCTGCGCCGGCCGTGACCTGTGGGCTCCTCGCCCGGGGGCGTATTGTCCGGCGGGACGGGCCGCTGACCCTGCGCCGTCCGTCAGGTGAACGAGCACGCTGGGAGGGGCCCATGCCCGAGGGAGCACGCCGACCGCGCCGCGGCGCCACCACCATCGAGGAGGTCGCCCGCGCGGCCGGGGTGTCCCGGCAGACGGTGTCCAACGCGCTCAACGCCCCCCACCGGGTGCGCCCCGACACACTGGAGCGGGTGACCTCGGCGATCCGCGAACTCGGCTACCAGCCCGACCAGTCCGCCCGTTCGCTGCGCAGCGGCGCCCGGCGCACGCTCGGCTACCTCGCGCCGGTGGACGACCCGTTCGACCCCAACCCGCTGATGGCCGGCTTCCTGGAGGCGCTGGTCGACGCGGCCGGGGCGCAGGGCCAACGGGTGCTGCTGTTCCGGCCCGAGCCCGGTTCGGCGGACCCGCTCGCGGCCATCGACGAGTTGGTCGCGGCCCGCCAGGTGGACGGGCTGGTGCTCGCGGACGTCCTGCGCGACGACCCCCGGATCGGCCACGTCGCCCGGGCCGGTGTCCCGTTCACGACTTTCGGGCGGACGGGCTCGGGGGAGCCGCAGCACTGGGTGGACATCGGCAACGGCCCGGCCATGGCGGCCGTCGTCCGGCACCTCGCGGAGCGCGGGCACCGGCGCGTGGGGTACGTCGGCGGCGCGGAGGGACTGCCGTGGATGGCGGACCGGCGGGCGGGCTTCCTCGCCGAAGCGCGGCGGCTCGGGCTGTCCGCGGTGGTGTCGGACGGGCCCGACGTCGCCGCCGTGCGGGAGCTGCTGCGCGGTTCGGACCGGCCGACGGCCGTCGCCGCGGCCGGCGACCTGCTCGCGCTGGACGTCTACGAGGCCGTCCGCGCCGAGGGGTTGGCGGTCGGGCGGGAGGTGGCGGTGACCGGCTTCCACGACACCCCGCTCTGCCGCCACCTGCACCCCGCGCTGACCTCCGTCCGGCTGCCGCTCCGCGCGATCGCCGCCGCGCTGGTCGACCGGCTGCTCGCCCAGGTGCGGGGGGAGGGGATGCCGGGCGCGGGGCTGGAGCTGTCCACGGAGCTGGTGGTGCGGGCGAGTTCGGGCGGTTAGGGGCGGGTTTCGCCGCGCACACGGCCGGCCGGGGAGGCCTCAGTCGGACGCGATGATCAGCTCGCCGACGAGCCGGGCGGCGGCCGTCCGGTCCTCGGCGGGCAGGGCGTCGTCGGTCACCAGCACGTCGAGCTGGTCCAGGGCCGCGAACGAGGCCAGGCCGACGGCGTTCCACTTCGTGTGGTCGGCGACGACGATCACCCGGCGGGCGGACTGCAGGAAGGCGCGGTTGGTCTCCGCCTCGGCCAGGTTGGGGGTGGTCAGACCGGTCTCGGCGGAGAGACCGTGGCAGCCCATGATCAGCACGTTGACGTGCAGCGAGCGGATCGCCTGGTCCGCCACCGGGCCGACGAGCGCGTCCGAGGGCGTGCGGACGCCGCCGGTGCGGATCACCGTCGCGGTCGCGGGCGTGCCGTCGTCGTCGGGCTGCTCCAGCAGCTCGGCGATCCGCAGCGAGTTGGTGACCACCGTCAGGCCCTCGACGGCGCGCAGGTGCCGGGCCACCGCGAAGGTCGTCGTGCCGGCCGCGAGGCCGACCGCCGAACCGGGCGGCACCAGCGCGGCGGCGGCCCGGGCGATCGCCTCCTTCGCGGGCAGCTCCCAGCCGGCCTTGGTCTCGAACCCGGGCTCGCCGCTGAGCGGCGCCTCGACCCGCACGGCCCCGCCGTGGACCTTCTCCACCAGCCCGCGCCGGGCCAGGGCGTCCAGGTCGCGCCGGACGGTCATGTCGGAGACCCCGAGGTCGCGGACGAGTTCGGTCACCCGAACCCCGCCCCTCGCGCGCACCTGTTCCAGGATCAGCGCGCGCCGCTGTCCGGCGAGCGGTTGGGCGCTGTCGGCCATCGGACGGCCTCCTCGGATCGGTGTGGCCCGGTCGGCCACGCACATCGCCATCATGGCAGGTGCCGGGCGCGGTGCCCCGGGTGAGCTCAGCAGCGGGCTGCGGAGGGCCGGGCCGGGTGCGGGGCGCTGCGAGGGGGTGGGCTTCACCGCCGACCACGACGCCTCCTTCGCCGACCTCTCCGAGGCCCGCGCCCGTCTCGTCCTCGACGCGCGGACCGACCGGACGGCCGCGCTCCGGCCTTCGTCCCCTTCGCCGCGCGCCGGCCCTGCGAGGTGCACCTCTACCCGCACCGCCGCGTCCCCGACCTCACCGCCCTCGACGAGGACCAGCGCGCCGAATTCCCCCGCCTCGACCTGGACTTGCCGCGCCGCTTCGACCGCCTCCTCGGCGGCGGCCGCACCCCGTACATCTCCGCCTGGCACCAGGCGCCACGTGGACGCAGAGCCGAACTCGCCCTGCACCTGGAGCTGTTCACGATCCGGCGGACCGCCGACAAGCTCACGTACCTGGCCGGCGTCGAATCCGGCATGGACGCCTTCGCCAACGACGTCAGCCCCGAACACGCGCCCCAGCGGCTGTGGGAGGCCGCCCCGCGCACCCTGACCGCCACCCGAGGGCGCCCGCCGCACCGCGTGACCGGCGGAGCGCCCCACTGCGGCGTACGGCGGTGTTACGCCTTGTGCGCCGCCGGGCGCTCCGGCGAGGCCGCGGCGAGTGCCTGCGTCACGGCCTCGACACCCGCGCGCAGGCCGTAGACCGGGGTGCCGGGCTGCTGGCGCCAGGACTCGTCGATGCCGCCGGCGTCCACCGTGTCGAAGCCGATCTCGTCGATGAGCGCCCGGACCTTGCGCTTCGCGGCCTCGTCGTCGGACGCGACCGGCACGGCGAGCCGCTCCGGGTCGCCCTGCGGACGGGGCTGCTCGACGATGTCCCGGGCGTAGGTGCCGTTGAAGGCCTTCACGACCGGGTGGCCGAGGTGCCGCTCCGTCCAGCGGCTCTCCGTCAGGCCGCCCTCGATCTCGGCGATCAGGCCGTCGCGCTCCTTCGGGTAGTAGTTGCCGGTGTCGATCACGGCGAAGCCCTCGGCGGCCCCGGCGAACAGGCCTCCGGGCAGGTCCGGCACGTTCTTCAGCGGCACGGTGACCACCACGACCTCCGCTCCGCGCGCGGCCTCGGCGGCCGGCACCGCCGTCGCCCCCGTCTCCGCGACCAGCTCGGCCAACGACTCCGGGCCGCGCGAGTTGGCGATGGAGACGTCGTGGCCGAGGGCGGTGAGCCGCCTCGTCAGGTTGCCGCCGATGTTGCCCGCGCCGATGATGCCGATCTTCATGGTGGTACCCCTTCACGCGAGTTCACGAGAGTTTCCGCATGTCCGATCATGACCCAACCACCGGCCGGCGCCGTCGATTCCCACTCCCGGGGTGGTTCTGCGGGAGCCGGGTTGACGCGGGCCCGGTGACGGAACGCAGGCCGCCCGGAGGCTGCGGGTGCCGCTCTCCCGGTCCGACCGGGCGCCGTGCCCGAACTCCGCTCCCGGCACGCCTTCTGTTGCGCCGTGCGAGCTACCAGGAGGCCCTGCTTTCATGCGCGGCTGTCGCCGCACGACTGCTCCGCTCGACGCGCGGACCCGTCCGGCAACCGCCGGAGTCGTCCCACCGGTTCACCGACGCGCAGGTCCGGCCACGTGCGGCAGAGGCCGGGCGCGGGCGACGAGGAGGGCGACGTCGTCGTACCCGCGCTGGTGGTACAGGGCGCCGAGGAGGAGGTCGCAGGTCTCCTCCGGAGAACGGCGGGGGCGGCCGAGGAGGTCGGTGAGGGCCGCGAGCCTGAAGTCGATGTCGTGGTCGCGTGTCTCCACGAGCCCGTCCGTGTAGAGGACGAGCTCGTCGCCGATCGCGAGGTCGATGGGGGTGTCGTCGAAGGCGACGCCACCGACTCCCAGGGGCGCACCGGTCGGCAGGTCGAGCAGGGCCGGCGGGCGGCCCGGGCAGGTGTGGACCGGTGGCAGGTGGCCGGCGATGGCGATGCGGCAGCGGTGGTCATGGGGGTCGTGGACGGCGTATACACAGGTGGCGGTGGACTCGCCGAGGTCGGCGGCGATGCGGTCCAGGTGGGTGAGGACGGCGGCGGGCTCCAGGTCGAGACCGGCCAGGGTCCGAGCAGCGGTGCGCAGTTGGCCCATGGTGGCGGCGGCGTTGATCCCGCTGCCCATGACGTCGCCGACGACCAGAGCGGTCCGGTCGGCGGTCAGCGGGATGACGTCGAACCAGTCGCCGCCGACCTCGCCGACGCTCGCCGCCGGCTGGTAGCGGTAGGCGACCTCCAGCCCGGGCGGCTGCGGGGGCGGACCGGGCAGCAGGTGTCGCTGGAGCGCGAGCGCGGCGTGGCGCTGGCGCTGGTACCAGCGGGCGTTGTCGATGGTGACGGCGGCGCGGGCGGCGAGTTCGCTCGCGAGAACCAGGTCGTCGTGGTCGAACGGCTGCGGGTTGCGGGCGCGCTTGAGGTCCAGCGCGCCGAGGACCTGGCCCCGGGCACGCAGCGGTACGGCCAGGTAGGAGTGGATCCGGGCCTCTCTGAGCAGGTCGACGGCCTGCTCGTCGCGGGCGATGCGCGGCAGGTCGTGGTCGGTGACGTGCGCCAGCAGTATCGGGCGGCCGGTACGGGCACAGCGGGTGATCAGGCGGGAGGCGTCGTAGCGGGCGATCTGCCCGACGGGATCGGCGGCCTCGGTGGCGGGTGTGCGGTAGGCGGCCTTGAAGGCGAGGGCCCGGAACAGGGCCGGGCTGCCCTGGGCGGCCAGGGGCGGGCTGTCCGTGAGGACGTCTTCCAGGACGTCGACGGCGGCGATGTCGGCGAATTCGGGGACGAGGACGTCGGCGAGCTCGCGGGCGGTGATGTCGAGGTCGAGGGTGGTGCCGATGCGTTCGGAGGCGTCGGCGATCACGGTGAGGCGCCGCCGGGCCGCCGCCGCGGCGCCGGCCGCCCGGTGCTGCTCGGTGACGTCGACGACCGAGGCGGCGACGCCGATGACCCGGTGGGCGGGGTCCTCCAGGCGAAAGAAGGAGGTGGACCAGGCGTGCTCGGTCCCGGGGTCGGCGGGGGTGCGTCCGGTCGTGAAATGGTTCAGCAGCGGCGTGCCGGTGGCCAGCACCTCCCGCATCGCCGCCTCGATCGCGTCGACGTCCAGGAACGGCAGGGACTCCCGGACGGTGCGGCCCAGGCACTCGGCGGCGGGAAGGCCGTTGATGCGCTCCAGCGCCGGGTTGACCAGCACGAAGCGCAGGTCGGTGTCCATCACCGACAGCCCGATCGGGGACTGCTCCACCAGGCGCAGCGACAGCGCGAGGTCCCGTTCCAGGCGTCGCAGCGTCGCCTGGTCCGTGGCCAGGCCGAGCGCGTAGTACCGGCCGCTCTCGTCCTCCAGGCGCATGTTGCGGAACTCGGCCAGCAACGTGGAACCGTCCTTGTGCCGTACCGGGAAGACCCCGGCCCACGCCCCGCCGCCGGCCATCACCTTCGCGAACAGGGACAGCACCATTTCCAGGTTCTGCTCGTCGACCAGCACCTGGGCAGCGGGTCTGCCGAGTGCCTCCTGCGCCCGGTAGCCGAACAGGTCCTCGGCCTGCGGACTCCACAGCACGATCCGCCCCTCCGCGTTCAGCACCACCGCGGCGACGCCCAGGACATCCAGCAGCCCGCCCGGCTCCATCGAGGGACGCCCGCCCTGCGGGGCGGCGCCCGACGGTAGAGCGTGCCCGGCCTCCATCCGGCACCTCCCTCCCGCCCGCCTACGACACGTCGGTTCCCTCCATCGTCTCGCCTCGCCTCGAAGCCGTCCTCCGAGCAGTCCCGGCCCCTGGCCGGGCAATCCATCACCCACGCCGAAATGGCTACGCAGAGCTACGGGATCGAGACGAGGCTCTTCGAGTGAAAAACCGGCGCAAGGCTGCCCGGTTGACGGTTCGCTGACCACCGAGGGCTCTTCACACCATACGTTTAACTTTGGTGCTCGCAGCGGTGGCGCTCGTGCACAGAGTTCATTCACGCCTGCCACGGACCACAAAGCCAAGAGGAACAGTCATGCGCCTCACCCGCTGCGCTCTCGCTGCTTCAATGGTGGCGGCTTCGGCCTCGGCCTTCGGCCTGCCCCTCTTCTTCACGGACTGGATGTCCCGGAGTTCCGACGCCACGCAGGTCCGCATGGTAAACGCCGCCGGCACCTCGCGGATCGAAGCCGAATCACCCGAGCTCCCCTTCGCGAATCCGGACCCGCAGAGGTCAGGGCCCCCCTGTTACAGCTACGGCGGCCCCTACTGCGGCTGGGTGGGAACGTACTGGGGCGGCTGCGACAGGGATTGGGGCCTGAGCTTCGGGTTCAAAAACCCCAACTGGATCTGCCCCCACGACCCCCGCCCGAGCCCCTCGGCCACACCCAGCTCCTCGGCCTCGCCCAGCCCTTCGGCCTCGCCCAGCCCTTCGGCCTCGCCCAGCCCTTCGGACGAGCCCAGCCCCTCGGCCACCCCCAGCAGCGCTCGGCCGCACCCAGCTCCTCGGCCTCGCCCAAGCCGCTCGGTCAAGCCCAGCCCTGCGGCCACACCGAGCCCTGGGGTCGCGCCCAGCCTCCCGGGCGAACTCAGCCCTGCAGCCACACCGAGCCCCTCCGCCGTACCAGGCCTATCGGGCGAGCTCAGCCCCTCGGTCGCACCCGGCCTTTCGGATGAGCTCAGCCCCTCGGTCGCACCCGGCCTTTCGGATGAGCTCAGCCCCTCGGCCGCACCCGGCCTTTCGGATGAGCTCAGCCCCTCGGCCACACCGGGCCTTTCGGATGAGCTCAGCCCCTCCACCACACCCAGCCCCTCGGCCGGCTCGGCATCCACCGGAAGCAGCAGTTCCTCCTGACCAGTCCTGCTGGTAGGGCTCCGGCGACCAGCAGCAGCGGCTCATCAGGCTCCTGCTGCGACGTGATGTCAGGGGCCAAAGGTGCCGTCGGTACCTCTTCCGGCCGCGGACCGCGTGGCAGAACGACGTCGGCGATGCCATGCCGTAGCCGACATTCCCAGAACCACCAGCAAACCGCCGGCCGCGATCCCGATGTGCTTCGCGCTCAAAAGACGGTCGCTCCTGCCGGAAGCCGCAGCATCGCGCGGTAGAGGGCGGACGGTGCCCTTGGGACCGAGCGTCTCCGGCCCACCCGGGCCGTTCTGATGGTGGTCCCCTCCCTGGGGCGACGGGGAGCCGGACGGGCCTCTCCCGTCGCCAGCTTCGCCGCCATGCGGATGAGCACGGTCACCGCGGTCACCGTCGTCTCGGCCGTTGATGCAGTGGGCAGCCGGAAAAGGGAAAACTCGTTCGTGGTTGTCGAATGCCTTCACCACGAAGACCGGGTGCTCCCGGAAAAAGCCATGGATCTTCCACTCGTACTGGTTGCTGGTCTGAGTGGGATAATTAACGTCCAGAAACGTTGAAGGGGACCATGTGTCCCATGGTGCCGCCGGCGACGAGGGCGAGGATGACGAGCTCCCCTGGAGGACGAGGGCCTCCGGGCCGCGCCGGCCGTTTTTCAGGATCACCCTGAAGTTCTGGTCGATGAGTACCACGCGACGGGGACTGTGGCAGTTGCGAAAGGGATTGCGGTAGCGGTGGTACTCGTCCCCCTCGCCGTCCTCGTCCCCGTCCTGGAGCCACAGGGAGTCGGACGCGTGTCGTGTGGACGCCTGCGCGGCGATGCCTGCCGACGGGGACGTAAGAGCGACCACCGCACCCGCCAGCGACGCTGCGACCCTGCGACGAAGATTCATCCAATGACCTCCATGGGTGGCGAACGCCGGCGACCGCCTGGTGGGCGACGTATCGGGATCTCAGAAGAAGTTAAGAGGAGTCGACTCGTCATATCGTGAACATCCTCGGGGAGCCGTACCCATGTCACTCAGCCGCAGCAGCTTCGGGCGAAAGAGGTAGGTCGTGGGCGGCTTCGACCCGGTGACCGCCACCGTGGGCGGCCGGCCTGCCCGCACCGGGGCATCGCGAACACCCCTTCCTGAGCCCCGCGGATCCGCACCCTCGACCTCCACGCCGCACTCGCCGACCCGGGCCTCGCCCCCGATCGACGCAACCGCTACGACCGGGCGTACCGCCACGATTCCTGCCACGCGGGATTTCACCTCAACGCGGACCTGATCCTGGCCGCGATCCCGACCGCCTCTCTTTCGTCCCGGTACCGGGTACGCGGCCAGAGGAAGCCGCGCAGCCCATCCCCGGGGTTGCGCGGGATCACATGGACGTGAAGATGCGGCACCGACTGGCTGATGCGGTTGTTGGCCAGCACCAGGCTGCCCGCCGCCGCCATGCCCCGCTCCACCGCCGCGGTCATCCGCTGCACGCTCAGGAAGAACGGGCCCACCTCGGCCGCGGCGAGGTCCGTCAGCGTCGCCACGTGCGGACGGGGCACCACCAGCACATGTCCGGGGAACAACGGGCGGTGATCCAGAAACGCAACCGCCCCTTCGTCCTCCATCACCAGGTACGTCGCGGCTTCTCCGGCCACCACCGCACAGAAGAGGCACTCCACCCGCGGATTATCACCCCCGCCCGCCGTCCAGGGCTCGTTATCCGGAGGCTCGTCGTGCACGCGTCGGCGCCGGGCCGAAGGGGCCGGTGAGGGAATGCCGCTACCGCGCGCAGTCCGGGCAGAGGCCGCGGTAGGTGACCTCGGCGCCCGAGAGGGTGAAGCCGAAGCGCTGCTCGGCCGGGAGGTCGGCGAGGGGGTCGCCGGCCGGGTGGACGTCGCGGATGGTGCCGCAGCCGGTGCAGACCAGGTGCTGGTGCGGGCGGTGGGCGTTGGGGTCGTAGCGCTTGGCGCGGCCGTCGGTGGCGACCTCGACCAGCTCGCCGAGCGTGACCAGCTCGCCGAGGGTGTTGTAGACGGTGGCCCGGGAGATCTCGGGGAGTCGCTCCGCGGCGCGGGCGTGCACCTCGTCGGCGGTGAGGTGGACGTGGTCGCCATCCAGGACCTCCGCCACGACACGCCGCTGGGAGGTGAGGCGCCAGCCGCGCCCGCGCAGCCGTTGCAGGAGGTCGCTCATGTCGGTCAAACCTCTTCAGGTCATCATTTCAACTGAATGGAGAAACCCGGAGTTTATCAGCGGATCAGAGGGACATCTGGTATTGGACTGGATGTTTCCTCGGTGTCCTTCTTGACTTGGATTGCGTCCATCGTAGGATCGGCTCCGGCTATAGCCTAGGCAGCAGCACACTAGGTAGCAGAAGACACCGTGATCCGCCTTGTCTGAGAAGGATTCCCATGTCTGAGAACCACGATGCAACCGGCGTAGCGGCACAGGCGGAGGGCACGGGTGGCTGCCCGGTCGTCCACGGGCGCGCGGCGCACCCCACCCAGGGCGGCGGCAACCGCCAGTGGTGGCCCGACCGGCTGAACCTCAAGATCCTCGCCAAGAACCCCGCCGTGGCCAACCCGTTCGGCGCGGAGTTCGACTACGCGGCGGCCTTCACCGCCCTCGACCTCCCGGCCGTCAAGCGCGACATCGCGACGGCGCTCACCACCTCGCACGACTGGTGGCCCGCCGACTACGGCACCTACGGCCCGTTCATCATCCGCATGGCCTGGCACAGCGCGGGCACCTACCGCATCCGCGACGGCCGCGGCGGCGCCGGTGGCGGCCAGCAGCGCTTCGCCCCGCTCAACAGCTGGCCCGACAACGCGAGCCTCGACAAGGCCCGCCGCCTGCTGTGGCCGGTCAAGAAGAAGTACGGCCGCAGCCTGTCCTGGGCCGACCTGATGATCCTCGCCGGCAATGTCGCCCTGGAGACCATGGGCTTCAAGACCTTCGGCTTCGGCGGCGGCCGCGTCGACGAGTGGGAGCCCGACGAGGACGTCTACTGGGGCCCGGAGACCACCTGGCTCGGCGACGCGCGCTACACCGGGGACCGCGAGCTGGAGAACCCGCTCGCCGCCGTCCAGATGGGCCTGATCTACGTCAACCCCGAAGGCCCCAACGGCAATCCGGACCCGATCGCCGCCGCGCGCGACATCCGCGAGACCTTCTACCGGATGGCGATGAACGACGAGGAGACCGTCGCCCTCATCGCCGGCGGCCACACCTTCGGCAAGACCCACGGCGCCGGCCCGGCGGACAACGTCGGCCCCGACCCCGAGGCCGCCCCGATGGAGCAGCAGGGCCTCGGCTGGAAGAGCGCCTTCCGCACCGGCGTGGGCGGCGACGCGATCACCAGCGGCCTGGAGGGCGCCTGGACGCACACCCCCACCACCTGGGACAACTCGTTCTTCGAGACCCTCTTCGGCTACGAGTGGGAGCTCACCAAGAGCCCGGCCGGCGCGTGGCAGTACATCCCGAAGGACGGCGCCGGCGCCGGCACCGTCCCCGACGCGCACGACCCGTCGAAGCGGCACGTCCCGGTCATGCTGACCACCGACCTGTCGCTGCGCATGGACCCGGTGTACGAGCCGATCTCCCGGCGCTTCAAGGACAACCCCGAGGAGTTCGCCGACGCGTTCGCCCGCGCCTGGTTCAAGCTCACCCACCGCGACATGGGCCCGGTCGTCCGCTACCTCGGCCCCGAGGTCCCGAGCGAGGAGCTGATCTGGCAGGACCCGCTGCCGGCCGCCACCGGCGAGCGGATCGACGCCGCCGACGTCGCCGCGCTCAAGGAGCGCGTCCTCGCCACCGGCCTGTCCGTCTCCCAGCTGGTCTCCGCCGCGTGGGCCGCCGCCTCGTCCTTCCGCGGCAGCGACAAGCGCGGTGGCGCCAACGGCGGCCGGATCCGCCTCCAGCCGCAGGCCGGCTGGGAGGTCAACGACCCGGACGAGCTCGCGATCGTGCTGCGCGCCCTCGAAGGCGTCCAGCGGGACTTCAACGCCCAGGCGGGCGCCAGGAAGGTCTCGCTGGCCGACCTGGTCGTGCTGGCCGGCGGTGCGGCCGTCGAGAAGGCGGCCGGGGACGCGGGCGTCACCGTCGAGGTGCCCCTCGCGGCCGGCCGCGTGGACGCCTCGCAGGAGCAGACCGACGTCGAGTCGTTCGCGGCGCTGGAGCCCGCGGCCGACGGCTTCCGCAACTACGTCGGCAAGGGCCAGCGGCTCGCGGCCGAGTACCTGCTGCTCGACCGGGCCAACCTGCTGACGCTGAGCGCCCCCGAGCTGACCGTCCTCGTCGGCGGCCTGCGCGTCCTCGGCGCGAACCACCGGCAGTCCTCGTACGGCGTGTTCACCGAGACCCCGGGCGTGCTGACGAACGACTTCTTCGTCAACCTGCTCGACCTCGACACCACGTGGAAGGCCACCTCCGAGGACGCGACCACGTTCGAGGGCCGCGACGCCTCCGGCGCGGTCAAGTGGACGGGCACCCGCGCGGACCTCGTGTTCGGCTCGAACTCCGAGCTGCGCGCGATCGCCGAGGTCTACGCGAGCGACGACGCCAAGGAGAAGTTCGTCAGGGACTTCGTCGCGGCGTGGGTCAAGGTCATGAACCTGGACCGGTTCGACCTCGCCAAGGCCTGACCCGAACGGCAGGACCGGTACTGACCGGAACCCGATCGGCCCGGGGATGTACGTCCCCGGGCCGATGCCGCGGGTGCGCCGTCCGGGCAGGGTGGCGACATGACCCGGCGTCATCAATGCACTACGTCAAGGCGGTTGGGCGGCGACGGCCGCCCCGGGCAGCAGCGCGGCCGGTGCTGATGTACGGGGAGTCCGTGAACCCGGAATCCCCGCACCGCACCGACCAGACGGAGCTGTTCTCCCGGAAGCAGTGGGTGACGGAACGCTTCACCGAGGCCGAGATCAAGACCTCCCCGGAGCTGGAGGTCACCCGCCTGCGCGGCCGACGCCCACGGGACCGCTGACGACCACGAGGGGCCGGGCCTACCGCGGGCCCGGCCCCGAGCCGACGCTGACCAGCCCCGTCTCGTACGCGGCCACCACCACCTGGGCCCGGTCCCGCAGGCCGAGCTTGCCGAGGATCCGGGCCACGTGCGTCTTGACCGTCGCTTCGGACAGCCGGAACTGCGCGGCGAGTTCGGCGTTGCTGAGCCCGCGCGCGAGCAGGGCCATGACCTCCAGTTCGCGCGGGGTGAGCGCGGCCAGCTCGCGGTGCGGGGCGGCGGGGGCGTCCGGGCGGGCGAAGCGCTCGACGAGGCGGCGGGTGATCGCCGGGGCGAGCAGGGCGTCGCCGGAGCGCACCAGCCGGACGGCGGCGGCCAGGTGCTCGGGGGTGACGTCCTTGAGCAGGAAGCCGCTGGCGCCGGCGGCCATCGCGGCGTAGACGTACTGGTCGAGGTCGAAGGTGGTCAGCATGATCACCCGCGGGGGCTCCTGGGCCGTGTCGGCCAGGACCCGCCGGGTGGCCTCCAGGCCGTCCAGGACTGGCATCCGGATGTCCATCAGCACGACGTCCGGTCTGGTCCGGCGGACGGCGGCCACCGCCTGTTCGCCGTCGTCGGCCTCGGCGACCACGTCGATCCCCTCGGACTCCAGGATCAGCCGGAAGCCGGTGCGCACCAGCGCCTGGTCGTCGGCGACCACCACGCGCAGCGGGTCGGTGTTCAAGAACTCTCCAAGGGGATCAGGGCCTTGACACGGTAGCCGCCGTGCGGCCGGGTGCCGGTGTGCAGGGTGCCGCCGTAGACGGCGAGGCGTTCGCGCAGGCCGATCAGGCCGCGGCCGTTGCCGGTGGTGGCGGCGCCGGTGGGGCGGCCGCCGGTGTCGGTGACCTCGACGCGCAGGTGGCCGCGGGCGTACTCGACGGTGACCTCGGCGGCGGCGCCGCCCGCGTGCTTGACGGTGTTGGTGAGCGCCTCCTGGACGACCCGGTAGGCGGCGAGTTCGACCCCGGGCGGCACGGCGCGGCGCTCGCCGGTGACGGTCAGCCCGACCGTGAGCCCGGCCTGCCGGACGCCCTCGACCAGTGCGTCCAGCCGGCCGAGGCCGGGCTGCGGGCTGAGGTCGGCGGTGGCGGCCGGGTCGTCGCCGGTCGCCGAGTCGATCGTCAGCAGGCCCATGACGTGCCGGAGTTCGGTCATCGCCGCGCGCCCGCCGGTCTCCACGGCGGCCATCGCTTCGCGGGCCCTGTCCGGGGCGGTGTCGAGGATCTTGCGGGCGGCCCCGGCCTGGATCGTCATCATGCTCACGTTGTGCGTCACGACGTCGTGCAACTCGCGGGCGATGCGGGCCCGTTCGTGCTCGACCGCGCGCTGGAGCGCGGCCAGCCGCTCCTGTTCCAGGGCGGAGAGCCGCTCGTGGCCCTCGGCCACCCGGCGGCGCCACATCCGCAGTTCGTAGGCGACCGCGAACACGGGCACGAGGAGCAGCACGGCGACCACGCCGTTGGGGAAGTGCGGCAGCTTCGCGTCGTCGAAGACCACCACCAGAGCTGTGGCGGCCACCGGGAGGCTCGCCAGGCCGGCCGCCCGTCGGCGCCCGTACGCGGCGACGCTGTAGGCGGCGATGATGACGACGACGCCTGCCGCGTAGGCGATGTCCTCGGACTGGTGCCGGACGAGCAGCGCGGGCGGCAGGACCGTCCACAGCACCGCCAGCGGGTACCGGCGGCGCAGCGCGAGCGGCAGCGGCACGAGCGGCACCAGTGGCATCAGCCCCGACCAGTCGGGCTCCTTCGGCCCGCCCGCGGTGGTCACGTAGCGGGCGGCGACGGAAGCCAGGAACAGGGCCAGCGCGACATCGAACGCCCACCCGCGCCGGGTCGGCAGGGGCGGCGGCGGTCCGGCGCTCGGGCGGACGGCCGCGCGCAGCCGGTCCGGGGTCAGGGCATCGATCACCGGCACATTGTGGCGGCCGGGCGCCCGGCTGGACAGCCCCGCGTCCGGCGGAGCGGCCGTACTCCCGTCGCCTACATCGGAAGGATGACGTCGCGCGCCGTACCTCCGGCGGTGTACGGAACGGCCCGGGCTTTGGGCCGTGGCCCGCGGCGGACTTCGGCACGCCGACGCTGGTGCTGCTCGCGCTCGGCGGGGTGCTCATCGCCGTCCTCGGGGCCCTGCTGCCCGCCGTCCGGGCCGCCCGGACGCGGACGGTGGCCACGCTGCGGGCGGAGTGAGCGGGAGGCGTCGCCGGATCGGGGCCGCTGCTGGTGGAGTACCGGACTCCATCGTGACCCTGGGTGCCCGGCCCTGCGACAGGAGCGACGGACCGCCGGGCTCCCCAGGGGCGGCGACTCCGAAACGTGGGGTCCGGTTTGTGTGGCCTTCACCGCCCCGATTTTGGTCAGGTGTAGGGCGGCCGTCGGGCCGGGCGGGGGAGCGGGCGGCGCGGCCGCCGGGGGAGCGGCCTTGCATGGCCTGGGGGAACGGGGGCATGGCGGGGGGCCGGACCATATTTCGATCGTGGCCGAAATTGCGTCGGGTGGGGTGCACGCCCCTGGTGTGACGCGTGAGGCGCTGTCAGGATCCGGACCCGGCACGCCCGTGCCAGATCCGATCACTTGGAGGAGGCAACATGCTGCCCACGGCCGAGCAGGTTCGCGCGCTCAAGGACGAGGACTTCCGGCTCACCCTCGGCCAGGGCCACCAGGTCCACCCGGCCGGCGAGCTCGCGAACGAGGTGTACGTGACCGCCGCGGTGCAGGCCAGCACCTGCGGCGGCTGGTCGAGCTGCAGCCACGTCTGCAGCTTCTGAGTCCTCCGGAGGCCGTGCAGGCCTCCGGAGCCGGCGGATCCCGGAGCCCGTGGCTTCCGGGGTCGTGGCCGGCGCGGATCGCGGCCGCCCCC